>JAPLSZ010000195.1 GCA_026398385.1 Kiritimatiellota bacterium | reverse complement strand
GTAGTCGTTTCAGGACTGATATACCCTCCATATACGGCAGTCCCAGATCCAGGATCACGATATCGGGCCGCCGTGTAGCCGCTTCGACCAGGCCATCCCGTCCACTGGCGGCATCGAGCACCTTGTACCCATTGGCTTCGAGCGTGATGCGCAGCAGGCGCCGGATCTGAACCTCGTCGTCAATCACGAGAACTACATGATTTTGGGCCGTCGCGCTACTCATGGGATGGGTGGCTCCTGAAGGGGCAAGACAATCGTAAAAGCGGCGCCGCCGGCCGGCCGGTTGGCTGCACGCACATGACCGCCATGCGCCTCGACAAAGCCCTTGACGATCGAAAGTCCGAGTCCGGTACCGCCGGCCGCCGCTCCCGGCGCGCGGTAAAACTTGTCGAAGATACGCGGGAGCGCCTCAGCCGGCAATCCCGGGCCGCGGTCGGCCACCGTGATGGCCACCTTCTGTTCTTCTATCGCAGCGCTCACTTCCACCGGCGTGCCTGCCGGCGTGTGCATCGCCGCGTTGAGCAGCAAGTTAACCAATGCCTGTTCGATCAACCTGGAATCCACCCGCACAAGGGGGAAACTCGGCGGCAGCTTTACCGAAACACCCCGATTCGCCAATTCACTGACAACCCGCTTCAGCGCTGCATTGACGATGTCGTTCATATCGCACCAATCCACGCGTGGTTTCACATGGCCGGACTCCAGGCGGGCCATGTCGAGCAAATTGGCAACCAGCCGGCTTAACCGGGCGGTTGCCTCCCTGATCTCCGCCACCAGCGCGTTCTGCACGGCCGGATCGAGCCCCGGATGCCACCCGCTTGCAGCCGTCTCGATCGCCGCGATAGGCGTGCGTAACTCGTGGGACACCGCGTTCAGCAACGCATGGCTCAGCCGCTCCGATTCCGCCAGCAAATGGCTTTGGGCCTTGGCTTCCCGCAGCCGTTGCCGGTCAACGACCAGCTAAATATGGCGCTGAAAACCGTCCAGCATCGTGCGCTGTTCGATGGTGGGGGGTGAACTCTGCCGCCAATGCAGCCGCAGCACGCCCAACGCGCTGCCGCCCGTGTGTAGCGGCAGGTACATGGCGTCGGTCATCGGCAGCGTGTCGGTGAATCGCCCTGCCGGCAGCACGTGTTCGTATGCCCAGACCGCCGCGCCGAGCTCTTTCTCCGGGAGGTCGCCCCGCAGGCTGCCGCTCGCGTCAGGCAAGAGCAAGATGGCATCCGCCTTGAACGCGCGCTCCACGTTGCTCACGGTGGCGCGCTCGATTTCTTCCAATGTGGAGGCGTCGCCCAGTTCCAGCGTCAACATATACATCGCCGTCGCCCGCTCCTCCCGCCTCCGATCCATCCGTTCCCTGGCGCGAATCCGGCTGATCAAGTGTCCCGTGACCAGGGCCACGATGAAGTACATGGCAAACATCAGGGCGTCATCGAAACTGCCGATGTAGAAGGTCAGCCGGGGCGGCAGGAACAGGAAATCCCAGAGCAGTGCGCTCAAGGTCGCGGCCAGATAAACCGGGCCGCGGTTGAGGAAAGCCGCCAATGCCACCACCATCATCAGGTAGAAAAGACCCAGGCTACGAGACCCGACAAATGAGGCCAGAGCCAGGTTGAGAAGCGTGACGCCCGCGACGACGCCCGCCGCGTACAAGTACTGCGGCCACTCCGCTTCCGCCGGCAGGCGCCACAACGGGCGGCGACTCACAGCTTCGCGGCCCTCGGCGCGCACGACGTGCACGTCAATGCTGCCGGCTTCACGGATCAGCCGCTGCAACCGGCGCGCACCGCCCGAAAGGATCACGGGGCCGAGCGCGGACGGCGTGCCAACGACGATCTGCGTGACGTTTTGCTCGCGCGCGACACGGAGCAGCCCGCGTACAACGTCTTCGTCGGTAGTTCCCCGGACTTCCGCTCCGAGGGTGCGCGCCAGCGACAGATTCCGCGTCAGGCGGGTCTGCTCCTCTTCCGATAACACGCGGGAGGTCTCGACGTGCGCCGCGATCCAGGTGCAGCCCAGGCTGTCGGCCAGCCGGCGCGTCCAACGCACCATCTGTTCGGAATGGGGACTGGCGCTGACCGCCACCAGCAGGCGGTGCCCGGTTTTCCAGGGCCCGACGATCTTGCGAGCCTGCATGTAGTCGCGGACGTCCTGTCCGACCCGCTCCGCTGCCAGATGCAAGGCCATTTCCCGCAATGCAACGAGATTACCCTCGCAAAGGAAGTTGCGCGCAGCGGCCTCCGCGCGCTCGGGCACATACACCTTGCCTTCGGCCAGCCGTTGAAGTAGGTCCTCC
>JAPLSZ010000031.1 GCA_026398385.1 Kiritimatiellota bacterium | reverse complement strand
TTGCCATCACCGTCATCCGTCGTCGCTCCCTGCTGCTCATTTCGATCATCTCCATGGGGCCTCCTTGCTTCAGCGCAGGAGACCACCCATGGGGACATTTCTAAAGAGTTACAAGGGGACATTTTCAAAGAGTCGCGACAGTCGCGGCATTTATGCTTGCGCCGCCGTGGCTCGATCCTTATGCTGCCACGTCTTTAAGACAACAGCGGCGGGGCGCCGGAGCGCCCGCCAGGGGTAAAGGAAAGCATGAGCAAAACCTATAGAATTGCGGTGCTGGGCGGCGATGGCACGGGGCCGGAAGTCACCCGGGAAGCGGTGAAGGTGCTTCGTGTCGCGGCGCAGAAATTCGGCTTCCAACTGGACCTGCACGACTACGATTACGGCGCCAACCGCTACCTGCGGACCGGCGAGGTGCTGCCGGCCAATGCGGCGGACGAGATGCGCCAGCACGACGCGATCCTGCTCGGCGCCATCGGCCACCCCGACGTCAAGCCGGGCATCCTGGAGAAGGGCATTCTGCTGGCGCTGCGCTTCGCGCTGGACCAGTACATCAACCTGCGGCCGGTCCGGCTGTATCCGGGCGTCGAGTGCCCCCTGAAGGGCAAAGGCCCCCGGGACATTGACTATGTGGTGGTGCGCGAAAATTCGGGCGACGTCTATACCGGCGCCGGCGGGATCATGATGAAAGGCTCGCCGCACGAGGTGGCCATGCAGAACATGGTCTATACCCGCGCCCAGGTGGACCGCTGCCTGCGCTGGGCTTTCCACTACACCCGCAAGTACGGCAAAAAAGCGCGCGGCCGCGGAGAACACAACACCCTGGCGCTGGTCGGCAAAACCAACGTGCTGACCTTTGTGTTCGATCTGTGGGAACGGGCCTTTCATGAAATGGGCGAACGCGAATTCCCGGACATCAAGCGCGACTATTACCACGTGGACGCGACGTGCATGTGGATGGTGAAGAGCCCCGAATGGTTCGACGTGCTGGTCACGGCCAACCTGTTCGGCGATATCATCACGGACCTCGCCGCGATCACCCAGGGCGGTCTCGGCATCGCCGCCGGCGGCAACATCAACCCCGAGGGCGTGAGCATGTTCGAGCCCATGGGCGGCTCGGCGCCCAAATACACCGGTAAGAACGTGATCAATCCGCTGGCCGCCATCTGTGCCGGCATGATGATGCTCGAACACCTGGGCGAGCAGAAGGCGGCTAATGCGATCAATGCGGCGGTATCCGATGTGTGCCTGACGAAGGTCAAGAGCCTGGCGGCCGGCAAGATGGGGTACGGTACGATCGAAGTGGGCGACCTGGTGGCCGAACGGGTCTGAAATCTGCTCCAGCCCGGCCTAGCCGCAACCCAAGAATATTTGGACAGGATTGACAGGATTTCAGGATGGTTGTTGATTTGTGGACAGATAGGCTGGCGCGGCGACAGCTTTCAATCCTGTAGAATCCGTGCCTGCCATGAGCCTTGTCGAATGGTTAATCCTGTAAAAAATCTTCGCAGGAAAACAAGAATTGGACGGATAGCAATGCAGAGACGGTTGTCATATTTGAAGAGCACCAGCCTGCATCGCGCCTTGCTGATTAATTTCGGCGCGGCGCGCTTGGTGGACGGCGTCAAAATAATATTTCTGTGCTCTCTGTGGCAAGAAAGACGAAGCCAACATGAAGCAGTATAACTGTGGTGTGGTGGGCATCGGCGCGGTCGGCACCGAAATGGTCCGGCTGCTCAAGGCGCGGAACTTTCCGGTCAAGGCGTTGACCATCCTCGCGCGCAGCGAGCGCGTGGAGCTCATTGACGGCGTGCGCTATCCGGTCCAGGCGGCCCGGCCCGAGGCGTTTGCCGGCCTGGACTTCGTCTTCTTCGCCGGCACCGAGGGCGCCAAGGGCGCCTCGCAGACCCTCGGCTGGGAGGCGGTCCAGCGCGGCGGCATCGTCATTGATAATGGCGACGACTTCCGCATGGATCCGCGGGTGCCGCTGGTGATCCCGGAGATCAATCCGGAGGCCCTGCGGCAGCACCAGGGGTTCATTGCCAATCCGAACTGCAGCACGATTGTCGCCCTGATGGCGCTGGCGCCGCTGCACCGGGCGGCGCGCCTCCGCCGTTTCGTGGCCAGCACCTACCAGGCCGTCTCCGGCACCGGCAGCGCCGCGATCCGGGAGTTGGAAGCGCAGGTCCGCGCCTGGGTTGCCGGCCAGCCGCTGCCGCGCGAGGTGTATCCGCATCCGATCGCCTTCAACGTGATTCCGGCGGTCGGTTCGTTCAAGGACGATTCCGGCGAAAGCACCGAGGAAATCAAGCTGCGGAACGAGACGCACAAGATTCTTGGTGACGCCGCCATCCGCATCGCCGCCACGACGGTGCGCGTGCCGGTCTTCAACGGCCACAGCATTGCGCTCAATGCCGAATTCGAGCGCCCGCTCAGCGTCGCGCAGGCGCGCGCGCTGCTGGCGCAGGCGCCGGGCGTCCGGGTGGTGGACGACCCGCCGCAGGCGGTCTATCCCTTGCCCATCAACGCTTCGGGCTGCTACGACGTGCTCGTGGGCCGGCTGCGCACGGACCCGAGCGTCGCCAACGGCTTGGCGCTCTGGGTCGCCGGCGACAACATCTGGAAGGGCGCGGCGCAGAACGCCATCCAGATTGCCGAGGAACTGCTCCGCCTGGGGCTGAAATAGTCCGCGGCGCAGCGCGCCGCGCGTGGATTTCTTCCTGCACCAGCGCGCACGCCTGCACGCGGGCGAGCGGGCACGGCCCAGGCCCTGTGGCCGCCGGTCCGATCAGCCGGGCATGGCGCTGGCGTGCAACTTCAGCCCCAGTGCTCCCACGACTTTGAGGATGGTGTCGAAGCCGGGACTGCGTTTGCCGGACAGGGCCTTGTAAAGGCTTTCCCGTGACACGCCCGCTTCGCGAGCCACCTGGGTCATCCCCTTGGCGCGGGCAATATCCCCAAGCGCTTTGGCGATCAGCGCCGTATCGCCATCGGCTTCCTCAAAACATGCTTCGAGGTAGGCGGCCATCTCCTCGGGGGTGCGGAGGTGCTCCGCGACATCGTAGCGACTTGTTGCTGTTTTGCTCATGGTGTGCTCCTAAAGGTTGCCTGCGAGGCGCAGGGCGGTCCGGATGTCGCTAACCTGGGTGCGCTTGTCGCCGCCTAGAAGGAGGCCCTCACGCCCGCGCCTCGTGAAATACACGCGATAACCCGGCCCGCAGTCTATTTTCATTTCGCAGACGCCTTTGCCGACCGATTTGCTGTCTCCGGGATTTCCCATCGCCAAGCGCTCAACCCTGGCCTGCACACGGGCCCTTGCGTGAATATCGCGCAGGCCGTCAAGCCACGTGGCAAATTCCCTCGTCTTGCGCAACTCCATCACACCACCAGTGTAGCCAGCCGGCTACGCCTTGTCAAACGAAGATTTCGCCGACTGAAATCTGTGTAAATCCATAAGATTAACTTTCAGTGTAGCCACGGCGCTCTGTCGCCGTGACTACAAAAATTCCGGGGAGGGAGCGCCGCCGTCGGG
>JAPLSZ010000187.1 GCA_026398385.1 Kiritimatiellota bacterium | reverse complement strand
AGCGCGTAAACATCGCTATTCGCGCCCGGATCGAAGCCGGCGTCCAACGTCCCATTTGCGTTCAGCCGCGCCAGCCGGTTGCGCGTTTGCCCCGCCAACGTCGTGAAGTTGCCGCCTACCAGAATCCTGCCGTCCGCCTGCACCGCCAGCGCGTTAACGTCGCTATTCGCACCCGGATTGAAGCCGGTATCCAGCGTCCCGTCCGCGTTCAGCCGCCCGATATAATTGCGCGTCTGCCCGCCCAGCGACGTGAACCAGCCGCCCGCCAGGATCTTGCCGTCGGTCTGCGCCACCAGCGTGAGCACATGACTATTCGCACTGGGAGCGAAACCCGCCTCCAAGCTTCCATCCGCCGCCAGTCGGCCGATCCGGTCACGCGCCTGGCCGCCCAGCGTCGTGAACTGACCGCCCACGCCGGCGTCCAGCGTCCCATCCGCATTCAGCCGCGCCAGCCGAGTGCGCGCCTGGCCCGCCAGCGTCGTGAACTCGCCACCCACCAGAATCCGGCCGTCCGCCTGCACCGCCAGCGAGCGAATCACGCCATTGGCGCCCGGATTGAAGGCGTCGGGCGTTTGCGCCCGGGCCGTGTGCAGCCCGCTGCACATTCCCACCATCAGCCAGAGGGCGCAGGCCCAGCGGCGCGTGACTGTCGTGTTCCATCTGATATCGCTTCCCAAAGAATGCCGATGCATGATGAAGCCTCCTCACCAGGTCGGTATTGACTACCGGCGCTTTTTCGCCTGCCGGGCGCGGCGCAGGGCCAGGATCCCGGCGGCGCAGAACAGCATGGCGGCCGTGCCGGGCTCCGGGATCACCTGGTGCCACGCCGCGGGGCTGACCGTGCCGATGTTGTACGTCACGGATTGCGGCGTGATCTCCGACGGCGTCCACGTCAGGGTGGTCGGCGCGACGTCGGCCACCATCGTCGCCAGCAGCGGGTTGGCGTTGTTGAAGAGGCGCGTGAAGATGGCGACGCCATTCAAGTCCGCGGCCCAGGGCTGCGGCACCTGCTGCAGCGCCACGCCATCCAGTTCCACGCTGCCCCAGAACTCGGTGGGCGCGTTGGCATAGACCGGCGTGCCCTGCAGCACCGTCTGGAAGGCGTTGGTCCACTCGCCCGTGGCGGCGCGCACGATCTGCACCGCCCAGGTCGAATTGGTGGGGATTTTAAAGCCGTTGACGTAGAAGATGTCCGGCTCGCCCTGCCCGCTGAACGCGTACTGCGAGCCCCAGTCAATGACCGTCACATCCGCGACCCCGGTCGCAACGCCCGCCAGTACGCACAGCGCTGCCAGCACCATTCTTTTCATCGTTCCGCTTCTGTGAGGTGATGATAACTACCACGGATAAGGCCTGACGATCCAATTTGTGACCGCCTGCTTGGCCTTGTACCAGGCGCCGGCTCCCGGGGCAATCACGGCATTCGTCGCCAGCAACCCGCCGCTCTGGTAATGCCACTTCTGGTCGGAGGCCCGCAGGTACAGATTGTTGTAGCCTGTACCGGTCCAGAGGCAGAGCTGATCGGCCAGCGTATAGGCATTCCGGGCCGTCGCGCCGTTCGCCACCCAATGCAGGTTCGTGTCGTTCAGGTCCAGCGGGGCGGCATAGGGGTTGGCGAACATGCTCAAGCCCGCCGGCACGAACTGCGGCATGACGGGGTCGGTGGGCACGTCACCCGCCAGCAGCACCGTTTGTGTGGCCGTGGCGCCTTTGGGCGACTGGATCCAGAGCGCCTCGCCCAGGCCGATGCCCGGAATGACCGCAACAGTGGGGGTCTGGGTCAGGTAGAAATTGCCGTTGGGTTTCTGGAAGACCGCCAGATAGCCGCCGGCGCCGCCTTGCGCCTCGGAATCCCAGAGCAGCACCTGGCTGGCGAGCGTATAGGCGCTGTTCCGGACCAGTTGATTCGTGCCCAGCAAGTCCGGCAGCGTGGTCGGATCGTTGCCGCCGGGCATGAAGTTCAGCCCGCAGAGCGCATAGCCGCCCGCCGGCGGCACCTGGACCACCGCATAGCCCACGCCGTTCGGGCTGAAGACCCCGCCGGTCATGGCCCGATAAGTTCGCCTGGGCGAGGCGCCCGCCGTGGTGTCGGTGTAGGTCAGCGTGGTCTGGCCGGCGCCGGCCGTCAGTTGCGAACCGGGCAGGTCTTCCTGCCAGGGCTCGCCCAACGCGTCGCAGTATTCGACTTGATAGGTTTTGCCCGGCACCGCGGGCCACTGGATCGTAAACCCGGCGTCGCCCTGCTGCGGGGTGGCATTGCTGACCACCAGGCAACTGTTCCGGTTGGTGGGATCGGTGCCGGTCACAAATTCCTGCCAGTCCT
>JAPLSZ010000117.1 GCA_026398385.1 Kiritimatiellota bacterium | reverse complement strand
AGTACTATTGGCCCATGAGTGATCCGCACTGATCGGCTTGGAGTTTGCATGAAACTGCATCCTGGCATTCTGGCGGTGGTGTTGGTGGGCCTGCTCGGCTGGGCGGGCTGGAATATGTACCGCGCCTACTCGTCCGCTCCGGGCGGGATTCCGGGTGAAAACAACCCGCGCTCCTTCGTGTGCGGCACCTGCCAGCATGCGTTCCAGCTCCGGCCCTCGGAGATGGTGAAGCGTTATCAGGGGGAGGATTTCTGCACCGTCCTGCAGGGGCGGGCGCATTGCCCTAAATGCAAGGGGCAGTTCTGCGCCCAGCGCGTGCTGCCGGCCGGAAGTCCGCCGCCGCCGCCGTCGTCGCAAGGTCGCGTGCGCCGTCAGCGGTCATAGATCGGCAGAAAACGATAATTTAACGCCATCGACAAGCTCACCGCAGGCGGGCGTCGCAAGCGAGGCCTCGACAGTACCCCCATGCAACTGAGGCATTACGGCATTACACTCAGATGGCAATATCAATTGACAAAAGCAAGGAAGCGTGGATAATGCGGATCGGAAACAGTCACGGTTTTAACAACGAAGGGGCCATCCCCAAAAAAACATGAAAGGCACGAATATGATGACGAGCATCTTGCGGCGGCTTGGGCTGGCGGCGGCGTTCCTGGCCGCGGGGGTTGCGATGTCTTGGGCTGCCGGGGCGGAAACGGTCGCTCCTCCGCCCAATGCCCCGGCCGCGGTTGCCTGGAATGCCGCCCAGGGGCGGCTGAGCCTGCGCTATCATGGCGGCGTGATTTTCGAGGCGACGGTCCGCGCCGAGGACGCCGCGGGAAAAGCGGTGGCCGGCGTGGAAGCCAAACTGGAACAGCCGGCCGCCGCCGGCGGGCAGGAGAAAATCGAGCAGCGTCTGAAGTTCACGCTGGCCCAGCCGCAGGACGGCGTGAAGCTGGTCCTGAGCGGCGTGGTCACCGGCAGCGCGGAGGCGTTTGCCGCGGAAACCGCCGGGGAGGCGCAGCGGCGCTTCCCGCTGGTCCGCAACAGCGTGGGCTTGAGCCGCAACCTGCGCAACAATGCCCTCTACGACCGCCATTGGGACTGGGTGCTGGTCGGGCCGGCCGATGGCGCCACCCGGATCGCGCCCAAGGCCGACAAGCAACAGGAGCGAACCTTCGATTTTCAAAGCACGGGCAACAGCATCGAGCTGACGTTCCGCCCCCGCTTCTACCAGAAACACCGGAATCTCGCCTATTACGACCCCTGGACCTACAAGGCGTGCAAAGGCTCGGGTGGGCCTACAAGTACGATTTCACCCAGAAGACGCTCGACGATCTTACGGATGTGTTTTCCCAGAAGAAGCTCCCCGACTTCGGCTATAAATATATCCAGTTGGACGACACCTATCAGATCGGCAACGGCAGTTGTCCCACGAACTGGCTGACCTGGAACAGCAAGTTCCCGGGCGGCGCGGAGTATGCGCTCAAGAAGATCAAGTCCGGCGGGATGCAAGGCGGCATCTGGGTGCATCGCGTCCACCGGCCGAACGACCCGAACGTCGCGGACATCGGCAAAAAGCACCCGGACTGGTTTGTCCAGAAGGCCGACGGCACGCTCTTCGCAGGCCATGGGTTCTACTTGCTCAACACGAAGAACAAGGAAGCCCTTGACGGGATGGTTCGCCCGATCTACCGCGGCCACAAGCAGCAGGGTTGGGATTACGTCAAGATTGACGGCGCGGGCGACCTGCTGAGCGCCTACAAGAACAAGCAGTGCGAGGACCACTTCAAGAAGATCAACTCGACCCCGGAGCAGTCGCTGCGCGACTGGGACCGGGTGGCCCGCGAAGAACTCGGCCCGGACGTGTACATCCTCAACTGCTGGGGCGTGGGTCCGGGCCTGAACGTCATCGGGCTGGCTGACGGCTGCCGGCTCTCCAACGATGGCTTCCAACCCGAGACCCTGGCGAACCACAGTTCCTATGAAGGCGTGGTGTGGCGCAATGATCCAGACCACTGCGACATCCTGGGAGGCTGGCTCATGGATGAGAAGGCCATGATGCCGGTCTTCGGCAGGGAGCAGCCGGTGTCGGTCCGGACGGTCGTTCGGCCCGCCATCTGCAGTATCGCCGGCGGCGTGCTCATGGTCAGCGACAAGGTCGAGGTCTACAAGGACGACCAGAACCTCGAAGGCATGAAGCGCAGCGCGCCCGTGCTCTCGATCGTGCCCGCGCAGCTCTACGATCCCGGCCACGGGTCGGACACCTGGTGGCTGCAGGAGATTGACCGGCCCTTCGATCACTGGTCGGTGCTCTCGCGCATCCAGTGGGCGAAGAAACGGGCGACGGAATGGAAGTTCGATATGAAGGGCGCGCCGCAGCAGGAGGTCAAGTTCGCGGACATGGGACTGGACGCCGACCGCGAATACTTGGTTTTTGAGTTCTGGACGCAGAAGTTCCTCGGCCAGTCGAAGGGCTCGTTCGCCGCGCCGGCGATGGACGAAAACAACGGGATGCAGGTCTTTGCCATCCGCGAGGCGCGGCTGCATCCCTGGGTGCTCTCGACCACGCGCCATCTCTCGCAGGGCGGCGTGTGCCTGATAGACGAGAAATGGGACAAGGCGGCGAACATCCTTGCCGGTAAAAGCACGGTGGTCAGCGGCGACCCGTATGTGCTCACGGTGCATCTGCCGGCCGGGTTCAAACTCAAGAGCGCCGAAGCCAGTGGCGAGAAGGTCGAGATCGCCAACCAGACGGAGACGGCGACGGTCCGCCTGGTGCCCTCGGCCACCAAGACCGTGGACTGGAAGCTGACCTTCCGCAAGTAACGCCGGCGCCGGGCGACGCGACGGAAGCCATCGTCGTTCACGAGGTGCCGCTGGTTGCGGCCGCCGCGTGACTGGCGGCGCAGCGTGTGCGCGGGGTGTGGGTGGATCCCCGGCTTTGCGTGGCGTTGCGCCTGTCCTCGGAAGGTCTGGAAGACCAAAGAACTCGCTTTAAACAGGCGCCCGCTTTAGGGGAAATATATAGGATTCAGGTGGTGCACAAGCCACGCAAAATCCGGATCATTGACCGCACTTGGGAAACGATTTTGACCAGGTTGTGGGTACAGGATTAAATTGCGGATTCTTATCATATTAGCAAGATTTTCGTAGGCATGAAATTCAACGTGGCCATCTGCAAAACCATAGTTGTCGCCGTTTTTGTGAAAAACACCGACCAAATCTTCCCACGTATTAAGGAATCCCCCGCCGCCCCTGCCGTTGACATTATCAAAAGCGCCCCCGTAACCGTTCTGAATTTCCTCAACGAAGATGATCGTTCCCGCCGGGGGGCGCATACCCGAGAGCGAACCAAACAGACCGGTCCAGCCATTTACGGACGGGGTCCACTGTTGGAAATTTAAAAT
>JAPLSZ010000013.1:608-2155 GCA_026398385.1 Kiritimatiellota bacterium | reverse complement strand
GGACCTGCGCACAACGATGATCTATACCCACGTACTGCCCAACGGCCCACTGGGCGTCGCCAGTCCCGCCGACACGCCGGAACCCGGGACCGACGTGGGACTCATGTTGCGCCAGATGGCGGTCATGATGCAGAAACTCGCACCGATGGCCGCGGCGCTCCCCTCACCCGTGGCCGCCCCCGCTTCCGAAGCAACCCCTGGTTGCGCTGCATCGCTGCAACTTGTCCAAGGCCCCGAGAGCCCGGCTACTGCCGGCAGTCCAGCCTCCGCCCTTCCTCATTCGGCATTCGGCAATCGGAATTCGGCCCCTCCCCTCCCACCTTCCGTTGCGGCCGCCAGCCGCGTTCCGTCCTTCCGTCCTGAGGACAGGCCCACCGTATGACCCCACCCGCCACTAACGATATCGCCCGGTTGCGCGTGCGCGAGGCTGAGCGCCCGCCCCTCGCACCGCCCAGTGCCGACTGGCCGGCCTTCTGGCAGTGGGTCCAGGATCGCCTGCGCCAAGACGACTACCGCCCCGGCACACTGCGACTGTACCGCCAGGTACTCCGCGACCTGCGCAAATTCCTGCGCGACCGGCACGGCATCCTCCTTCCGGGCGACCTCACCCGCGAACTCGCGGAGGCCTTTCTCGTCCACTTGACCGAACAGAACATGTCCTGGTCATGGATGGCGTCGGTCATTGCCGTACTGCGCAACTGCTTCGACCGGCTCGGCAACATGGACGTGACCGCCCGCATGGTCACGCCGCGCCGCAAGTGGCCCTTGCCCGAGACCCTGCACGATCGCGACTTGCGCCGGCTATTCGATGTGCTGCCCAACCCGCGCGATCGCTTGCTCGTCGCACTACTCGCCGGATGCGGCCTCCGCGTCTCGGAAGCCTGCGGCGTGCGCTGGGCGGACCTGGATACCACGGCCGCCACGCTGCGCATCGAGGATCCGTCCGGTCTCCGTTCCCGCACGGTCCCCGTGCCCCAGGGCCTACTGCCGCTATTTCAGGGCCTGGCCGCTATCAGCCGGGCGTCGGCCCCCATGGTGTGCGGACGACCCGACAGCAAGGGCGCGGTGCGCGAACTCAGCACCCGGCAGGCTGAACGCATTGTGCAGAAAGGCGGCCTGCACTCCGGCGTACTCAAGCGCTTCACCCCCACCAACCTGCGCAGCACCTATGCCCACCGCCGCCTGCTGGCCGGCCACAACATCCGCGCGGTCCAGCAAGACATGGGCCACCGGTCCATCAAGACGACCTTGCGTTACAAGGCCTGCATCCTGCCCAACGTCACCAGCCCGCTCGACCCCGAGTCCCAAGGCATGGTCGTGCGCCAGATGAACGCACTGTTCGGCCGTCTGGCCATGGTTCTGCCGTCCGTTCTGCCGACCAAACCCCAGGGCCCTTGAACCGGACCCTGTTCGCCAGACAGTGCCCAAGTCGAGCCCTGCGGACCGTCGGGGTCTCCCCGACCCTGGCCAAACCAGCGGCTGGAAACCTTGTCTTCGGGCCAAACTGGCATTTTTCCTTGCCTTTCCGTCCCCAGGAGCCTACCGTT
>JAPLSZ010000013.1:0-536 GCA_026398385.1 Kiritimatiellota bacterium | reverse complement strand
CCTGTTGACGCCTGCGGAGGTTCCCGCGCGTGGCCGCGCGGTTGGACTTCCGACGTCGCCTACAGGAGTATAGACGTTGTGCCAGAAGAACAGGTTGACATACATAAGTCATAATGCATAATGCGTATTCATGAGATTAACACTATCCATTCCTGACGCTGTGGCTCATCGGTTCCAAGTGGCAGTACCGTCGCGACAACGGTCGCGCCTCGTGACCCGACTGTTGGAGGGTGTCTTGTCGGAACACGAAGATTCACTTGCTACGGCATGTCGCGCCGCCAACCGGGACAAGGCTCTCGAACGCGAGATTGACGACTGGCAGGCA
Source organism: Kiritimatiellota bacterium (assembly GCA_026398385.1). GTDB lineage: Bacteria > Verrucomicrobiota > Kiritimatiellia > CAIQIC01 > CAIQIC01 > CAIQIC01. The sequence continues at coordinate 211 of JAPLSZ010000013.1, read as the reverse complement.
TTCGACGACGGGGTGGCCGAATGAGCGACCCAATTGTTGCGCGCGGAGAAGTCTGGTGGGTTTCTCTCGATCCGACTCAAGGATCGGAGATCCGAAAGACCAGACCGTGTGTCGTGCTCACGCACGACACGTTGAATCGGCTAAGGCGCACGGTGGTGGTGGTTCCGCTTTCGACGGCCGCAAAGCCACACCCTCCGATCACTGTTCAAGT
>JAPLSZ010000032.1:1360-2301 GCA_026398385.1 Kiritimatiellota bacterium | reverse complement strand
GCCGGCGCCAGAGTTGTTCCAGCGATCCGCGCTGTTGCGCGCCGCTATCGCGGCCGGTCCTTGGGTGACGGCTATCGGCTGAAGCTGTGTCCCTCCACAATGACGCGGCTTTTTTATGAGTGGCGCGTTCATCCATGCCCGGATGTGTTCAAGCCCCGCCGTCATAAAAAGGCCCGGCAGATTGATCCTGAAAAACTAGAGCGGGCCATTCAGTTTTCAGCCGGGGGTAGCGCAACGGTGGACGCCGTGCTGCGCGCGTATCGTAAACTAGACAGGTGCTATTTCGGATCGGATATGACGTTGCGGCGCTCCCTTGGCGGGCCAGCGTTTGCCCGTTTGGCGGAGGTGCGCCGATTGCGGGTACTCGTGCGGGAGGCGGCGCGCCGCGAATTGCGCGCGCGGATGTTAGAGGAGCGCGCCCGCGATGCGCTCGATTCCGCGCGCGCTAAACTGGGCGTCGGTCCGGTTCAGGTGGACATGACCATTAACGGCGTGCGCGTCCATTGCACTTGCCGTGGTGAACTGTTGAAAATGGAATCGGATACCGGCGGGCGCATAACTGCGCGCCAGCGTAACATGGTGCATAAAGTGTTTCGGCTGTGGCGGCCTGACAAGGTGATCCATGAGCACACCGGAAAATAATATCCAGGACCGCGGCCAGCATTTTACAGCTTTGCGCGTCTCCGCGGCGCTGGGCATAGCGAAACGCACCGTTGCCGTTCAGCTTGAAAAGGTGAACTCGGACACCGTGCTGGAGTCGAACGGGAACAAGGCCAAAGCCTGGCGCTTTTCATCGCTGCCGGTTCCCATCCGGGAGAAGCTCCAGGTGCGTGCGGAAGAACTTCATTACCGCAATGCGGAACACTTGCTCAGCGCGCCGATCACGGCCTGGCAGCCATCGGTATCCTGGGCACAGTCTGCCCGGAATAATCAGGAACGAG
>JAPLSZ010000032.1:0-1344 GCA_026398385.1 Kiritimatiellota bacterium | reverse complement strand
GCGGGCCTTGGCCATTCGGAACACGGCCAGCGCCGCAGAGCTTGACCAGGTCATCAGCGAAGACTATCGCCGGGTTTTTGGCCAGGAGCTTTCGCAACGGCACGGCCGGCGGATGTTGGAGCGCACCTTGCAGCGCGCCGGCGCCGGGGAAGATTTCAGCCGGTTGGAAATTTATCTTGATGACCGGCCCGCCAAGGCCGCCGCGGCGATGCTCCCGGCCCGTTGGCACGAAGAGGCGTTACAACCGCTTCAGCATATCATTGCGAGCTGGAGCGACCTGCACCGGCCGACGTTGCGCGAAAAGAATTATCTTTGGACCTACATCATCGAAACCTTTGATCGCGCCATGGCGCAAGGCGTTGCGCGCAAAGCGGCACGTTCAGCGCTCCTGGACTTCCTGAACTCCTACGCGCCCAGCCTGGCACGGTCCCCGGCCGCGTTGGATCGGGCGCTGCGGAGGAAGCACGGCCATTATGTCGCCGCCGGCCGGCCGGCCCTCGTGGCGCATGACAACCGCATGGAAAAATCTGGCTGGCGACGCGCCCCGGAACTGACCGGGGAAGATGAACTGGCCTTGATCGCGCGGGCTGTTGAGCGTGGCGGCCGGCTGGCGCAAGCGTGGCGTGAACTGCGGCGGGAAGGCAAATTGAGCGCGGGCCTGGTGTCCCACTATGCCGCGCAGCCGCAACGCAAATCCTACATCCCCCGCAAGATCGCCGCCGCGCTGCGCCACAAGATCGCGATGCTGAACGATATTCACCACGGGCCGAAATGCGCGCGGTTGAACGGGGCGTATGTTGAGCGCCGGCCAGATTTTTGTTCCGGGGAATGGATGCAGGGCGATGACCTCACAGCCCCGGTCTATTTCTGGGAAGAGGATGCCGGCGGGGTTGTGCGCGTGATCCGCTCGCAAGTGCTCGCGATGATTGACGTGCGCGCGCTGTACATCCTCGGCTTTGTTTTGACTGGTACGCCGGCCTATTCAGCCTTCCACGTCCGCAATCTGATTTCAAAGGTTCATGACGTGTACGGTCTGCCCAGTCGCGGATTCTATTTTGAAAACGGCTCCTGGCGCGCGCGCATTCTGAAAGGCAATGAAGATGCCGCCGAATGGGAAAACACGGAGAACGGGTTACGCGGGCTCGGAATCCAGTTCCGTCACGCGCGCCTGGCGCGGGCCAAGGTCATTGAGCGCGTTTTCGGGCTGGCGCAGAATTTGATGGACGGCCTTCCCGGTTACTGCGGGCGGGATGAACGGCACGATCATTTTGAGCGCATGGAAACAAACAAGCGCCTGGTGTTGAGCGGGCGGGCGCAGCCGCAGGAGTTTTTCTGGCACCGCGA
>JAPLSZ010000040.1:519-2544 GCA_026398385.1 Kiritimatiellota bacterium | reverse complement strand
GCCCGTGCACGCGCTGGCCCGGGCGGCTTGCGCTCCGTCCGCTTTCGTGCTAGTTGATCACGCATGGTTAGCGCAACCCCAGTTGGTGTGCCTTGAGCGGCTGGCGGCTTAAAAAGCCGGAGGGCGACCTCTACGGACCGGTGGCTTGGCCCGCGGTACTCCAGTGGGCCGCCCATGGCCGCATCGGCCCGGAGGACCCGCTCTCCGCCGACGGAGACCGCTGGGTTCCGGCTCCCAGCGTGGCGGAGCTCAACTTGGTCTGGGTGGTGACGCTGGACGACGGCGCCCAGGCGGGCCCGTACCACGCCAGCATGCTGGTGGAACTGCTGGCGGATGGCGCGGTGAGCGGGAGCACCCGCATGCACCATGCCGTGACCCGCGCGCCCGCGACGGTTTTCCCGGTGCTGAAGACCGCGCTGTTGGCGGGCGAGATCAAGGTCGAACTGGGGCCGCTCTCGGCGGCCTTGTGCGGCTTACTCCGCGAGCAGGAAGCGTGGCCGTCGCCACCGCCGGCCCCGAACGACGATGCGCCGTTTCGGAAAGCGCAACCCCGCGACGTGTTGGCCGAACTGGCGGCCCATCGACAAGCGTCCGCAGAGGCGCCGGTCCAAGTCGAACCGCCCGCGGATACCGATGCGCCACGAAACACCACCCCGGAGGAAGCGCCGTCGGCTCCGGATCTCGGGTTGCTCTGGCAGGAATTGATGGCGGCGCGGGGAGCCGTGGCGCAAATGGAAGCCGACCGCCGCCAAACCACGCAACAACACCAACAGGCGCTGGAGGAGCAAGCCGCGGCGGCCGGGGCCGAGCGGCAGGCTTTGAACGCGCAACGGGAGGGCCTGCAGCGGGACGTTGCGGCCGCGCGCGCCGAGATCGAAGTCCTGCAAGCCGCTGCCCGGCAGGCGTCCGCGTTCCGCCGGGAGTGCGACGTCGCGCGGGTCCGGGACGCGGCGGAACAACAGCGGCTGAGCGGCCTGCTGCTGCGGGCGCAACAGGAGGCGGAAGCAGCCCTCCAGCGGGCCGGGCAACGGGAAGCGGCCGCCAGCCAGACCGCACAACAACTGGAGGTCCTGAACGGCGAACGGGTGGTCGCGCGCCAGGAGTTGGCGCGCCTGGAGGCGGCGCGGCGCGAGGCGGTCCGGCAGCAACAGCAAAACCAAGCGGAGCAGGACGCGCTCTGCGCGCTCTGCGCGCGCTGCGCGGCGCTGGAGGCGGCGCAGCAAGCCGCCTCCGCCGAGCGAGAGGCCCTGACGCAGGCCGTGCGCTGTGAACAAGAGCGCGCCGCAGCGAATGCGGTGGTACTTGCGCAACGCGAAAGCGTCATCGCAGCGCTGCGCGGCGAACTGACCTCCGCCCAGGACGGCCTCGCGCAGGCACGGCAGGAGCACGGCCGGCAGCAGGAAACCATCCGACAGCAACGGCTGGCGCAGACCGCCCGGGCCGAAGCCGGGCAGCAGGAACTGCGCGAGCAACTGGGCTGTCTGAAAAAGGACCTCGCCGCCGCCCGTGAGCACATCGAAGTCCTGAACACAGCCGCCGCGGAAGCCGCCCGGCAGATCCTGACGCTTCGCGACGCGCAGGCGGCGGCGCAGACCGCCGAGGCGCGCCAACAGGCTGAGGCCGCGCTGGCGCGCGTGCAGCCGGTGGCGGAGCAGCACGCCGCGGATCAGCGTCCAGCCGGGCCGGGACAGCGTCTACCCGCACCCCGCGCTCCCCTGCCGCGGGCCGCGCCCGGCGCCCCGGCCAGTTCCGATCTGTACCGCATTCTGCGGCGCAAGAAATAACGCTGGCCGCGCTGAATTCATCGTTGAAAAAGCGGCTGGTTCGGTTATCATCCGCCCCCCGACCGGCAGGTGATCCCTATGGCCGCCGACAAAAAAACGAACGCCGTCGAAGCGCAGGCCACTCCGCGGCCGAAGGTGGCCGCGTTGGCGCCGACCATGCTGGACACGGGGACCTCCGTCCGGGACTCCGGCGTGTACCAGCTCGGCGCCAATTATCGGGCGATCGTCCAGGCGCGCGCCG
>JAPLSZ010000040.1:0-479 GCA_026398385.1 Kiritimatiellota bacterium | reverse complement strand
AGCTGGGCCGCGGCCGGCAGGGCATTGTTTTTCTCGCCCTGCGCCAGGGCGCGCGCGGCTGCATTACGCGCCACGCCATTAAGCTGTTCGACCCCGGTATCTATTCCAGCGACGAGAAGTATTGGACCGACATGGGCCGCATTGCGGCGCAGACGTCGCGGCTGCAAACGGTGAAAAACCCCTGCCTCGTCGCGCCGGACGTGTATGAGGAAAACAACGGCATCGGCTATTTGCAGATGGCGGTCGTGGACGGCGTCAGCCTGCGCTACCTGCTCGACGGCGACCACCTCGAGTTGGTGCGCGGACGCTGCACCAAGGAGGAGTGGGCGCGCTTCACCGATGTCATCTTCCGCGTCGAGCGCGGCCGGGTGTGTATCCAGCCCGGCGTCGCGCTGTACATCATGCGCCAGGTGCTGCGCGGCCTCGAGTCCCTGCACGAAGCCGGCTTCGTGCATAGCGATGTCAAGCCGGACAACATC
>JAPLSZ010000229.1 GCA_026398385.1 Kiritimatiellota bacterium | reverse complement strand
GAATGCAGGGTTGGCATAACGAGTGTCGCCCACTCCCGCAACCCGGCCCGGCTCATCCATTTGCCACAGGCACCACTCGTCGAAACCGAAATGCTTCGGCCGCGTCGCCGCCGGCACGGACGGTTTTTTGTCTTTGCCGTTGAGTTGCCACTTGCCCGTGATGCTCGTGGCGTAGCCCGCGCCCTTCAACAACTGCGCGAAGGTCGTGGCCTTGACGTCGAGATAGCCGAAGTCGATATAGTTGCGGCTGTTGTAGCGGCCGGTCATGATCTGGACGCGGCTCGGTGTACAGAGCGGCTGCGCGTAACAATGCTCGAAGCGCAATCCTTCACGTGCGAGTTTGTCGAGCCGCGGCGTGCGGTAGGATGTCCCTCCGTAGGCGCCGATGGTTTCATAGCCCAGGTCGTCGGCCAGGATCAGGATGATGTTCGGTTTGCCTGCCCCGGCGTCGCCGCCAGACGAAGACGGGTCCGCCGCGGCCATCGCCGAACCCGCGAAAAACGGCGCCAGGCACAAGACCGCCGCCAACCAACACGGCTTCGTTCTGTTCATGATGACACGCTCCTTTCGCTATTGAATCGTACACGTCGCAACCCCGAACACCCGAGCGAATGGGGTCCCCCCTGCGTCATGAGCAGGATGCCGTCGTCCCGCAACAGGGCAATTGCGCCGGCAACGGCCCACACACCATGGCGCGCATGAGCGATCGGGAAGGATCGTATGCCTGTTTTTCTTAAAATCACGGTTTCTCCATCATGACGCAGTCCAGGCCGAAGAAGTGCTTTGCGCCCGTCGAGGCCGGGTTCGCCCCGGCCACCTCGACGCGCAGCCGGAACTTCCCGTCACGCGGTTCGAAGACGCCCAGCGCAAAAGCCGGCGCGGGTTCCACCCTGGCCGCGTAGCCGTCAAAGACCTCCGGGACTTCCTTCCCGTTGACCCGGAAACGCAGGAGAGCGTAGTCGGGCGCCCGGGTGGCGAAAAGCGTCAGCTTTCGCGGCGCGGCGTCGGGGGCGGGCCACTCGACCTCCACCGAGTCGCCTACCGTCGCGGTCTTGCCCAGCAACTGCCGCCCGCCGCTCCAGCGCTTCCCACCGAACGGGTCCATGTCCTGCTCGCCCGCGAAAAAGTCGCCGGACTTCGCCGTCAGGTTCATCGTCTCGCACTCGATCGCGCCCGGCCGGCGCGGGGGCGAGGAGGCGGCGACGGCCTTCGCCCGCGTTGGGACGGGCAGCGCGGCCTCCCGCGGCTGGGGCCGGACATTCGACGAACCCCCGGGGTACGCGTACCAGCAGGTCGTGGCGGCGTAGGTGAGAGTCGTCGGTTTCCATGAAATCAGCTCGATGTCGAACTGGAGCGACCGGCGGAACGGGATGCCGTCGAGGTTGCGCGAACGGATGGACGTGTTGTGACCCCGCGTCATCCCATGGTCAATCCGGGGCTGGCCGCAGAACGGCGTGTTATGGGCCGGCTTGGGCGCGAAGGAATAGCCGTAGTAGTCCTCCGTGCCGGTGCCGATGTGCGAGGGAAACGATTCGCCGTCCACCCAGATCTTCTCGTCGCCCTCGCCGTACCAGGTGGCGACCGGATTGAAGAGCGCCAGCGTGTCACCGACATAGACGCCACGGCCTTCGATCTTAACGAAGTTCCAGTCGCGGTGGGGCGGCGTCTTGAGGTCCGTCTCGTAATGCCAGGCGGCGTGAAAATGCATGGAATGGTCATCCCAGGACCACGGGCCGGCGGTCGCGCGGAGGGAAACTGCCACCGGCTTTTCGGCGAGGTTGGCCAGCGCGATCCGCGCGGTTTTTCGGTAGGGCATGGTCCAGCGGCAGACCAGGACGCCGTTGGTCTCGACCGTCCGGTACCAGCTCTGCACCGGGTTCAGCCCGGCGCCGCTGCCGAAGAAGTCGCTCACCGGGCACCACACGGCGGGTTCGCCGTCGAAGTCCGCCCGCAGCACGAGCGAACGCAGCACGCGTTCGGAAGACTCCAGCCGGCCCGCCGGCACGCGCAGTTCCAGCCGGCGGACCGCCGCCGGCCCCGGCGGCAGCTCGAGCGACAGTTCGCCGCCGGCGGCGACTTCCGCCTCCTTCGCCGCAAGCGCCCCCGGCGGGGCGTCCGGAGGAGACGCACATACCCGGTTCGCCTTTTCGACCGCGGGCCGGGCCGACTCCAGCGCGGCGAGGGTGAACGTCCGGACGACGGTCCCGGGCGCGTAGGCGCGGTAGTTGATCTGGTAGTAGCGCGGGCCCTCGCCGGCCTCCTCCCAGGTGATCTTGGCGCGCTTCGCGTAGGGGACGGGCAGGTAGAAGTTGCTGCCCCCGCGGCCGTCGAGCCGGTAGCCCGGGTGCGGTTGGGCCAGCGGCGGCCCGATGCCAAGGTCGCCGCTAAGCAGGTCGTAGGCGGGGAAGGTCAGCGCCGGCTCCGTTGCGCCGTCGAGGTAGAAGCGGATCGCGCCCTTCCGGTTTGCGTCGGTGGTCAGCCAGAAGCGCACGATACAGCCCGGCCCCTCGGCGTCCAGCATCACCTTCTCGGTCCGTCCCCCGTTCGTCTCGACGCGGATGAACTGGTTCGCGTCGCTGTTCGCGAACCAACCCGGCTTGTCCGGCGCCACCGTTCTACGGTCGTAACTGCTCGCCTGCTTGCAGGTGAACTCCGGTCGGGGCCAGCGGGCGACGGCGTCATAATCCGTCATCTCGGCCAGCAGGGAGTCCAGGGTGACCTCGGCGGGCGAGCGAGCCGCCCAGAACGAAGCCAGCAGCATCGAGGCAAACACGAAGCGGAGGGGGGTCATGGCGCTATTTCTTTGTTGTTTTTTGTAGTTCAAGCTGCCGTTCAGTCAGTATGTATGGGCAACCTCATTTGTTAGGTTGACTCTTAAATTGCATGGCAAACAGGTCCGCGTTCTCCAGCACGAACCGGAGTTGCACCGGCGTGCCAGCCAGCGCGGACACGTCGGCGCCGGAATTCCACGCCGCAGCACCGTCAATCTCGTCGCCGGTCATCGGCACGGAGTCGGCCAACGCATACCCGGTGACGGGCGTCCCGTCGGCGCGGCGGATCTCGACGCGCACCTTCCCGTTGGAACGGGCCCGGTAGTTCAGCGTCAGCCGCTTGCCCGCGAACGTCAGGGGTTTGGTCAGCAATTCGCCGACGCCATTGGTTGGCGAAACGGCCACAAAGCCGTCCAGGCGCAGCGCGTAGCGGCGCAGATGGTTCGCGCCGCTGCGATACTGGTGCCCCACGTAGAAAGACAGTTCGCGCGGTCCGGTCTGGACGCAGTTCTCGGCCGGGAAATTCGAGCGCGCGATCTGGGGCCCGATCTCCGCAGCCGGCTTGAAGTACGGTCCGGGGAACAGGCGGTCGTACACCAGCGACCCGGCCCGGCTGGTCATGAACAGCGGATAGGTCTCCGCCTTCTCGCCCTGGAACAGCGCCGCCAGCGCCATGTACTGGTGCGGGGCGCGGGGGTAAGGGTGCGTGCCGTTCACATAGTGGTGTTCGTACGAAGCCGGCGCGCCGCCGTTGGGATAGCTGTACTCCATCAGCCCCTCATCCTGAAACGCGGCAAAATCCGTGGTCGTCGCCCGCCGAATGCGACGGATCTGATCCTTCTTGCCGCCGTGCCAGTTCCGGTAGTAGCAGACGTACCGATTCTCGACCTCCGACCAGAAGGCCACGTTGAGCGAGTCAAACTCGAAACCGGTCAGGATGGTCCCCTTCGTGTTTTCCCAGTGAATGCCGTCCGGCGAGGTATATCCGACCAGCCAGCGCAGGCTTTCGGGAACCCGAGCCGCTGGCGGTCGCCTTGAACCGCTCCGAGGGCCGCGCGTTCGGATTCGTGTCCAGAAACGGCGCGAAGGAATCGCGGCGGTCGGCCGCAGTCAGGATCACGTTGTTGTTCCGTGTCCCCTGCACCTCATGCAACCCCAGATTGGGCCGCACCCAGTCCACCCCGTTCTTCGACTCGGCGTAGCAGGTTACGGAGTCCGCCACTTTCTCGGTGGGCTGCCCGCGATAGTACATCCGGAACAGCGAACCGTCCCGGATGACCGTGACGTAGGTGCTGCCCATCCCCTCCCACGGCCGGTCGAAGCGGAACACCACTCCCTTGTCCACCGGGGTCTGGAGCGCGAGTGCGGCATGGGTCAACGAATCAATCAGGATGTTGTCCACGAACAATTCGCGACGCGTGCCGATGTCGGCGGCACCGCCGGGCCGGCAGGCCACCTCGGCGATGTAAACGCCAGTACGCCGCTTCTCGTGGCTGGAATAGTAACTGACCCAGAGCCGCCCGTCATGCCAGACCATGCCCGCGTAACTCGT
>JAPLSZ010000039.1 GCA_026398385.1 Kiritimatiellota bacterium | reverse complement strand
CGGAAATCGACCAGGCCCTGATCGCGACCTCGCAACAGGGCGACGCGACCGTCCGCGGCGACCTGCCGCGCGAACGCGAGCACCTCTTCGCGCGAGGCGGCGGGCGCCTGTGCGGAGTAGCGCGCGGCGAGCTCGCTCAGGCCGACGATCTCCAGGCGGTCGTCGTCGCGCAGGCTCTCGCACAGGCGCCGGAAGTTCCGCTTGACCGTCGGAATGAGCGCAGGATCGAGCGCAGGTGCCGGCAGCCACTGCTCGGCGGGCGGGTTGGCGCCCTCCTTTTGCATCGGCGGCGAAAGCGCCGCGTTGGGCGGCGTTGCCGGCGTGGGGGCGGGGTCGTGGCTGGTGTGCGAGGCCGACGAGAGCGACGGCACCCTGGCGCTGTATGCGCCGGAGGTGGCGGTGGTGACCAACATCGAATTCGATCACATGGAGCATTTCAAGCGGGAGGCGGACCTGGTGGACTGCTTCCGCCGGCTGGTGGCGCGCACCAAGCGCCGGGTGATTTACTGCGCGGACGATCCGCGCGCGGCGGAGGTGGGTGGCGCCGTCCCGGGCAGTTGGTCCTACGGCTGCTCCGCGTCCGCGCTGTTCCGCGCGGTGGCGCTGCGGATGGAGCCGTTCGCGGTGTCGTTCGACGTGTTGCGGCGGGGACGCCGCCTGGGCCGGCTGCGCGTGCCCGTGCCGGGCCGGCATAACGCGTTGAACGCGCTGGCGGCCTGCGTGGCGGGGCTTGCGGCGGGCGTGCCGTTCAAAAAAATCGGCGCGGGCCTGGCGGCCTTCGGACCCGCGCGGCGGCGCTTCGAGGTGGTGGCGGCGGGCGGCGGCGTGCTGGCGCTTTCCGATTATGCGCACCATCCGACGGAGGTCCGCGCGCTGATCGGCGCGGCGCGGAATTTGGGGCGCCGGCGACTGCTGGCGGTGTTTCAGCCGCACCGCTACACCCGGACGCGGGCGTTGGGGCGCGATTTTCCGCCGGCGTTTCTGGGCGTGGATGAGCTGGTGTTGACGCCGGTCTACGCGGCGTCGGAGGCGCCGCGGGCGGGCGGGCGCAGCGCGGATTTGCTGCGGCATTTCAAGGCCTTTGGCCGGGTGCGCGCGCGCGGGGTTGCATCTTTGGCCGGCGCATGGAAATATCTGCGCGGAACATTGCGGCCGGGCGACACCCTGTTGATCGTGGGCGCGGGCGACGTGGAGCGGATCGCCGGCTGGGCCAGGGACTTTTATGGCGGACCGGTTTAAGAACGTGGCGGTGCTCATGGGCGGGCCCTCCGCCGAGCGCGCGGTGTCGCTGCGGTCGGGGACTGCCGTGGCCCGCGGGCTGCGCGCGGCCGGCTACACGGTGACGGAGGTGGACCCGCGGGACGGTCAACTCCGGCTGGACGCGGAGGTGGAGGCGGCCTTCGTGGCGCTGCATGGCGCCTTCGGCGAGGACGGCGCCGTACAGGCGTTGCTGCGACAGCGGGCGCTGCCGTACACGGGCGCCGGCGAGGAAGCGAGCCGCACCGCGTTTGACAAGCAGCTCAGCAAGCTCGTCTTTGTCCGCCACGGGATCCCCACGCCGGACTATGAAGTGCTGCGGCCGGGCGCCGCGCGGACCCTGCCGTTGCCGGTGGTGGTGAAGCCGGTGCAACAAGGTTCCAGCATCGGGTTGCATCGCGTGGTGCAGGAGGCGGACTGGGCGCCGGCGCTGACGGACGCCTTGCGATACGGGGGGCGTGCCCTGGTGGAACGCTATATTGAAGGACGCGAGTTGACGGTGGGCCTGGTGGGCGAGGACGTGTTGCCGGTGGTGGAAATATGCGCGCCGGGCGGGCAGTACGATTACAAGGCCAAGTATACGCCCGGTCTGACGGAATATTT
>JAPLSZ010000172.1 GCA_026398385.1 Kiritimatiellota bacterium | reverse complement strand
TATTCATGAACGCTACGCATTCATTCATAATCCGCCTGATGGGCGGCCCTCAGGCCGCCCATCAGGCTTCGACGCGGTGCTTCGCACCTTGCTCAGGGCTAACCCTGAGCGCAGGCCCGGTTTGGCGGGCCGGAGTCGAAGCCCGCAGGGCGGCTTGTTCATGCTTCATGAATAAGCCGGGCTAGGGACAGGGAATACTTCAAAACTTACAGGCAACTTGACCCGGCCCTGAAGCCAATCACCCACAGGCTTTTCAATGTTAAGGCCGGAAAATAAATCCTTGCAGCCCTCAACCAATCTCCCAGCCTTTGCGATATTGTTCCTTCAAGAACTGATCAGCTTCCGGCGCATGCGACGCTTTCATGTTTACCCCATCCCACATCAGCATCTTCTTCGAACGCAATGCTACATTGCCCAGCAGAACCAGCTCGGTCAGACGGGCACTGTACTCAAAGTTACCGCTGGCAGGCTTGCCTCCCTTGCATGCTGCTATCCAGTCGGCATGATGGCCCTTGCTTCGCGGCAACGTCTTTTCGGGGCGCTTGTACTCTGTATGCAATGACAAAGGCAGCAACCTCGGCATTCCGGCCCAACCGGCGCAGGTGATGATGCCTTTATCACCGATAAACACTATCCCGTTGCCACCATCACCCAGGCGCTGCTTGGGATCGTTTGGATCCAGCCCCTTGGGTGTGGCAGGCCGCCGCCCGCCGTCATACCATGTGAGTTTCACTGCCGGCATATCGCCGCGTGGTCCGAATCGATAGTTATAGATTCCATCAGGCGAGGTTATTTCGTCGTCAAGCCTGGTCGCAGTAGCTTCTACGCTGATCGGATTCTCCAATTTCAGCGCCCAGACAGCCGGATCCATGTTATGACAGGCCATGTCTCCAATGGCTCCGGTACCGAACGCCCACCATCCACGCCAGTTATACGGAGCATAGGACGGATGATAGGGACGGCTAGCCCTCGGCCCCAGCCACATTTCCCAGTTGAATCCTTCCGGCACCGGCGGCGTCTCCTTGGGCCGGCCAGGAGTCGTGGCCCACTTCCCTGTATCGCTCCAGGCATGGACTTCCCGCACAGCGCCGATGGCTCCATCCCATATCCATTCGCAAGTCTGGCGCGGGCCTTCACCCGAATGACCATAATTGCCCATTTGCGTGGCTACACCGGTTTCCTTCGCCACCTTCGCAACCTGCCTGGTTTCCCAAACGCTATGCGCCAAAGGCTTCTCGCAATAGACATGCTTCCCCATTTTCATCGCCGTAATGGCGACAATCGCATGAGCATGATCGGGAGTGGCGCAGAGGATTGCATCAATTGACTTCTCCTTTTTAAGCATTACGCGAAAGTCTTCATACTCGGCACACTTGAAATTTGGAGTCTTCTTTGAATAATGCTCTTCCACTGCCGCCTTTACTGGCTGCCGGCCGGCAAAACAGCCATAGTAGAAACCTCTCAAGTCTGTCTTATCAGCGACGTCGCAGACGGCAACGACCTGGGCATCAGCCTCGTTGAAAAGGCTCTTCACATTGGTCAAACCCTGTCCTCCAGCACCAATGATTGCTATATTTACCTTCTCGCTGGGCGCAACAAAACCGGGCCCGCCCAGTACATGCCGTGGCACAATTGTAAACGCGGCTGCAGCTGCCGCCGTCCCGATGAATTGACGACGCGTAAGCTTTGCCTTTTTCATAGCTTCCCGGGATCTGCTGGTCAGTTGTTTCATTGCACACCTCCTTGACACGAGTATTAGTAAGAATAAGCTGCCTATTCTTACAAGTCGCAGCGCAGACAATCAGACAAATAAGAAATCGCTTGGGCGCGCCCGCCGGGGGAGCGCCGTTTTCCGAGCCGCCTGGTTGCCGTACGTGTTCATGGGGGGCGATTATTGTCTGGAGGATGGGGGCGGTCAAGCCCTTTATCCGGCATTTTTAGCCCGAAAGCGCAATCCGGAGCGCACCTCCGGCGGATATTGGCGGCGTGCGGCTACGCAGGTCAAGAGGCTACGCAGACCAGACGAAGCACGCGCCACACGCGTTGGATCAATTCCCGCCACGTCTCGGAGGCCACGGGCCGCAGCTCGGATGTTGTGGTTAATGATTTCCTCCGACTGTGATGTGCGGCGCACAGGTTTCAGCCCAGCCATCGCTCGTTGCCCGGGGGCACCAATAGCAGAACCTGATACGGAGAGTCAGTGGGTTTTGTGTGGCCAGTACCGCGTCCGGCCGGATTGGCGGTTAGCGCGGCACGGGCAGGCCGTGATAGGGGAACACGGTTTGGACCACGGTGCTAATCGTCTGCTCCAAGGCCGGTAGGACGGCGCGACGTTGTTCGATGGTGACTGGCAAGTCCCGGTCGGGCAGGCCGCCGACCCATTCGATACTTTCGAGCATTAGGCCGCCCATGCCGAAACTGAGGTCGTGTTCTTCATCGCCGCAGAGTGTCTTCCACGCGAGCGCCCAGCCGCGGACGGTGTTTTCGACGTGATAGCCGCCACCGCCGGTGATCACCATCGGCACGTTGCAAGCCAACAGCCGGTGGAGGATGTCCACGATGGCGTTGTTGGTCAGGCGCAGATGCGTCAGCGGATCGCCGGCCAGGGCGTCGAGGCCGAGTTCCACCACGATCACGTCAGGCTTGTAGGCGCTCATGAGCGGCACGACCGCGGTCCGGAACGCGAACAGATACGCGTCGTCATACGTGTCGGCGGGCAAGGGAATGTTGACGTTGTAGCCGCGGCCGAGGCCTTCACCGATCTCGTTCTCGAAGCCGCCCCACGGAAACAGGGTCTTACCGGACTCGTGCATCGAGATGGTCATCACATCATTCCGCCGGTAGAACGCGGCCTGCGTGCCGTCGCCATGATGCGCGTCCACGTCGAGACACAGGACGCGTTGGCCCGCGGCGGCGAGGTGCTGGCAGGCGAGCACGACATCGTTGACGTAGCAGAACCCGGCGGCCTTCTCGGGCATGGCGTGATGGAACCCGCCCCACGGCGTGAACGCGATGCTGGCCGCGCCGGACAGGATCAGGTCGGCGGCCGTGAGCGCTGCGCCCGCCGCCCAGGTTGCGTAAGTCCACAGGTCGCGGAAGACGGGCGTGTCGGGTGTGCCAAGGCCCATCTCGAGCCCCTCGATGCGCAAGTCGCCGGCCGCGGCGCGTTCCAGTTCGTCGAGGTACCGGACGGAATGGAATTTCTCGATCTCGGCGCGCGCGGCCG
>JAPLSZ010000082.1 GCA_026398385.1 Kiritimatiellota bacterium | reverse complement strand
ATGAAGTAGTACGACCTAAAAAAACGATCGAAGTGAACGAATCCTATCCACGGGCTTCCGACTATGCCCTTCCGCACCGAGAAGTCCTTGAAGGCGATCTGCACGCCGTACATGGGGGCATAGTGGAAAACGACGAAGTACAGCAGCGTCGGCAGCAGGAGCAGCCGTAGCACCAGCCGGCGCCGGCCAACCGCCGGCGCGCGCGCGGGCGCGTCCAGCGTGGCGGGGTTGATCGCGCCGACCGGGCAGGACTGCTCGCAGAGCCGGCACTGCGTGCAAAGGTCCGGCGTGATCCGCACCCGCCAGCGGGATACGCTGGACGCGATGCCCAGCAGCACGCCGTACGGGCACAGGAAGCGGCAGTACGGCCGGCCGATAAACACGGCAGTGGCCAGCAGCGCCACGCCGGCCGCCACCATCGCCAGGGTGCCGCTGAGGCGGAAGATGGGCACGAACGGATCGTACTGGCAGATGATATAGCCGCCGCCGGTGGCCGCGAAGATCATCGCCAGCCCGAGATAGGTGTGGGCCAGCAGCCGCAGTCCGTGCTCCAGCCAGGGCGGCACGACGACGGGTTTCAGCAGCATCAGGTCCTGCAGCGCGCCGTGCGGACAGACGGCGGCACAAAAGACGCGGCCGAACAGCAGCGCGCCGGCCAGCGGCAGCAGGCCGAACGCCAGCACGGTCCATGGCACGCCGGCGGCCGCGCCGCCGAGGGCCGCGGCGATGTTCTGGATGCTGCCGATGGCGCAGACGCACCCCTGGCGCCAGAACCCGAAATACAGCACGGAGAAAATGCCGAGCGCCGCCAATTCCCGCCGCGAGCGGCGGCGCAACGCCAGCCACGCCGCCAGCGCCAGCGCGCCGAGCAGAACGGCCACGTCCAGGTATTCCAGCGACAGGGCCCGCGCCGCCGGGCCCGTCAGCGCGGGCAACGGGTGGCCCGTTTCGGTGAACTGCGGCGGCGGGAAGCGTGGGGCGGCCGGCGGCGGGATCATGCGCTTCCTTCCCGGGTCTTATAAAGGTAAGGCCGGCGGGCCGGCACGCGGCGGATGGCCTCGGCGGGACAGGCGCGCGCTATGGAGCATTCGTTGCAATTGACGCAGCGGTCGTGCCGGATCTGCAGGTGCAGCGAGCCGTTGCCGAACAGGGTGCAGCCTTTGACGCACTTGCCGCAGCCGACGCAGAGCGACTCGTTGATCGTATACTCGTAGTACGGATCCTCGATAAACGTGCGGACGATGGCGCCGGTCGGGCAGAGCTGGTTCTCGGCGGCGGTGTTCAGCTTGTTGGGCTGCGGTTCGAAGTAGCCCGTGCAAAGCTGGCAGTAACCGCACAGCTCGAAGGCGTGCACGCACTTGGTGGCCGATTGCTCCAAAACGCACTCGATGGCGCAACGGCCGCAGGCCGTGCATTTCCGCGGGTCAATTTGCCAGACGGTGTTTTCCGCCCGGGCGCGGCGCCACGTCAGCCCGGCGAGCAGTCCGCCCAGGCCCAGCCACCCCGCCCCGCGCAGCCAGCCGCCCAGAAAGTCGCGCCGCTTCATGGCCGGGCCGCCTTCTGCGGCAACGCGCACTGCGCGTACCGCGCGCAGCCGCCGCAACCGTCCGGGCGGCGGCAGGCCGGATCCCGCCGCGCCAGCGTCACGCCGAGTCCGCCGAGCCCGCCCAGCAGCGCCAGCCGCGCCGCGGCGCGGAGAAACGACCGCCGGGTCTGTCTAACGTTCTCGATCATGGCGCCTGCTTTACCGGTGGCGGTTTGTGTTGGTCGGGCGGCGGCGCCTGGGGCGTGAAGACGCGCACCGCGCGCGTGGCCGGATCGAGCGCCAGCACGCGGCTCTTTGAATCGCACGCGACGTCGAAACCGAAGCCGATCCGGCAGTCGGCGCACGCCTTGCGGGCGAGCGCGCGGTCCTGCACCAGTTGCTCGGGGCCGGCGACCACGCCCGCGAAGACGCCCTTGGCGTCGTACACCTTGATCCGATTCAAGCCCTTTTCGCTGGTCACGAACCGCCCGTCCGGCAGCCGCGCGAAGTACACCGGGTTGCAGCAGCCGCAGAAGCCGTCCACCTGCATCGCGGGCCGGCCCCAGCCCAGCTCGAAGTGGCCGTCCAGGGTGTAGGCCTCGATGCGGTGCCGGCCGGGATTGTTCACCCACAGCAAACCGTCGGCGCCGTACAGCACATGAAAAAAGGGGCTGGGGACGAGGAACCCGGGGTTGCCGTCGCCGCTGTTCAACCGGCCAAAGCGCCCCAGCACCCGGCCCTGGAGATCGCAGCGGAGGATTTCCCGGTGGCCCGCGTCGGCCGCAAAAACGACCTCGCCAGCCAGGGCGAGGCCCGTGAGCAGGGCTTTCTCGCCTAGCGACTCGCCGGCCACTACCCGCTCGCCCGTGACGCGATAGGCCTCGAGATGATCCTGCATCGCCACCCAGAGCAACCCGTTGTCCGCGGGCGCGAGGGCCCGGGGCTGGTCCGGCAGTTCGTAGAGGGTGGGAAAGGGTTTTCCGTTGGGGCCGAACACCTTCACCGCCCGGTCACCGCCAACGTACAGCAGATCGTGCGAATCTACGGCGATACACTTCGGCTCCGCGAAACCGGTGGGTATGGGCGCGGCTTCCGCATAGAGCAGCAGCGCCGGGTCGGTGTGTTCGAAGGGGCTGACATCGTACGTGAAGCGTGAATCCAGCGGCAGCTTGCCCGGCTCGTGGCGGGCCGCTTTGCGCCGGCAACCGCCGGCCACCAGCAGGCCGAGACCGGCCGCGCCCGCCTGGAGAATGGTCCTGCGCGAAAGCTTGGTGTTTTCGTTCATGGTTGAACTCCGGTTACATCCAGGCAGACCATTTGCGTCAGATCCCGCGCCAGCAGCCGCCCGCCCGCCAGCGCCAGGGGCGCCCACGAGTCGTGCCCGTTCAGCACCCGCGCCCGCGCCAGGACACGGTACCCCGCCGGATGCGCTTCTGCAAGGGTCAGCAGGCCTTCGTCGTTCATGACGAACAACAGCCCCTGCGCCATCAGAAACGGGCCCAAGCCGAACTTGGCGGCGCTGCCGCTGGCCCAGAGCACTCGGCCATTCAGGTCGAGGCAGGTCAGTTGGCCGTCCGGCCGCACGCCGTACAGGTGATCCTGGTAAAGAATCGGTGTTTGCTGCGCCGCCCCGAACGCCGTCGGCTTCAGCCGGAACAACGGCGCGGCGGTGATTTTATTTTGCTCCTGTTTAAGCTGGAGCATGAGGCTGCCGGCGTTGTATCCGCCCGCCAGGAAAATCCGGCCGTGGCCCGCCGGCACCGGGGAGGGCACGGTGGCCAGCGATATGATCCAGGCGTCGGTATCCCACAGCAGCCGGCCGTCGTCCGCCGCCACGCCGGCCACGCCGCCGCTGCCGCAATAGACGAACTGGCGTTGTCCCGCGAATTCCAGCGGCGCCACGGAGGAGTGCGTCATCTTCCAGTCGCGCGGGTTCGGCGTCTTCCAGAGCACCCGGCCGGTGGCCAGGTCCACGGCGATCAGCAGCGCGTCGCCGCCGGTGGCCAGGATGACGCGGTCGCCGTCCACCAACGGGCATTGGCCGGCGTACCAGGGCGGGACCTCGGCATTGTACTCCTTGACCAGATCCAGCCCCCAGCGCAGGCTGCCCGTGACGGCGTCGAGGCAGACGACGTGGCACTTCGGACCGAGCGCGACGACATACTTGTCTGTCACCGCCGGCACCGTGCGGCTCATGCCATGGTTGCGTTTGATCTTGACCGGATAGCTGAACCGCCAGATTTCACGGCCATCGGCCAGCGAGAGACAGCGCAGCGCGTCGGCCTGGTTGGGCTGATCGTAGTCCAGAAGATAGACGCGGCCGTTGAGCACCGCCGCGCCGGCATAGCCCTCGCCGAGGTCCACCGACCAAAGTTTGGCCGGCCCGCCGGGACTCCAGGCCCGCGCCACCGCGGCTGTCGCGAGGCCGTCGCCGCCGGCCCCGCGGAAGCGCGGCCAGGCGCCCGGCAGCGATGCCGGCGCGCCGGGACCGGGTACGAGCCGGCCCAGCGTGAAGGGGTTTGGCTCCGCGCCTGTCCCGGCGGAAGTGGCGCGGTCCATACCGGGCTGGCGCTCCTGCAAGGTTCCAAGCGGCGTGTGGCTGCTCCGGACGATGACCACCACCAGCCCGAGCCCCGCCAAACTCAGCGCCAGCGCCACCCCGGCCGCCGGCTTCCACGGCAGCGGCGGGATGGCCGTCGGCTGTGAGGCTGCCGGCTTCCCGGATTGAAGCGGAGTGGTCAGCATGCCCATCCAGTTCCTGACATCGTGTCTAACGCGCCGCCGATCACGCAACCGGCGGCTTGGCCAGGCGGAGAAAATACCAGCGGCCCTCCTTCCCCGCAAGGATGCAATCGGCCGTGTTCGTAACAGCGCTTCTTTCTGAGAAGATATTTTAACATAATCAAGCGGAAGAGTTTTACACGAAGGCAACGAAGTTAACGAAGCCGGAATTAGCGAGCATTCCAGCAGCTGGTTTTTTCTTTGTTGCCTTCGTTATCTTCTGTTCAAAGTTCCCTGTCTTTCTTGCGTTTCAAAATGCACTTTGCTTTGATTGCGGCTATGCCGCGCCGCGTCACTGACCCATTACACGCTGTCCATCACAGGATCAGCATGGCGTCGCCATAGCTGTAAAAGCGGTAGCGTTCGCGGATGGCCTCGGCATAGGCGCGGCGGATCAGGTCCCGGCCCGCGAAGGCACTCACCATCAGCAGCAGCGTGGACTTGGGCAGATGAAAATTGGTGAGCAGCGCGTCCACCACGCGGAACGCGTAGGGCGGATGGATGAACAGGCGGCTGCGGCCCGCGGCCGCTACGACGCGGCCATCATGATCGGCGGCGACGGTTTCCAGCGCGCGGACGGTGGTGCTGCCCACGGCGACGACGCGGCCGCCGGCCTGTTGCGTTTGCGCGATCAGCGCGGCGGTCGCGGGCGGCACGGCATAGCGCTCGGCTTCCATGCGGTGATCCGCGATGTTTTCCGCCGTGATGGGCCGGAACGTGCCAAGGCCGACGTGGAGCGTGACGAAGGCGCGGCGCACGCCCCGGCTGGCCAGGACTTGGAACAGTTCCGGCGTGAAGTGCAAACCGGCGGTGGGCGCCGCCACCGCTCCGGGGTGGCGGGCGTAGACGGTCTGGTAGCGCTCGCGGTCGGAGTCGGCAGGGTCGGGAGCAAGGAGCAAGGAGCGAGGAGCGAGGAGCGACGAGTCATGAAGCGATGAGGGATGAGGGTCAGCCTTCAGCCCTCCGTATTCAGCCCTCCGGATATAGGGCGGCAGCGGCGGCTGTCCGAAGCGGTCGAGCAGTTCGGGAATCGGCAGCGCGCTGGTTTTCGCCCTCCGCCAGCAGCGTGGCGGTGGCCTGGCCGCCGGCCAGGGTGAAAGCGGCCCCCAGGCGCGGGCGGCGCGAAGCGCTGTGCAACAGGGCGTCCCAGACACCGGGCTCCCGTTCTTCGAGCAGCAGCAACTCCACGCTGCCGCCGGTGGCTTTTTTCCCGAACAGGCGGGCTGGGATCACGCGGGTGTCGTTGACCACCAGCAGGTCGCCCGCGCGCAGGCAGGCGGGCAATTCGTCGAAGCGGCGGTGCTCCAGCGTACCGGCGGCGCGTTGCACGACCATCAGCCGGGATTGGTCGCGCCGGGGCGCGGGCGCCTGCGCGATCAGCTCCGGCGGCAGGGTGTAATCGTAAGCATGAATTTTCATAAAAAAAGATGTTGACGCCATCGGGTTCTCATTGTATGTTGTACAAACGGTGTGCGGAAGTATGTCAAAGAATGCCGATTAAGAGGAGAAAGAAAATGCAAGCTATCCTGCGGAAAATTCGAAAAAGCGCCTTCACCCTGATCGAATTGCTGGTCGTGATCGCGATTATCGCCATCTTGGCTGCGTCGCTGCTGCCGGCGGTGCTGGGCGCGTTGGACAGGGCCAAGCAGGCAAGAGCCTTAAGCGACGGGCATCAAATATACGTTGCGGCATTTCAAAAAACGCTGGATGGTGCCGTGATTCCAGATCTTAAAGCCAATTGGCCTTCTTCGAATTCGTTCGCCGCGTCAAAGGATTATTTCATATATCTGGTTACCAACGGAGTTCTCAACGTGGATTTTTCCTTCTTTGCTTTGCCGGGTGTCTTGGCCTACAAGGGAACCAATGCGGCCAGTTTCGGCGCCACAAATAATGCATGGCTCGTTACGGTAGGGCTCACCGACGATTCCCTTGATGCCACGCCGCTCTTTATGACGAAGAATCTGAACATCACCACTCTTTCTGCCAGCCCAAGCGCTCCGGCCGCAGGCAGCGTTCCTTTTGGTTCAAAAGGCGTGGCTGTGGTATATAAAGGCGGTAATACCTTGTTTATTAAACCCGATCAACTGACCTCCAACTTCTATCCCGTCGGCACCCCTGCGTATACCGTGTTGGCACCTTAAGCTGTCTGAAGCATCGTTACAACGCCCTTCCGGCTTCCGGCCGGAAGGGCGTTTTGTTTTGTTGCGAACGGCCGGAAACAGCGTAGAATGTCCGGCAGCGGGGAGGCCTTATGGGCGGCATTGTGGGATATATCGGTCCGCGTCCGGCGGCGCCGGTGCTGGTCAACGGGCTGAAACGGCTCGAATACCGCGGCTACGATTCGGCGGGCGTGGCGGTGTGGCAGGACGGCCAAGCCGCCATCCGCAAGCGCGCCGGCCGGCTGGCGGTGTTGGAGCAGCTCCTGGCCGAGCGGCCGGTCACGGGCTCGTTGGGGGTGGGGCACACCCGCTGGGCCACGCACGGCGAGCCCTCGGAAGCCAATGCGCACCCGCATACCGACTGCGCCGGGCGCATCGCCGTGGTCCATAACGGCATCATCGAAAACTACCAGACCCTGCGCGCCGAGCTGGAGCAGCAGGTCTGATCGAGGCGGAACTCGCCGCCGGCGCCGCGTCGCCGGAGGAGGCCATCCGCCGCGCCTTGCGCCGCGCGCAAGGCGCCTACGCGCTGGGCATCGTCTTCCAGGACCAGCCGCAGACGCTGTATGCCGCGCGCCACGGCAGCCCGCTGATCGTCGGCGTCGGCCAGGGCGAGAACTTCATCGCCAGCGATGTGCCCGCCATTCTGGACCAGGTGCGTCGCGTGATCTATCTCAACGACGGCGAAGTGGTCGCGCTCCGCGCCGGAGGCGTGAGCATCTTCCGGCTGGACGGCACGCCGGTGCCCCCGGTCGTCCAGGAGGTTACCCTCGCTGCGGAGGCGGCGGAGAAGGCCGGCTTCGAAACCTTCATGCTCAAGGAAATCCATGAGCAGCCGCGCATCCTGCGGCATTTGCTCCTGCAGCACCCCTGGCGGGAGAGCACCGTGGCCATGCCGGACCTGGGCCTGGGCGCGCCGTATTTCCGCAAGCTGAACCGCGTGATGATCGTCTCCTGCGGCACGGCGTTTCACGCCGGCATGTACGGCAAACTGCTGTGGGAGCATGTGACCAGCCTGGCCGTGGAAACCGACCTCGCCAGCGAGTTCCGCTATCGCGATCCCAAGATCGATCCGGGCACGCTGGTGGTGGCCGTCTCGCAATCCGGCGAAACCGCCGACACGCTGGCTTCCCTCCGCATGGCGAAGAGTTGGGGCTGCAAAGTCCTGTCCATCTGCATCGGCGTCGCCTCAACCAAGGCCTACACCGCCCAGCTCATGGCCTTGGCCCTGCTGGCCATCCACCTCGGCCGCGCGCGCGGCGAACTCAGCGAGGCGCAGGCGCTGGAATACCTGCGGGATTTACAGGCGGTGCCAGACGCCCTCCATTACGTGCTGGATCGCAAGGAAGCCATTCGCCAACTGGCCGACAAGCATCACGACGGGCCCAGTTCGCTCTACTTGGGCCGCCGCTTCAACTACCCCACCGCCCTCGAGGGCGCGCTGAAGAACAAGGAGATCTCCTATCAGCACGCCGAGGGCTATGCCGCCGGCGAGATGAAGCACGGCCCCATCGCCCTGATCAACGAATACCTGCCCGTCATCTGTCTCTGCACCCGGACGCGTGACGAGGTCTATGCCAAAATGATTTCCAACATGAAGGAAGTCGAGGCGCGCCATGGCCGCATCATCGCCGTCGCCACCGATGGCGACGCCGGGATCGCCGCCTTGACCGGGGACGTCATCTGGGTGCCGCCGCTGCGCGACGAATTCACGCCCCTGGCCAACGTGGTCGCCCTGCAGTTGCTGGCCCACTATTCCGCCCAGGCCCGCGGCACGGACATTGACAAGCCGCGCAACCTGGCCAAGAGCGTCACCGTGGAATAACCGCAATGGCTTGGACCGACGATCCCGGCTACAGCGAAGCAAATGCGGCCTCCTGCAGCCGGGGTCGGTGGCCCCGGCGAAGGCCGGCGTCCGCGGCCGGCTATATTAACCTTCCCATAATAATCCAGACATTTTCGCCTGTAGACGCGACCTCTGTGACGCGGCCTCTGGCCGCGTTCGAAAGCGGCGGGACGCCGCTTCTACGTCATGGTAATGGGTCAGTGATGTAGGGGCGCAGTCTTGCTGCGTCCGCCCGTTTTCCGTAGGCAGAAGTGGGCCGGGTGTGGTATAGTGCCTGGTGAGGGACGGCTGATGAAAAAACGATGCTGTTGGTGGAGTTTGGTGGGCTTGCTCGGGCTGTGTCTGGCGGGCTGCACGACAACCCCGCCGGGTGCGGACCAGGGCCTGAAGAACGAAGTGCTGTACCGGCTGAATGCGGACGACCTGCTCCGCCGGGAGGTGGTGAGCGTGACGG
>JAPLSZ010000180.1 GCA_026398385.1 Kiritimatiellota bacterium | reverse complement strand
GCCCAGGGCGCCGGCAGCGTGCTCCAGGATTCACTCTATGATCAGGCCGATGAGCTGGGCCTCATGATCCTGCAGGACTTCCCCATGGCCAACTGCTGGCCGGAGACCGACGCCCTTTTCCTTGCCAATCTGGAAGTCACGGCGCGGAACATCGTTCGGCAGTTGCGCAACCATCCTTGCATCGTGGAATGGTCGGGCGGAAACGAGATGCGGTGGGACAATCAAACCGACCACCCCGCTCTGCACGTGCTGCGCAGAAGCGTTCAGGAGGAAGATGATCGCATCTTCCGCTCCACCTGTGGCTCCACGGCGAAAGACGGCTGCGGTGACCACGGCCCCTATCTTTACTCCGACGGCATCTACCGGCAGATGAACTCGCGCCGGCCGGTGCGGTTAAGCGAGTTCGGCGCGACTTCGGTGGCCCACCTCGAGACGTGGCAGCGTGACATACCGCCCGCCTCCCAGTGGCCGCTGAACCGCAACGATGCGGTTCTCGGCCGCAAGAAGCTGTTCATCTGGATCAACAAGGAACAGACGGAAAGTCTATTCGGCCCGGCCGACAGCCTGGAAGGATTGGTCCGGGCCAGTCAGTTCATCGGTGCGGAGGGTCTGCGTTATGAGATGGATGCCCTGCGCCGGAACGGCACGGCGCTCCCCGGCGGGTTCATGAACTGGGCCTTTAGCGAACCGTGGCCCGTGCTTGCCGGTCACTACATGATCGATTACGACGGCCGCACGCTCATGAACTACGACTTCGTCAGGCAGGCCCTCGCTCCCGTTAGCCTCACGCTCGAGTATAATTCGCTCGTGTTCGATCCGGCCGTCGGGGTCAAGGCGCAATTGTTCCTGACCAGCGACGCTCCGCAGTCCGTCGAGAATCTCCAGTGGCGTTGGCTGGCGCGCGATTGCCACGGGCAGGTTCTCGGGCACGGGAAAGGCACAGCGTCGCTCGCGCCGCAGGAGGTCAAACCGCTGGAAACGATTGCGGTGCAACCGCTCCAGGCGACGGCACAAGGACCGGTGTTCTTCGAAATGCAGTTGCTCGATGCGGCCGGCAAACTGCAGGCCGAGCGCCTCCATGTTCTCGGGGTCGCCGGGGTGCGCGCGCCGTTGGCCGGCCTGTTGGACAACCGTCGGCCCGACCGGGACGATGTGGTCGGCACCCAGCGCGGGCAACCGGTCCGCCGCACGGCGCTGACGATGTCCGCGCAGCCGGTTAGACGCGACGGTGGGCAAGAAGTCCTCGACCTGGTCGTGGAGAACAAGGGGCCGATGACGGCCTTGTTCTGCGCGCCTCATCCTCTGATCGAGTACCGCACCGATCTCTTTGTCGATAACAACCATTGCTTCATCCCGCCAGGCGAACGCCGCACGATCTCCATCCGGGCGTCAATCAATCCGGCCGGCGGACTCACGCTGGCCCAAACGGGCTGGCGGCTCGAATGTTGGAACGCCGATGACGTGGTGATCGCGCCGGGCGAAGATGTTTTGCTGGCGCTGGGACGGCGCGACAAGATGTGCCGTGAGTTCCTCGGCTACGACAGCCCGAAGAAAACCACGCCCAACGCGGAGGTCACCCTGGCGGGACGCCGGCCGGATCCGTTGTCGCTGCCGTTTCTCCTGAAAACCGGTGCAGTCGTGCGGCTGCAATTTGAGCTGGCCGCGTCCCAGGCCGGACGGCCGGCGCAGCTACGGATCCACACCGCGGACCAGGCGGCCGCGGTCGCGCCGGTCGTGGCCGTCGCGATCAACGGCCGGCGCATGGAAAAGCAACTGCCTACGGGGCTCGGCAGGCAAGAGACCGATCCGGCCCATCTGGCCTTTCCCGCCTCCGCGGTGTTCGAACTGGCCGGCGGTACGCTGCAGGCCGGGACCAACCTGATCGAAGTTCGCGTGGCCAACGACGCCTGGTTCACCTGGGACGCGCTGGATTTGGTGATGAACAAACCATGATCAAATATCCATGAAGAGGGTATGACTCCGCGCGAACGAGTTTTACAGGCCGTGCAGCATCGGGAGCCCGACCGCGTCCCGCTGTTCTACCGCGATGTGCCCGCGGTGGAGGCCCGGCTGCGCCGCGACCTGGGGCTGCCCAGCCGGGAGGCCTTGCTCGAATGGCTCCGGATCGATTTCCGCTGGGTCGAACCGGCCTATGTCGGCCCGCCGCTGCAGGACGACACAACCGGGCGCCGCCGCGACATCTGGGGCGTGGAATACCGTTGGATCGAAGCGGGCCACGGCGGGCAGTGGGAGCCGGCGGCCGGCCCGCTGGCGCAGGTCGAGGATCCCGCCGCGCTCGACGATTATCCGTGGCCGCAGCTCGAATGGTTCGACTTCGCGGCGGTGGCGGCGCAGTTGCAGCGCTACCGCGACTATGCGATCATGACGGCGCCCGGCGTGGCTTCGCCCGGCGTGCTGAGCACGATCCAGTTCCTGCTGGGCATGGAGCGGACCCTGACCGATATGCTGATCAACCCGGACTTCTTCCAGGCCCTGGCGGCACGGATCCTGGCCTTCAACCTGGCGTTCATCGAGCGGCTCTATGCCGTTGCAGGCGACCGGATTGATTTCTTTCGCATCGGCGATGACTTCGGCACGCAGCGCGGCCTGTTGTTCGGCAAGCCGCAGTGGCGCGAATTCATCCGTCCGTCGCTGGCGGCGATGAGCCGCATCGCCAAACGCCATGGCTCGCGCTACTACCAGCATACCTGCGGGGCCGTGCGGGAGCTGATTCCGGAGCTGCTGGATGTTGGCGTTGACGTGCTCGATCCGCTGCAAGTGAAAGCCGCCGGCATGGCGCCGGCGGAATTGAAAGCCGAGTTCGGCGGACGCCTCTGCTTCTCCGGCGGCGTGGACGAGCAGGAATTGCTGCCGCGCGGCACGCCGGACCAGGTCGCCCGGGCTGTATGCGATCTGCTCGCCGTGATGGCGCCCGGCGGCGGCTTTTTCCTCGGTCCGACGCACAACTTCCAGGCGGATATACCCACCGCGAACATTGTCGCCATGTACCAGGCCGCGTGGGAGTATCAGGGCTGAGCGGGGGCGCAGGGTTCAAGCAGCAGGCGACAGGGACTAGCGGAAGAAATGGACACGACCACACGACCAACAAGCATCGGCCGCGGTCTCGCGGCGCTCATGTTGACCGGTATGCTGGGATTCGGCTTTGCCGCCGAGCAGGGAGCGGAGGCCGGCCCGACTGCGGCGGGCGTGCCGGCGGCGGGTAGCGCCGCGCCGGACGCCGGGCGGCGGCCGCACCTGACTTGGAGCGCCCTGCCGGATTTGCCCGAGGCGCTGGGCGTGGCGGGGCCGTTCGCGGGCGTAAGCGGCGGGGCGCTGCTCGTGGCCGGCGGGGCCAATTTCCCGAACGGCATGCCGTGGGCCGGCGGGCGCAAGGTTTGGCACGATGCCGTGTACGTGCTGCCCGCACCGGCGGGGGCGTGGCAGGCGGCGG
>JAPLSZ010000102.1 GCA_026398385.1 Kiritimatiellota bacterium | reverse complement strand
CGCCGGCCAGGAGCCGGCGTCGTCCCAGGGAAACTCGCCGCGGAGCATAACGAGATTATCGGCCTTTTCCATCAGCGCATAATCCACCGAGATCTTCTCCAGCCGCGGATACTCCGCCGCCAGCGCCACGGCGAGCTGCCCGGCGCGGCGCGCTTTTTTCACGCGCGCCATCAGCGGCAGCAATTGCGGGCGATGCCGGGCCAGGGCCCGCTCCAGAGTGGGCACGGACATGATGAAAATGCCGGAGTTCCAGAAATACCGGCCGGACGCGCCATACCGCGCGGCGGTGGCGCGGTCGGGGTTTTCGACAAACCGCCGTGCCCGGCGGAAAAGCAGCCCGTCGCGGCCGCCCAGCGGCGCGCCGGCTTCGATATAGCCGAAGCCCGTGCTGGGGGATTCCGGTTTCATACCGATGGCGATCAGCACGTCCGCGCGCCCGGCCAGCGCCAGCCCCGCGCGCAGGGTCCGCCGGAAGCGCGGGCGGTCGCCGATGATATGGTCCGCGGTGAGCACGCAAAACGCGGCCTGCGGATCGCGCGCCGCGATCAGCCCCGCGCCGAGCGCGATGGCGGCGGCGGTGTCGCGGCCCAAGGGTTCGCCGACGATCTGGCGGGGCGGCAGCGCCGGCGCGGCCGTGCGCGCGGCCTGGACCAGTTCGCGGCTGGTGATGACAAAGATGTTCCGCGGCGCAATCAGCCCGTTCAGTCGTTCCACCGCCTGGGCCAGCAGCGTCTGCGCGCCCACCAGCGCGAGCAGTTGCTTGGGCCGCCGGGCCGTGCTGGCCGGCCCGAACCGCTCGCCCCGGCCCCCGGCCAGGATCACGGCGTAGGCCGGGCGCGGCGGCGATATGGTTTTCTTTTTGCTGCTCATAGGCGCCATCCTTCTACGTCCATAACAGGATTAACAAGATTCTACAGGATTGGGTGCTGTCACCGCGCCAGCCTATCTGTCCACAAATCAACAACCATCCTGAAATCCTGTCAATCCTGTCCAAATATTCTTTGGCTGCGGCTTCGCCGCGCCAGGCCTTTGCGCTCACTTCTTCATCTCTGCCACTAACCAAAAAATCGGATTATTCAATTTGGAAATCAGGAAATAAGGAACGGCGGGGATTTTCTATTTTCCTGAGTTCATGAGTTCCAAATTAAATCTTCAGCCTGCCTACGCCTTCAGTCTTCGGTCGTCCTCATACCCGATGCACGGCCCGCACCAGCGTGGCGACCCAGCGGGCCGCCGCCGCGCGGCCTGCGGCGGTCCGCGGCGCGCGGGCGAACCGGTCCACGATGGCGCTGCCGACCACCACGGCATCCGCCGCCTGCGCCGCCGCCGCGGCCTGCGCCGGAGTGGAGATGCCAAAACCCAGCGCCACCGGCAGGCGGGTCAGCCGCCGGGTGGCCCGCACCAGGCGCAACGCGGCCGGGGCCAGTTGCTGCTGGCCCTCGCGCGAGACACAATAGACAAAGCCGCTGGAAGCGCCCACGATTTTCCTGATCCGCGACGCAGGGCTCGTGGGCGTAACCAGCCCAACGTGGTTCAGGCCATGCCGCTCCAGGATGACGTTGAACGGCGCGGCCTCTTCCACCGGCAGATCGAGGATCAGAAAACCGTCGGCGCCGGCCGCCGCGGCATCCGCCGC
The DNA here is from genome assembly GCA_026398385.1 of Kiritimatiellota bacterium. Classification (GTDB taxonomy): domain Bacteria; phylum Verrucomicrobiota; class Kiritimatiellia; order CAIQIC01; family CAIQIC01; genus CAIQIC01. The sequence continues at coordinate 2,233 of JAPLSZ010000102.1, read as the reverse complement.
GGTTTGTTCGAAGGCGCGGGCCAGCAGCGGATTGAGATAGCTGAACAGCAGCAGCGGCACGTCGGACCGTTGCCGGATCCGCGCGACGGCGGACATCAGCTTCCGCCACGTGACGCCGGCCGCCAGCGCGCGCGCCGCGGCCTGCTGGATCACCGGGCCGTCGGCCAGCGGATCGGAAAACGGCACGCCGAGTTCGATCAGGTCCACGCCGGCCGCGGCCAGGCGCACAACGATGTCCTCCGTCGCCGCCAGCGACGGATCGCCGCCGGTGACGTAGGCGATCAGGCCCTTCCGGCCCTCCGCCCGCAGCCGGGCGAAGCACGCTTCCATGCGGGTGGCATTGCACATGGCTGGGATTTTGCCCGAACGCGTCGCCCAATTCGAGCAGAATCAGCGTTTCAAGCAGATGAAGATAAAAGGTGGAGAGGATGCCTCGCGCCAAGGCGCAAAACGGAAAGAGCGTTATCCACAGATTGCGCAGATTTCACAGATTGAAGAGGTAGCCGCCCGGATGGAATTTTTGCCGCGGATGGACAGGATTTTCGGAGCGGAGTATTTACCGCGATAGAACACATAGAACGCATAGATGAAGATTGTTGGCCGATGAACCTGCCTTCCGGTCCTTGCGCTCTTTGCATTGCTAATGTTCCAAATCGTGTTTTCCGGCGAAGATTTTTGACAGGATTAACAAGATTCTACAGGATTGAAAGCTGTCGCCGTGCCAGCCTATCCGTCCACCAACCAACAGCCTTCCTGTAAAATCCTGTTAATCCTGTCAAGTATTCTTTGGTTGCGGCTGCGCCGCGCTAAGATCCTTTGCGGCTAAACTAGCCGGAGTTCTTACCACCCGCCAATTTCCCCTTTCAAGTTTCAATTTTTTTCCGGTAGAATGGCGCCGCCGAAAGTTCCCGACGCCGGCGCCCATGAAAACCGACCAGGAGTTGTATCGCCAACTGCGCCGCCTGTCGCCCGCGCAGCTCTGGCTCCATGAAGCGGCGGCGTTCAACCGCGCGCCGCCCCGGGAACGGCTGGCACGGGTGGCGGTCATTCGCGCGGTGGGCGTGGCCTTCGCCGGCTTCGGCACCGCGTTGCAAAAGGCCGAGGTGCGGGCCTGGCTGATCCGGTTGTTGCAGGATCCGGAGGAGAAGCTGCGGCGCTACGCCATGGCGGCGCTGCCCAAGCTGGGCGTCGGCCCGGACGGGGAAGCCGCGTTGCTGGCTTTGTTACGGACCACCACGCTCGCGCGCGAGCAGAAATTCCTGGAACAAGCGCTGGCCAAGATCGGCGGGGCGGCCACCTTGGCGGCGGCGGCCGGGCCGCGCGGGCTGCTTCCGCAAACCGAGCAGAAGGTCAAAGCCAGCATGGCGCGCCAGGCCAGCCCCAGCTCTGTTCGTTTGGCGGCCCGGCTCGCCCCTGACGATGGCCTGTGCATCCATTTGCGCTGCCGCCGGGGGCTGGAAGGGATCGTCCGCGATGAGGTGCAGGAATTTATCGCGCAGCGGGGTCAATTCCGCCTCGCCGCGGTCCGCAGCGGCCTGGTCGCGCTCACGCCCGTGGCGCCGTTTGCCCTGGCCGATCTGTTTACACTGCGATGCTTTGGCACCGTGAATTTCGTGCTGGGCGCCGTGGACAGCTCCGACCCGGCGGCGTCCCTGAACGCCCTGGCGGCGGTGATTGCTTCGGCCCGGACGCGGCAGCTGCTGGCGGCGCTGACCACGGGATCGCTCCGCTACCGCCTGGAGTTTGTGTCCAAGGGTCACCAGCGGGGCGCGGTGCGGCTGCTGGCGAACCGGGCCTATGTCCTGTGTCCGGACATGCTCAACGACGCGCGGAGCGCGCCCTGGGCGATTGATATGCATCCGGCCGGGCGCGGGCTTTCCGTCGAATTGCGCCCGCGGCTGGCGCCCGATCCGCGGCTGTACTATCGCCGGGATGACATCCCCGCGGCCTCCCACCCGCCGCTGGCCGCCTGCCTGGCGCGCCTGGCCGGCGGGGTCCCGCACGCGGTGGTCTGGGATCCCTTTTGCGGGTCGGGCCTGGAACTGATCGAATGCGCGCTGCGGGGCGGCGTGCAGCGCGTGGTGGGCACGGATATCAGCCCGGAGGCCATTGCCATCGCCCGGGCCAACTTCGCCGCGGCCCGGTTGCCGGCCACCCAGGCGACGTTCCATTGCTGTGACTTCCGCGACTTTACCCGAATCGCGGGCTTGGCCCCCCGGAGTGTCAACCTCAT
>JAPLSZ010000305.1 GCA_026398385.1 Kiritimatiellota bacterium | reverse complement strand
TGTAATCAAACCATGCGCGCGGCAGGCGAAGGCCCCGATCAGCAGATCCGCCACCGGACGCCGCGGGACAAGCCCCTGCCGTTTCTGGCTGACATACCGCCACCAGCCATCATGGGCGGCTTCGGTATCCGCCAAGGTCCATGGTTCTTCCCATCCGATCCGGGCCCCGATCAAGAACCGCTTCAGTTCGGCCAGTTTGCCGCCAAAAACGGGCGCCAATTCCACAAACGTAACTCCGCAAATAACAAATCCATCCCGCAGTTTGGATTGCAACAATTGGGCGGACTTGACGCCATGCGCCGCATCATTGATGGCAATATCCAGGACCACGCAGGTATCCACCACCCAGGCCTTCATGGCTGCTCGCCTTCCCGCAGTTCGCGCACCCATGCATCCGCCGTGCGCAGATCCTGTGGATTGAACTTCCGGGCATAGCCCAGCATCGCGAGCGGTCCAGGCGTGTCCTCAGACATATCATGAAAAATCCGGCATTCATTGTCGGCGACCTTCTGCCAGCGCAACTTCTGGCCCGGTTTCAGGTTCAACTGCTTGCGGATTTTGGCGGGAATCGAAATTTGCCCCCGCTCCGTAATCACTGTCATAAGTGAATTCATAACGACATGATAGCATGTAGATACATCATGTCAACCATTTTCCTCTGGAAGTCCTCCGTCGCCTTCCCCCGGTGCAGCGCGGCCGTAAAGCCCCGTGGTGGCCACGCCCCTCTACGGGGCGCCGCCGCAAAATGATTCTGTCGAACCCGCTTTAATCTGCGTGAATCCCATAAATCTGCGGATAAACTTCCCTCGCAGAAGCTCCTGCAGATTCACCGCGAGAGAACACATAGAGCGCGATAGAAAGACCACCATTTCAGGGCTGCAGGCCTCCCTCCTTCTTTGCGCTCTTTGCATTGCTAATGTTCCAAATCGTGTTTTCCTGCGAAGAATTTTTGACAGGATTAACCATTCGACAAGGCTCATGGCAGGCACGGATTCTACAGGATTGAAAACTGTCACCGTGCCAGCCTATCCGTCCAAAGCTAACAACCTTCCTGTAAAATCCTGTTAATCCTGTCAAGTACTCTTTGATTGCGGCTCTGCCGCGCCAGGCTTTTTCGCGGTTAAACCGGGGGCGCGTCGAGCGCCTCACGAACTTTTTGCGCCAGCCCTTTCAGGGTAAACGGCTTCGCGAGCCAGAGCCCGCCGCCCGGCGCGCCGTCGGCCCCCTGGCCGTCGGGCGCGTCCCCGCTGACCATGAGCACGCGCGTTTCCGGCCGGGCCGCCCGCAGGCGCTCCGCCAGTTCCCGGCCGTCCATGTCGGGCATCGTGAGGTCCGCAAGCAACAAGTGGATCGTCCCGGGGCTTTCGTGCGCGAGGCGCAGGGCGTCCGCCCCGCTGCCGGCCTCCAGCACGTGATAGCCCAGGCGGCGCAGGCTCCGGACCAGGCTCGCGCGAACCTTGGGCTGGTCATCCACGACCAGCACCGTCTCTTGGGCTGCGCCCGCCGCCGCCGCCGGGGCCTCTGCCGGCGACGCATCCAGCGCGGCGCGGACGTGCTGTGCGAGGGCCAGGGTGGTAAAGGGCTTTGGCAGCAGACGCAGGCCCTCCGGCAACTGGCCTTGCTGTTCCACGATCTCCGCGGCATAGCCGGACATAAAGAGGACGGGGAGGCCGGGCCGGAGTTTCTGGATCTGGTCGGCCAGCAGCTTGCCATTCATGCCGGGCATGATCACATCGGTGAGGAGCAGGTGGATCGGTTCCGTGCTTTGCGCACACAGCCGCAAGGCGCTGTGCGACGTGGCCGCGGTCAGGACTTTGTAGCCCAACTGCGCCAGCGTCCGCTGGGTCAGATTCAATACGGGCGCCTCATCCTCGACCAGCAGGATGGTTTCCGTGCCGGTGGGTATCTGCTCCTCGGTTGCGGCCGCGCTCGTGAGCGCCGCAGCGCTCACGCGGGGCAAATAGATGGTGAAGGTGGTACCCTGGCCCGGCACGCTGTGCACAGTGATGGCCCCGTGGTTCTGCTTGACGATGCCATAGACCGTGGCCAAGCCCAGGCCGGTCCCTTTGCCCACGCCCTTGGTGGTGAAGAACGGTTCGAAGATGCGCGCCTGGACCTCCGGCGGCATGCCCGCGCCGTCGTCGCTGACCGTCAAAAGCACATAGTCGCCGGGCGGGACGAAATCGGCCTTATCCTGGCAGTCCGCCGCTTGGAGCGTACCATTGGCGGCCTCCACGGAAATATTCCCCGCGCCGGCGATGGCATCGCGCGCGTTGACCACCAGATTGGTCAAAATTTGATTCACCTGGCCGGAATCCATGAAAACACGCCCGAGGTCCGGCTGCTGCACGAAGCGCAGATGGATGTTTTCGCCGATCAGGCGGCCGAGCATCTTCAAGCTGCTGGCGACCGCCGCGTTCAGATCCAGCACCACCGGCGCGATCGCCTGCTGCCGGGAGAAAGTCAGCAGTTGCCGCGTGAGCTCGGCCGACCGCTTGGCCGCGTTCTGAATCTCCAGCAGATCGGCATGATCCTGCTGTTCGGGCGGCAAATTCTTCAGGACGATTTCCGCACAGCCCAGAATGACCTGGAGCTGGTTGTTAAAGTCGTGCGCCACGCCGCCGGCCAGTTGGCCCACCGCTTCCATCTTCTGGGCCTGGCGGAGCTGGCCCTCGAGTTTGCCCTTCTCCGCCTCCGCCCGCTGGCGCTTGGTGATGTCGTGGATAAAGACCACAAATGTCCCCTCGTCGACGGGGCGATACTGGATGCCGAGTGCGACGTCAAACAGGCTCCCATCCTTGCGCCGGTGCCGGGTTTCGAAACGAGCCTCGCCCTCGGCCTTGACCTTTTGGATGCTGGCGGCGACTTCCTCGGCCGCTTGGTCGGCTTCCAGGTCGGGAATGCGCATGGCCAGCAGTTCCGGCGCGCTGTAGCCGCTCATCCGGCAATAGGCGTCATTGACTTCCAGCAGACGCCCCTGCATGTCCACCAGCCAGAAGCCATCCATGGCCGTCTGGAGGATGCTCCGGTGCTGTTCCTCGCTCGCCCGTAGCTCCGCGAGCGATTGTTCCATCCGGTCCCGCGCCGCGGTGGCGTCTTCCATCATGTTCAGCGCGGCCATGCGGGATTGCTCCCTGGCCGCCTCCACCTGCTTGCGCGTGGTGATATCGGAGTGCGTGCCAATCATGCGCAACGGTTTGCCGGCGGCATCACGCTCGACAACTAGGCCGCGGTCGAGAATCCATTTCCAACTGCCATCTTTGCAACTGACGCGGTGCTCATTGACGTAATGCGGTGTCGTTCCGGCGAAGTGCGCCTGCACACCAGCCATGACCCGCGCCAGATCGTCGGGATGAATGCGCTTGCTCCACTCGTCGAGGCCGCTGCCAATCTCATCTTCCGCGAAGCCGAGCATCTCTTTCCAGCGCTTGGTGAAGAACACCGTACTGGCCGGCACGTTCCAGTCCCAGAGTCCGTCGCCGGAGCCTTCGATGGCGAATTTCCAACGATATTCGCTCGCCCGCAGTGCCTCCTCCGCCTGCTTGCGCTCGGTGATGTCGCGGCAAGCAATGAGGATGACCGACTGGCCGGCCCTGTGTATAGACCGGGCGGTGATCTCAACCGGAAAGACGGTTCCGTCCTTCTTGCGATGCAGGCGCAGCGGGATGTTGATGACCTGACCCGGTTTTGACTTCGCCTCCTGGCTGCGGCGGCTCGTCTCCTCTGGTTCCGCCGACAGGTCCGTGTTCTTCCTGGCGAGCAACTCATCCCGGTCGTAACCATAGAGTTCCGATGCCATGCGGTTGGCATCCATAATCTGGCCCGTATCGCTGTTGAGCAGGAGCAGCGCATCCGATGACGATTCGAACAACTCGCGATACTGGTGTTCGCTCTCCCGCAGCGTCTTCTCCGCCTGCGTGCGCTCGGTGATGTCCTGGATGAAGCCACTGATTTTGCGGCGCGCCAGATCCGCCTGGCCAAGGGCATGAACGCTGCGAAGGTTGCCTTTCGCTGTGATGATTTCCAATTCCACATCAAATGGCTCGCCCTGCTCGATCGCGCGCTGCACGGCCCGTTCAATAATCGGGCGGGACGCGGGCGTGTAGAAATTGATGCCTTGGTCCACCGTCGGGACCCCGGTGTCATCCAGTTCGTGGATGTCGTAAACCGTTTTAGTCCAGGTCTGCTGCCTGGTATCAATATCAAATTCCCAGCCGCCGACTCTCCCAATCTTTTCGGCCTGCATGAGCAGGCTTTGGTTTATTTGCAGCACCCCCGCCAACTGCGCCTCTTTCCGATAGAACCGGATGCGCTGCTGCCGCCAGACCAAACCCACGCCGGCCCCCGCGCTAAAGAGCAGGATGCCGAGCATGGCGAGCACTTGCCAGAGTTGCGCGCGCAACGGCGCATACACTTCTGCGGCGTCCAGCTTGGCAATCAGAAACCACGGCGAATCGGGCACGGCGCCTGCGATGGCAAGCACCGGCGCGCCGCGATAGTCCACACCGGGCATGATCCCGGTCTGCCCGAGAGCGGCCTTGACGGCGGGAACATTGGTTTGCGACAGCGGCAGGCGCAAGGTGAGGGCCGCGTTCGTTTGGTGGCGGAGGTCATTCAGATACAGAATATCGTTCCCGTCCCGGCGCAGCAGTAGCGTCTCCGCCGACCGGCTGGGCGTCGGCCAGCGTTGGATGAAGGGGTAGAGATACTTTGCCGGGTCAATCCGCAGAACCAGCACGCCCAGCGGCCGGTTCGCGTTCGACTCGTCGAGCAGTGGAATCTGAACTGACAGATAGACGCGCTGGTTGTGTTCGTGCCGGTAGAAGTCACAGATGGTTATCCGACCCAACCGCAGGGCTTCGGCGGCCGCCCGCACCGTAGGGGAACTGGCCGGATTCAGGCCGCCGGGCATAGACAGGCGCGTGACCGCTTGAGCATCCATCAGGCGAAACTGGTCGTAGTCGTCCATCGTCGTGAATTTGCCCAACCAGTCCCGAAGCTGGCGTTGCGCGTCCGCGTCCGCCGGTTGCTCGAAGAAACGCCGCACCAGGGCGGTGAAGGATGCGTTCTTGAAAAAGATGGCGGCATCCGACAGGCGATCCTCGCGCCACTGCGTCAACTCGCCCATCTTCAACTCCGCGATGGCGGCCAGTTGACGCTCCACCTCGGCGCGGTAGGCCTGCTCGTGGCTACGGTAGTAGCTGTAGCCGGCGGTGACGATGCCGGCGGCCAGCACGAGGAAGATCAGGAAGAAGTGCCACGCCGTTCGGTCACCGGTGGCCGGTGCGCGGCCCCGCAGTCCGCCCGCCCGGCCGGCCAGGACCAGCAGCGCCAGGCCCAGCGTGACGAAGGCGAGGAGGGTGGTGAGCGCCGGCGGGATGAACGTGCCGCCGTAGAGCAGCGGAGTGCCAAAGAAGTAAGCCAGCAGGAAGATGAAGGCCGCTCCCAGGAGCACACCCGCCGAACCCAACGCCAGGATGGTGCGCCAGCGCCGGGTGGCTGACCGCGAAAGCAAGGCCAGGAACGACACGACGGCGAGCAGGAAGCAGAAAGCGGTGAGCGGTGACATGTGGCCGGTGGCCGCCCCGCCTACCGTGCCGGTGATGTTCACGCCAAAGTGTTCAATTGCCGGACGAATGCCCAGGCTGGACAGCACGAATAAGAGCAGCGCGACCAACGCCAATAGCCAGCCCGACACCGTGCTGATTCGGAAGGCGCGGTCGCTCAACGGCGTCCGGGTGCGCCAGCCGACGGTGGCGCCAAAGATTAGAAACAGGACCGCCGTGCTCGGCGCCATCGGCATCCGGCCCGCTCCGAAACTGGCCAGCAGCGGCAAACCCAGAATCCAACCCAGCAGGGCCAGCACGCCGAGCGCCGCCGTGGTGAGGGCGAGGCGCAGCGCCACGCGCGCGCCGGAGGGTTCTGGGTCAATGGTTTTCATGGTTTCTTTCTTTCGTTACAGTTAAAGGACGGCGCAGAATAGCCAATGGCCAACAAGGAATTTCCAATATCCAGCGGCCTACGGCAGGACCGGGTAAAGGGCGGCGGAGAATAGCCAATGGCCAACAAGGAATTTCCAATATCCAGCGGCCTACGGCAGGGCCGGGTAAAGGGCGGCGGAGAATGGCCAATGGCCAACAAGGAATTTCCAATTTCCAGCGGCCTACGGCAGGGCCGGGTAAAGGGCGGCGGAGAATGGCCAATGGCCAAGTGAAGATCTCTGCGTTCCATTGGAAATTGGGGGCTGAGTGTTGGAGATTGGATATTCAACTTACGTTTCCAGGATCATTCCTGCTCCTTGTTGTTTTTGGCTGTCTCCGCGCTCTTAAATAGGATGGCGATCAACTCATCGGTTTCCTGCAAAAGCGGGGCGAGTTGATCGGCCGGATGGATCAGCTCTGACCGCAGCATGACTTTCAGCCAAATCTCGGTTTCACGCAGTTCTTTCAGCGCAATCTTGAGTTTATGAATGAAGTCGGCTCGTGATTCAGCGCTTTGTGCCTCGCCATAGTTTGGCGCCGGGGATGTGCCGCTTCTCAAAATCTGCGAACAAATGTGCTTGCCAGCCTTGCTGTCAGGGATTGCTTCAGAAAGCCTGATAATCCTTACTGCAAAGTCAATCAGCCGATCCTGCAAGTCGAATCGTCTTTCCGTGGTCATTGGACATCCCTTATTGGCACACCCTGTTGGTTATTGGACATTCCCTGTTGGTTATTGGACATTCCTTGTTGGCTATTGGATATTTCTTGTTGGCACACCCTGCTGGTCACTGGACATTCCTTATTGGCACACCCTGTTGGTTATTGGACATTCCTTGTTGGCACACCCTGTTGGTTATTGGACATTCCTTGTTGGCTATTGGATATTCATCAGTCAGACCCTGAGCGAACTCGAAGGGTCATCAGTCACTGATCACTCGATTACTGTTCACTGATTACTTCCTCCTCCCCGCTCACTCGCTCACTAATCACTGGTCACTGCTCACTTCCTCCTCCCCGCTCACTCGCTCACTGATCACTGGTCACTGCTCACTTCCGCGGTTCCGCACCGAGTCGCTTACGCTGTTGGGCCGCAATCTTTCCGATGCTTTGCGCCACCGGCAATTCTTCGGGCATTGTGCCGCCCAATTCCCGTATGGTTTGCCGCACCTTGGCGCCGACTTCACGATGCGTCCGGTTTGCGGCGTCTTTCCCTTTCACCTCTTCTCGGCGCAGCTTTTCCTCAGCCTGGGTCGCCCGGAAAAGATTCGCCGCCAATTCCGTGCTGCCCATGTGGTCCAAAATCTTCTGGCTCTTTTTTAAGGCATAGCGCGAAAGTAATATGACGTTGACCTCGCGACTGCCGCCTTTTCCGATCACGATCATTTTGCTGACATCAGCAAAATGATCCTCGATCCGGTGCCCGCTGTTGAAACACGCCAGCTTGGCCTTCTCGATCACGGCCTCGAAGTTCCGGTACTGTGTGTATTCCAGAACCTCCGCCAGATCACGGCTCTCCCAGTACTCATTATTCGCCTCGTTCGTGCGTTTGATCCGCTCGAATGGCGACGCCTGGCCGCCGGTTGTCTTCGTAATGTCCTTCGTCATGAGTCACCTCGATGCCAATATCAACTGCCCACTCGTTCACCCTTCGACTTCGCTGGTTCGACTCCGCTCACCACAGGTCAGGGGGCCTGCGGCTGCTTACTCGATCACTTGATTACTGATCACTGCCCCGGGATGGCCTCGGCGAGCAACCATTTCCAAGCGGGGATGATATCCACACGAATCCCGTCAAGGGCCACGGTTTCCTCGTCGTTGAACGTCACCACCGTCACGCGCGTCGCGCGCAGATGGCGCGCGGTCTCCGCCAAACCGCGCAGTTCTCGCTCCCGAACCTCCTTGCGCTGCATGGAATAGGCCACCTGGCAGATCATGGGCGGCCGCTGACGTTCGGCCTGGCGTACGGCCACAAAGTCAATTTCCCAACCCTGGCGAGTCCGGAAATAGGACACTTCCCAGCCGCGGCGGCGGAGTTCAAGATACACCATGTTCTCGAGCTGGCGGCTGACATCCACGCCTTCCGCGGAAGCGATCGCCTGGGCAAGCGCCCAGTCAACGGCATAGACCTTATGATAATTGCGCTGCCGGACTTTTTCCGAAGGCGAGAAAACCGGCACGGTAAAAACCATAAACGCCTCCTCCAGGAAGCGCAGATAGCTGTAGATGGTCTCGGCCGTAAAACTCAACCCGGCCTCGCGCATGCCGCCCACCATGGCGCGCACCGTGAAAGGACAGGCCGTTCGCGCCACGAGGGCCTGGGCGAAGTGCGAAAACACCGCGATCGGGATATTGGCGCGGGGGTGCGCCTCGATAATGTCACGCAGGACCATGGTATCCCAATACGTCTGCAGGAGGTCAATATGGAGCCGCTCGTCAGCGTCCAGCAGCCCCGGGAAACCGCCCTGCTGCAAATAGTGGCGCAACCGCTTGCGCAGATGCCCCTGCCCGCGGCTCGTCATAACATCCGGCGCAACTTTATAGTGGCGGAGAAACTCTCTGAAGGAAAAGGGATAAAGGGCCACGGGCATGTTTTTGCCCCGCAGACTGCTGGCAATTTCGCCGCTCAACAGACGGGACGTGGATCCCGTGATCAGGACTCGCTGCAGCGGTTCATCCAAGAGGTGCAGGATGTAATCCTCCCAGCCTTCGATCCGGTGAATCTCGTCAAAAACGAAAAAGACCTCCTCCCGGCCCCGCTTTTCGGGATAGAGGGCGTAATAGGCTTCATCGACAGAGGAAAGGTCCGCTCGTTTCATAGCGCTTAACCGGTGATCGTTGAACTGCACGCGGCAGATGTTTTCAATGTGGCCGCCCTGTTCGATGTGGTTCTTGATGAACTGGTAGGTGCGGTAGGTCTTCCCGGATCGCCGCGCGCCGACAATGGACAGGGACATATCGCGCACAAAGCGAATGGGTTTGTCCCGCACCGTCAGGGCCGGCAGGGGCCGGGCGTGAAAATCGGCCATGATGCGCTGTAGCGTGGTCAAGTTCATGATAGCCTGTCTGCTCCTAAACGGAGATCACATTCGCATAAAGGTGACTCGGAAGCAAGAGCATATTTCCACTCTGATCACCCCACCCCCCCCTGCCCACTCGATCACCCTTCGACTTCGCTGGTTCGACTCCGCTCACCACAGGTCAGGAGTCCTGCGGCTGCTCACTGATTACTGACCCCTGCCCACTCGCGCATCCTTCGACTCCGCTCAGGGCCTGCGGCTGCTCCCGGCCCCCATCACAACCATCCCACGGGGATCACGTCCACCTCCCGGTTCAACGGCATGCGCTCCGCGCTGAGACAGACGACGGCGCCGTGGCCGGTTTTGAGCCCCCGCCCCGACAGCGTCCGAAACGCCGCCGTGTCGGCTTCCCGAACCATGGCCGCCTTCTTGATCTCGACCGGCCACAGCCGGCCATCGTGCGCGATCAGGAGATCGATTTCCCGCCCATCCTTGTCGCGGTAGTAATGAAAGGCCGGGCGCCGGCCCTGGTTGTGCCACGACTTTAGAATCTCGCCGAAGACAAAGGTCTCGAACAGCGCACCCGACATGGCGCCGGCTTCGAGCGTCTCGGGCGACGACCATTCCGTCAGATAAGCGCACAGCCCCGTGTCGAGAAAATGGAGCTTCGGCGTGCTATACAGGCGCTTCGACAGGTTGGTGTGATAGGCCGGCAGGATGGCCACCTGGAAACTGCCTTCCAGCACGCTCATCCATTTTCTGGCGGTGTTGACGCTGATGGCGCAGTCCCGGGCCAGGTCGGAATAATTGAGCATCTGGGCCGTCCGCGCCGCGACCGCCCGCAGGAAACGCCCGAAGGCGTTCAAGTCGCCGACCTGCGTCAAATCCCGCACATCGCGTTCCAGGTACGTCTGCACATACGAGCGATAGAATAGATCCCGGTCGCGGATCTGCCCGGTGACCAGCGCCGGCATACTGCCACGCCAGATCCGCGCATACACGTCGTGCAGGGTCATGGCGGCCGGCGTGGGTGACCGCGCCTGGAGCGCCGTAGCGTCCGGCAGGAAGGGGGGCAGAACCGCCGGGCGCCCGTCGGCTTCCCGTTGGCTGAAGCCCAGCAGCGTGAGAATGGCCACGCGGCCGGCCAGGCTCTCCGTCACACCTTTCATTACCGCAAACTGCTGGGAGCCGGTCAGCCAGAAGGCGCCGGGACGGCGTTCGCGATCCACTTCGAGTTTAATCGCGGTGAGCACTTCCGGCGCATACTGGATTTCGTCAATCAACACCGGCGGCCGGTACTTTTGCAGGAACAGGACCGGGTCCCGCCGCGCCAGGTCCCGCGCGGCCAGATCGTCCAGCGTCACATAGCGCCGGTTGGCGCCGGACAAATGGCGCAGGAGCGTGGTCTTGCCGACCTGCCGCGGCCCGGTCAGCAGCAGGACCGGGAACTGGTCCGCGGCGGCCCGCCAACAGTCCGCGCCCGCCCGCGCCCGATATTCTGATTTGCGTCTATTATTCATAACGAATGCATATTAGACGGCATCGCGAAATTCGTCAACCGGCCTTACTGCCCAACTCGATCACTGCTCCCCGCCCACTCGCGCACTGGTCATCACACAAGCCAGGACAAGGGCACAGCCCACAGCGTGTCCGCAAGCTGCTGCTGCTCGCCGCCTGCATACAAGACAATGCCCGCCCGGCAATCAGAATGCCGCCGCATGAATTCCTGCAGACCGGCCGTGTCCGCATAGCGCACTTGCTGGCCGGCCTTGACTTCGACCGCCAGCAGGCGTCGCCCGTGCCGGATCACAAAATCAACTTCTACGCCCGAACGGGTTCGCCAGAAGAAGATTTCGCCCGGGCTATCCCATGTGCCGCACACCGCGCGCAGTTGGTTGTAGACGTAACATTCCAGGAAAGCACCCCATTCCCGACTGTGCAACAAGTCGGACGGCGACATGAAGCCGGCCGCAAACGCGGCAATTCCCGTGTCCGTCCACATGAGCTTCGGGGCCTTGACGAGCGATTTGGCCGCATGGGCATGGAAGGGTGTCAAGCGCACGCACTGCTCACTGACTTCCAGCAGTCCCAGGTAACGATGCGCCGTGGGCTGCGATAATCCGGCATCACGGGCCACGTCGCTCTGATTCAGAAGACAGCCACACCGCAACGCCGCCAAAGACATCAACCGTTTGAAATCGGGCAAGTTGGCGATCTGGCTGAGGTCGCGCAAATCCTTTTCAAGATAGCTGCGAATATATCCTTCGCGCCACCGCAACAGGTCCGCCGTATTCCGGCGATGCACGATCTCCGGCATTCCGCCGTTCCAAACCCTGGTCGCGAGCGCCGTCGCATCCAGGGTCACGGGGCGGCCGGCCGGGGACTCCAGTGCGCCTGCAAACAAGCGTTGCAGAAACGCGGGGCTGGCCTGGCCGGCCAGTTCTCCCGCGGAGAACGGAAGCAAGCGCAGAAACTCCGCCCGCCCAGCCAGCGATTCGGTGGTCCGGGACAGCAGGAGCAAATTGGCGGACCCCGAAAGGATAAAGCGGCGGGAACGATCCTGATCAACCAGCCGTTTGACTCTCGGAAAGAGCGCGGGGATCAAATGGGCCTCGTCCAGAATGATGTGCTGCGAAGAGGCCAGCAGGAGGTCAGGATCACGCTGGGCCTGCGACTGGATGTCAAAATCATCCATGGAGAAAAGACGCCAGTCCTTGCCGAGTTCATGGGACAGCAAGGTGCTTTTCCCGACTTGTCGCGCGCCGGTAAGAACCGTCACACGCGCCGCGCGCGCCAGCGCCTGCAACGGCGCCGCCATCCAACGCGGGAGATATTTTGATGAATTATTATTCATGCCGTGAATAAGTATTATTCATACCTGCGCTTGTCAATGACGGATTACCGATCGGCCTTCGACTTCGCTGGTTCGACTGCGCTCACCACAGGTCATGGCCTGCGGCTGCTCACTGATCACTGATTACTTGATTACCCTTCGACTTCACTCAGGGCCTGCGGCTGCTCACTGATTACTCGATTACTCGATCACTT
>JAPLSZ010000069.1 GCA_026398385.1 Kiritimatiellota bacterium | reverse complement strand
GTCGAACGCTCTTCTTCTCCGCGGCAAAAGTCTCTGAGCGCTCAGCCACGCCACGGCACAACCCGCATAGCGCGGTCAGAATCTGGCCGCCCGGCCGCGCCGGGTCACTGTTCCCAACCGGAAATGCCCACATTGTTGACCGGTGTGCTGCCGATATCCGGCGGCACGGGCGTGGAGTTCTGGTAATAAATGGATGATCCGCCACTAAACGAACTGATGGGCGCCGAGCAGATCGCCGTGCCATAGATGGTCATATTGCCGCCCAAGTCTATCGAGCCCATGGGCGCATACACCAAGCCATGCGCACTGCTGTTATTCCCACCCACGCTGCCGTTCTGGCTGATCAACGCTGGATAATTGTTGACCTGGGTCTGCGTAAAGCCGCCGTTGGCAAAGATATTGCTCGTGGCAATGAAGCAGCCCACACAATCCCCTTTGAGAGATATACTGCCGTCGACCCAGGCAATGCCGCCAGGGGGCGAATAATTATGAAAAGCCTGGCTGCTTGGGAAATAGGCGCCGTTGTTCGACGCAGCGTTGAAATAGGGCGTCAGGTTGATCAGGTTCTTAACATCCACCGTCGCGATCGTTTCGGTGCCGGTTATTTTGTTTTTCTTATCCGTGATGGACGTGGCCACCACGTCACCTTGGATAGTGCCCGCGTTGCTGGTGCCGGTATTAAGGCTGGAGCCGCAGGCGATCGCCTTGGTGAAGATCCCCGTGGCCGCCGGCTGCCCGCCGGTCGGCAGGTTGGTCGAATAATTCTTCATGTCCGCCACGACGGTGTTCTGGGCCTCCTGATAGATGCCGAGGCAGGAGACCACGACGGAGGTCGAGTTGATGCTCGTGACGCTGGCGTCGAAGGTGCCGTCGCCATAGCTGGTGAGGGGGAAGGCGGAGGCGTCGCTGCGGAGGTCCCAGTTGGTGGACAATTTTTGATAGGCGTAGCCAATGCCGGCCTCGGCGATGGCTTGCGCGCGGATCCGGTTGCAGGAGTGGCGCACGCTGAGCGGCTGTTGCATGGCCAGCCAGATCATGGGGATGATGGCCAGGCCCACCACGCCCATCACGATCATGACGGTGATGAAGGCGGAGCCGCTTTGCGCGCGTAAGGCCTCAGTCTTCTGGGGGTACTGTAGGGGCGTCGCTGGTGATAAGATTATTTTAGGCCGGGTCTCCGCCCCGGCGAAAAGCGGGCGCAGCTCGTGCTTCGTCTTGTCCTGCGTAGCCTCTTGACCTGCGTAGCCTCTTGACCTGCGTAGCCTTGGCGAAGCGGGTTGGCAAAGCGGGTTGGCGAAGCGGGAAGCGAAGGAGGCCTGCGCTGACTTCGCAGAGTAGCACAAGACTGCGCCCCTACATGGCTGCCTCATTACTTGCCCTCTGGTTTTGCTGTTGGTTGTCATGTTGCACCTCTTACTTGCCGGTATTGCGCGGATACAACTCGGTGGTGACGGTGGACGTCATCCGGCGCGTCCCGCCGCCGGGCACCGACACATCCTTGTAAATGGTCATGTCCATCGAACAGCCCTTGATCAGCGGGTTCCCATCCACGGTCAGCTCGAAGACGCCGTGATCCGGCCCCTTGGAGAACAGGCCGCCGAGATCCACCACTTCCGCGGCCCCCGGCCAGGTAATGCAGACGTCCTTCCGTTTGGGCGAATCCATCCGCAGGGCGAGATTGCTGCCCGAGACCGGCGGCAGAAACGTGTACTGCGCATGGAACTGGATATAGCGCCCGCTGCCGGGGCTGATCGCGGACGAGCCATCCGCGGAGGCGGTGATGATCGCGCTCCAGGCCGCATTGGTGATGGCATCAGGATCGCTGCCGCTGCGCACCCGCAGGCCCAGCGAGAAATTCGTCGAGGGCACGCTCGAGTGCCAACTGATGGTCTGGTAAGACGGCGCGCTCTGGTGCGTATCCACGACTTGCGACGTAAAGCTGCCGTTGGTCGGGCACGAAGTGGAGATCGAAGACAGCGCGAACACCAGGTTGGTCTGGACGGCGTTTGTCCAGGCGGCGGCGCGGGTCATGTTCGCGTCGGGGTTGAGCGCCGCCGGCAGGATCCAGCAGCCGGGGGTCGCGGCGTTGTTTTCCACCCAGTAGGCCGCATTGTCGTGGTTGACGTTGTCGCAGACCAGGAAGGAGACCAGGTAACTTTTGTTTTTATCAACCACAAACGCCCCCGCCGCATTGTGTGTGCCCAGATAGTAAATGCCCGGGGTAGGATCGGCGACGGCGCCGTTGAATAAAAGTGGCGTGCCCGTGTTCACGGCGGTCGCGCTGTAATTCGTCGGGTCGCTGCATTCCGCAATGTAGGCCGCCGTGATATGCAACTGGTCAAAGAGACGGGCGCCCGCTTTGAAGTAGACCCCGTTCGTGGTGACGCCGTCCAGCTTGAGGCAGCCGCCGTTGAGCATGTCCTTGCCGCGCACCAGCACGCGCACGGCGCAGCCGGCCAACGTCCCTTGGCCGCAGGTCTGGCTGACTAAATCCAGCGTTTGATCCGTGACCTGCCAGGTCGTGCCGGGGCCCTCCAAGCGCGCCACAAAGTCGTACGGCGACAGGCTCGTGTCGAACGTCACGGTGGTATTGGTGGTGAGGGCGCCGCCGGAACGAAAATTGGTCTCCTCCCAGCGGTCGTTGTCCAGCGTCACGATGAAATACTGCCCCGTGGCCGTGGCCGGAAACATCAGCCGGTAGTTGCCGCTCCACCCGCCGTTGGCCATGTACTCGTTCGCCGCCGTGGCGCCGGATTGCGCGGTCGGCGACTGCGCCTCGGCCTCGCGCGCCAGACCGCAGGGCGACATGGTGAAGGTGTCCAGGCCGACTTTGCAGTACCCGCTCGTGTTCAGCGCGTTCTTGCCGGTCACCGTGAACTTGAATTGGTGCGCGCCGCCGGCCAGCAGGACGGAGCCCAGATTGAAATCGGACGAGCGTTCCACCACGGCGCTGTAGCCGTCGAAACTGGCTTTCTGCGGATAGATGAGCCAATTCACCAGGTTGTTGAAGATCACGCGGGTGGTGGCGGTGTTGGAATCGAAGGTGTAATTGCCGTTGCCGTTGACCACCACGCTGTTCAATTGCTCCTGCCGCTCAGCGTCCGTCCGGGCGTTGTTCCGCGGGCTGAAGACCGTCTTGCGCAGTTGATTGGGCTGGCCGGACCACACGTGATAAATCACGGTCTGATCCCACTGAATCAGCCCGTTGGTCCCGTAGGTCAGCATGCCCTGGGCGTTCGGGGTGGCCATGGGGAAACTGATGCCCGCATACGGGCCCGGCCCCGCGGGATAGAACAGAATGTTATTTACCGCGGAGAGGCGCAGGTCGCGGCGCAGGTTGTCAATGGCTTTGTGGACGTCCATGTCCAGCACCGTCTGGTTGTTGTTCATGTTCCCGCCCTGCAGCAGGTAAACAAAACCCGCCAGCACGGCGGTCACCACCAGCACCGTGATCGTCACGCTCACCATCAGCTCCGACAGCGTGAAACCCGCCTTGGAAGGTAAGGCCTCCGTCACACGGGGGTCCTGTAGGGGCGTCGCTTGCGACGCCCGCGGGTTAGATCGGTTCGACAAGCTCACGGCAGGCACGCTCACCGCAGGCGGGCGCCGACAAGCGGCGCCCCTACGTGACCGACCCATTTCCTTTGAAGTGGTCCACTCCATGGTTTACCTGTTCAATACCGTATTCAGCGTTTCGTTCTTGCCGTCGAACGCCTGATTCTTCCGGTTGCGAATATCCACCTGGCACAGCACCGCCGTCAGGTTGGTGCCCAAGTGGGTAACCGTGGTGGTCCGCCGGTAGTTTCCGTTCGCCGACGGCGCCCCGTTTTCCGTAATGACCACCTGGCTCTCGACCATCAGACTCGGGTCCACATCCGTCAGATTCCGGATCCGCTCGACGCGATTGAAGGCCAGGCTGATGGCCACATAATGATCCCGGGCCGACTGGTTGACCCACATCATCTGCGTTACCACCCGATAAGCGCCGGCCATGAACATAAACAGGATGAAAACGGCGATCATCACCTCCAGCAGCGTGAAGCCCGGTTGGACAACTCTTTTCATGGCATAGGTTTCAGCACAGGTTTCAGGTTTCAGGGTTCGTGGTTCAGGTACAAGCGTCATGTCGTTGTTATCTGTAGGCCGGGTCTCCGACCCGGCGTCTTTCCTCATATCGTTGTTATCTGTAGGCCGGGTCTCCGACCCGGCGTCTTTCCTCATATCGTTGTTATCTGTAGGCCGGGTCTCCGACCCGGCGTCTTTCCTCTGTGCCTGCTGCTTTTGCAGTGCTAATCGTCCAAATCTCGTTTTCCTGTGAAGATATTTTTGACAGGATTAACAAGATTCTACAGGATTGAAAACCCTCGCCATGCCAGCCCATCCGTCCATAGACCAACAACTTTTCTGAAAATTCTGTCCAAACATTCTTTGTCTGCGACTCTGCCGCGCTAGGCTTTCAGGTTTCAGTTCTCAGGTCTCAGATTTCACCAGCCTTTCCATAGCATTTCTTACACCAAGATGGCTATAATGTATATTCAGACCCACCGGCATTTCAGCGAAAAATCGGCGCTTCCGCTGGAGTTTCTGTTCTCGTATATGAGAATTTGCGAACGCGTGCCGACTATGCCCTTTGCCATTTCTTACACAATAGGCTGCCACGTCGGAGGAGAGCGAATTTTAGCCACGGATGAACACGGATTGACACTGATGAAGAGGGCAGAAAAGGAAGCGTTTCGCAGATTTTCACAGATTGATGAAGTAAACGCCCAGAGCGGGAAGTTGAAGGGGGCCTTCAATCCGTAATCCATGAAAACCAAGTTCTTCTACTTTTGCCGCTTCCGTGTAAATCCGTGTTCATCCGTGGCAAAATTCTGCCTTAAATCTGTGTAAATCCCATAAATCTGTGGATAACACTTCCGGTTATTGCAGGACATGCAGGCCGCCGAGCGAACAGGTCGGGTTCACGCCCAGGGCGCCGACGGTGTAGTTGCCGCCGCCGTTGCAGGCGGGCGTCGTGCCCGCGAGGTCCGCCAGACTGGCCGGCGCCTGGTTGGTATGATCCAGGGCATACTGATCCTTGGCCGCCTCGATCATCCGCAGATTGTTCACACAGGTATAGGCCAGGGTCTTGGTGCGGGCATTGATGAACGACGGCACCGCCAGCGTCGCCACCAAGCCGATGATGGAAACCACGATCATGATCTCCACCAGCGTAAAACCGCGTTGCCGCATCGCTTTCATGTTCCCATTCGCCCTGTCACACTCAACCCACGACAACCTACATTACTTTATAGCATTCCGTATGCCACGCATTAGTTTACCGCATGAATTTCCCATATGCAAGATCGCCGGTTCGGAGATCCGGCGCAGCCGTAACCAAGGCAGAATGAATAATGATTCTATTGTATCGCACAAAGCGCATGGCATTTCCGGTAGCATGGCAGAGTTTAGACAGGATTTACAGGATTATTGCTTTTTTTGAACCGATAGGCTGGCTCGACGCCAGCAAGACACCCATTCTGTAGAATCCTGTTTATCCTGTCTAAAAAACCGCTGCTCCCCGCCGTTCCTGTAACGGCCGAATCATTCAAAAATTTTATCAAAAGGCAACGAAGTTAACGAAGGAAGCTGTGTCGTGGAGTTCCAATTCTCACTTTGTTACCTTCGTTAGCTTCTGTGCAAACTCCCCCGCGCCGTTTTTTTCTGCGGCTTGGAATCTGTGCAATCGGTGTAATCTGCGGATAAACTTCCGCTTAAAAAACCGCTTCTCCATGCCGAAGTCTGATCACACGGAGGAACGGCCATGCGTTAAACGGCCCGGTGCATGCCCCAAATCGTAATGGGTCAGTCACGTAGGGGCGCCGCTGGCCGGCGCCCGCGGGCGTCGCTGGCGATAAGAATCATACTGTAGGCCGGGTCTCCGACCCGGCGAAAGGTGACACACCCGCGGATTCGATCAGCTCACCGCAGGCGGGTTCGCCGCCGCTCACCGCAGGCGGGCGCCGAAGAGACGCTGCTCGCGACGCTTGGCCCAAATAACTGCAAGAGCCGGGATCACCGATCCCGGCTACAGCGCAGACCTCTGCTTTCCGTCTGTAGGCGCGACCGGTGGTCGCGCGCTGCCCTGCCACGACCAACGGTCGCGGCTACAGCAAAGCAAAGGCGGCCTCCTCCTGTAGCCGGGGTCGGTGACCACGGCGAATGCCCACGCAGAAGTGCCATGCGCCCACCCAAATCAACTTGCCCACACAGCGGTTATTGTTCATCATCGCCGGCCATGAAGCTGTCTGCCGGCCTGTTCCTGCTGCTGTGCCTGTCCGCGCGCGCGGTGTGCGCGTCGGAAGGCGAGCCGGAGTATGCGCGCCCGGGCACGGAGCCGGAGGCGCGCGGGGAGTCCCTGGCGCCGGACGAACACGAGGTGCTGCGCCAACTGGATGCCGACGTCCAGGCGAGCCAGCGCCAGGAACTGGCGCGCGCCCTGCAGCTCTACCGGAGCGGCCAACTGGCCAAGGCCAGCGCCCTGCTGGAACCGCTGATCGAGAAGGATCCCACGCTGATGACCGCCTGGAGCCTGCTGGGCCACACCTATTTGAAAAACAACCGCGGGGCTGACGCGCTGCGGCTCTGGGACCGGCTGCGCGCCATCCGCCCGGACTTTTACCCGGTTTACAACTGGATCGCCCGCGCCCACATGCAGCGCAACGAGGTCCAGCCGGCGATCGCGGCCTATCGCACCAGCCTGGAACTGAATCCGCAACAGGACCGGGACCAAACCAAGCTGAACCTCGCGCGCCTGCTGCGTTGGAGCGGCGATTTAGAGGGGGCCGCCGCCCTGCTGCGGCCGCTGCACGCGGCCTTTCCCGAGAACGCGCAGATTACCCGCGAGCTGGCCAGCGCGCTGATCTCCAACCGTGAATTCGCCGAGGCCCTGCCGCTCTGGACCATGCTGCGGACAGCCGAGCCGACCAACCGGCTGTTCCAGGCGAAGGAAGCCGTGGCGCTGTTCAACACCGGGCACAGTCCGGCCGGCGTGGCGCAGGCGCGCGCGGTGCTGGCGGCGGATGCCGGCCAGCCCGACGCGCTGGGCGTGCTGGCCGATTATGAGCAGTTTTTCAGCGGCCAGCCGGAGGCGGCGCTGCCCTGGCTGCTGCGGATGATCCCCGGCACCGACAAGCCGGCGCGCCAGCGGCAACTGACGCTGCGCTATGTCAACCTTTATGGCCGGCTGAACGTCAGCGCGCCCGAGCGCTTCCCGCTGGAGCGCACGCTGCCGCTGCTCCAGGGCTTGCTCGAAAAGGACCCCTATGACGCCGACGTGCGGCTGGCGCTGGCGGAAACCCTGACCATGTGCAACCGCAATGACGCCGCGCGCGAACAGTTGGTCTGGGTGCTGGATAATCTTAATCCCAACAACTTCCGCGCCCGGCGCAACCTGTTCGAGGTCGCGATGGCCCAGGACCGGCCGGTCGAAGCGCGCGAACATCTCGACAAACTGATCGAGTTCAATCCGCGCGACCCGTTCCGGTTCTCCTATCTGGCCCGCTGGTACGCCGCGCAGCAGGAATACCACCGGGCGTTCCAGGCGGTGGACGAACTGGAGGCCGCCGGCCGGCAAGGCGCGGTGGCCGTGCTGCTCTACCATGGCCTCTCCAGCAGCGACACCGGCGAGGTGCTGCCCGCCAGCCGGCTGCGCGAACACCTTCAGACGCTGCGCGCCGCCGGCTTCCGCTTCGTCACCGCCGACAAACTGACCGCCCACCTGACCGGCAATGCGCAATTCGCCAGGGAAGCTGAGCCCGACGCGCCGCTGGAGCGCGTCGCCTGCATCACGTTCGACGACGCCCGGCGCGACAGCCTGCGCTATGGCACGTCGGTGGCGAAGGAATTGAAAATGGCCTTTTCAATGCACGTGCCCGTCGGCTATGTCGAGGACCAGCATCCCTTCATCTGCACCTGGGACATGCTGCGCGACTATCAAAAAACCGGCGGCTGGATCTTCGGCGGCCACACCTACCAGGCCCACGAGCGCATCGCGGTGGACGACCGGCGCCGGCTGGGCTTCGCGCTGCCCAACCACGTCTGGCTGGCCGCGCCGGGCCGGCTCGAAAACGACGCCGAGTATGCCCGGCGGCTGGAGCACGAATATACCGGCTGCCGCGAGGTCATCGTGCGCGAGCTGGGCCACGCCACGGAGTGCAACTTCTTCGCCTATCCCTTCGGCGACATCGGCCAGCTCACGCGCAGCAACGATCGCGAAGCGCCCGCCAAGAACCTGGCGCACTGCGGCCGCGCCTATGCCATCGGCTTCATCCAAACGTCGTGCGGCTATGCGCTGGCCGGCGACCACCCGCTGCTCTACCAGCGCATGGAACCCGACCGCCTCGACACCGGCGCCGACGTGCTGCGCAAGGTGCTGGTGAACCACCCCGTCAACCTCGCCCGCCGGCTGCGCGCCGAATTTGCCGCGCTGGACGACAAGCGGCACCTGATGATCGAGAACCTGCGCGCCCTGCAGCGCGACGGCTATCCCGCGGACGCCCTGCGCCAACTCCACGCCAGCCTGGAAAAGAAGCTTGGACGCCGCATTCCGCTGGCCGAACCGGACAACCAGGCGCCGGCCGCCGAAACAAGCACCGCCCCCTACCCTGCGCCGGCGCCCGCGCC
>JAPLSZ010000154.1 GCA_026398385.1 Kiritimatiellota bacterium | reverse complement strand
TTTGATCACGCAGAACTATCAGCCGCTGACGCCGGCCAATCTCGAAACCATTGCCAACGATATCCTCCCGGGGCATGTCCGCAGGCTGTACGAGACGAACCACGAGGCCGATTTTTCGCATCAGGAAGAGCACGTCGGCCGTTTTCGCGTCGCCGTCTTCACCACGCAAATGGTGCCCTCGTTCGCGCTGCGCTATGTCAAGACCGCGATCCCCTCCTTCGGCGATCTCGGCCTGCCGCCGATCCTGCAGAAGATCGCCATGACGCCGCGCGGCATCGTGCTCGCCGCCGGCAGCACCGGCAGCGGCAAATCCACGACGCTGGCCGCGCTCATCCAGTGCATCAACCAGAGTGTCAAACGCCGCGTCATCACCATCGAGGACCCGATCGAGTTCCTGTTCACCGATGACAAGTCGGTCATCTCGCAGCGCGAGGTCGGTCTCGATACGCCGAGCTTTAATGAAGGCCTGCGCCATGTGCTGCGGCAGGACCCGGACGTGATCATGATCGGCGAGATGCGCGATGCGGAAAGTTTTAATGCCGCGTTGCAGGCTTCCGAAACCGGCCACCTGATTTTCAGCACCCTGCATACCGACACCGCCGGCCAGTCAGTGACGCGCATCCTGAACTTTTTCCAGGCCTCACAACGCGATCAGGTCCGCATGAGCCTGGCGACCAACCTGCAGGC
Source organism: Kiritimatiellota bacterium (assembly GCA_026398385.1). Classification (GTDB taxonomy): domain Bacteria; phylum Verrucomicrobiota; class Kiritimatiellia; order CAIQIC01; family CAIQIC01; genus CAIQIC01. Next base: position 8,487 of record JAPLSZ010000154.1, on the reverse strand, counting down.
GGTCATCTGCCAGCGGCTCGTGCCCGCGATCCAGGGCAACGTCAAGCCCGCTGTGGAGATCATGTTGAACACGCCGACGGTGCGGAAACTGATTGAGAAAAATGTCATCGAAAAACTTCCCGCCGCCATCGAGACCGGCAATGAAGATGGCATGCAGACCTTCAACCAGGCGATCTACGCGCTCATCAAGGGCGGGCTGGTTTCCGAACAGAACGGCATGCATTACGCCAGCAATCCCGAGGCGCTCAAGATGAACCTCAAGGGCATCTTCCTCGACGAAGCGCGCCGCATCCTGTCCACGTAAAACCAAGCGCGTCGCGCGCCTCCGCCCACGCGCGTGTCGGCGCATTCCGCCCCGCCGGACGGCGGCCTGTCAGAAGTTGTAGAGCGCTCCTAGGGAGATGCTGGTCTGGTTCACAAAACGGCCTTCGAGGCGGACGCCCAAGCCGTTGGATAGGAAAGCGCCGGCCCCGGCGAACAAAGCCACCATCCCGTCGTCCTTGATTTTGCCCTCCCGATGCTCGTGACCGAGACCCGGTATCAGGACATAGTTGTGATCGTATACCTCATCGCCATCCAGCCTCGATAATTGGACGCCGCCGTACGGCTGCAGCGTGATACCGCGGCCCACGGCCAGGTCCTTGGACACCGTGACGCCGCCGGCCAGTTCGTAGTATTTTCCCTTCTGGGTTCCTTGCGGCGACTCCCACAGCACACCTGCGGAATCACGCTCGGCGTAAAATTCATTATTATATTTGATTTCGGTGACATAGTGAAAGGCAGCGAACAGCGTAACGTCAAACAGTCCGCCGCTCCACGCCTGGTAGTTGATCCCGGCGCCCACGAGCGGCACATAGCCTGTCGAATCCTCCTTTGAACTTCTCATAGGCAACTTCTTGCTATGATGTGCCGGGGCGGAATTGCCCACAGCATCACTTTCACCACTAACACAACCCCGCCGCCGCGTCCAGATTAATTCTGCGCCCGGCGGCCGGGAGCCGGCGAGCTTTTTGCTTTCACGCGGAGGCGGCATGCGCTAGCCTTGTCCGCCGTTCGGGACGGAGCGAAGGACGATCCATGCGAATCCTTTCGGGCATTCAGCCCTCGGGCAAATTGCACCTGGGCAATTATTTCGGGATGATGCAGCCCGCGCTGGAACTTCAGCAGCGGGGCGAGGCGTTCCTGTTCATCGCCAACTACCACGCGCTGACCACGGTCGCCGGCGCGGCGGAACTGCGCGCGGCGACGCAGGACGTGGCGCTGGACTTTCTGGCCTGCGGGCTCGACCCGGAGCGCACGGCGTTCTACCGGCAGAGCGATGTGCCCGAGGTGCAGGAACTGATGTGGCTGCTGTCGGTCGTCACGCCGATGGGCTTGCTGGAGCGGTGCCATTCGTACAAGGACAAGCTGGCCAAAGGCGTACCGGCCAACCACGGATTGTTCGCGTATCCGGTGCTGATGGCGGCGGACATCCTGGCCATGCAGGCGAATGTCGTGCCCGTGGGCCGCGATCAGAAGCAGCACGTCGAGGTCACGCGCGACATCGCCATCAAGTTCAACAACCAATACGGCCCGGTGTTCACCCTGCCCGAGCCGCTGATCCGCGCAGAGGTCGCCGTGGTGCCGGGGCTGGACGGGCAGAAGATGTCGAAATCCTACGGCAACACGATCGAAATCTTCGGCCCGGCGCAGGACGTACGGGCGAAAATCATGCGCATTGTCACCGACTCCAAGACCGTGGCCGAACCCAAGGATCCGGAGACCTGCAACGTGTTCGCGCTGTACCGCCTGTTCGCCACGGCGGCGGAGCGCGCGGCCATGGCGGCGCGGTACCGCGCGGGCGGGCTCGGCTACGGCCAGGTGAAGCAGGCGCTGGCGGAGAAGGTCGCAGCGCATTTCGACCCGCTGCGCCGGCGGCGCGCGGAGCTGGAGTGCACCCCGGAACGCGTGGCGGAGGCGCTGCGCCGGGGGGGCGAGCGGGCGCGGGCCGAGGCGCGACAGACGCTGCACCGGGCCCGGCAGGCCGTGGGCTTGGAGTGAAAATGGCGCCCGCGGAAGAATATAAAGTTCAGCTCGAGGTGTTCGAAGGACCGCTCGATCTCCTGCTCTACCTCATCAAAAAGGAAGAGGTGGACATCTACGATATTCCCATCGAGCGGATCACCACGCAATACGTCCAGTACCTGGACCTGATGCGCATGCTGGATCTGAACGTCGCCGGCGAATTCATCGTCATGGCCGCGACGCTGATGATGATGAAAAGCCGGATGCTGCTGCCGCCCGAAGAGCGCGCGGCGATCGAGGACGAGGAAGAGGACGACCCGCGCTGGGACCTGGTCCGGCAGTTGGTGGCCTACAAAAAATTCAAGGACGCGGCCATCTTCCTGGAGACGCTGGAGGAGGAACGGGAGGGCATCTTCGGGCGCGAGGGCGAAAGCGTGACGCTGGAGCCGCGCCCGGACGTGGCCCTGCACGACGTCAGCCTGTTCGACCTGCTGACAGTCTTCCAGGAGGCGCTGCGCAAGGTCAGCCAGCGAAGCGCTGCGCAAGGTCAACCAGGAGGATCTGAAGGAAATTTTCGCCGAGCGGTTCAACGTGGCCGACAAGATCGAGGCGATCACGGCGCGGCTCCAGACGGAGGAACGGCTGTCCTTCGCGGGTTTGTTCAGCCACATGGCGTCGCGTCACGAGATCGTCTGCACGTTTCTGGCGGTGCTGGAACTGATCCGGATGCGGCAGGTGCGGGCGATCCAAGCCCAGGTATTTGGCGAAATCATGCTGGCGCGCGTGGAGGCGGAATGAACGGCAGCCGGGCGGATAACCTCTCAAAGCCGAGGACGACATGAGCGATGCGGACGTTTTGCCGGAACTTAAACAAATCATCGGCGGGCTGCTGTTTGTCGCCAAACAGCCGCTGACGCTGGCGGCCATCCGCCGCAGTCTGCAGCAGGTGGCGGAGCAGGAGGGTGGCGCGACGAAGGACTTCGCCCGGGCGACCGAACCGGACCTCGCCGCCGCACTGCAGGAGCTCAAGATCGAGATGGCGACCCGCAAGCTGGGTTTTCACGTGGCCGAAGTGGCGCACGGGTTCAAGCTGGAGAACGACGTCAACTGCGGCCCCTGGCTGCGGCAGTTGCTGGAGAAGGGTCGCGACAGCCGCCTCTCGCGCCCGGCGCTGGAAACGCTGGCGATCATTGCCTACCGCCAGCCGTGCACACGGCCGGAAATCGAGGCCGTGCGCGGCGTGGCCGTGGACGCGATCATCCACAACCTGCTGGAATTGCAACTGATCCGCGTCGTCGGCCGCAGCGCGCTGCCGGGCAAGCCCTGGCAGTACGGCACGACACAGTCCTTCCTCGAACACTTCGGCTTGAACAGTCTCGACGATCTGCCGGGCATCGAGGAGTTGCGCCGCATGGAACACGAGCAGTTTACCAAGCGCGAGCAGGGCGTCGCCGCCGGGGCGTCGGGCGCCGCCGCGGAACCACCGGCCGCCCCCGCGGTGGAGGCGGACGAGGAGCTGACCGAGGAGCTGGAACACGCCGAAGCCGGGGAACGAGACGACCAGCCCGTTGCCGTCGGCGGGGGCGCAAAGGCCGCGGCGGAAGATGACGCGGACAACGATGACGAGGAAGCGGCGGACGACGATGAGGAGGACGAAGCGGACGAAAAGCAATGACACCAGGCGCGCCGGGGGAAGCGCGTGCGCCGGCCGGCCGTTTTTTTCGTGTAATTTCGCGTATTCCGTGGTTGGATGAAGCCCATGAAGATCGACGGATTAAGAAAAAAAGTGGATGCGCTGGATCGGCGGATCGTGGAGCTGCTCAACGATCGCACCAAGCTCGCGCTGCGGATCGGCGGCCTCAAGAAGAAAAGCGGCGCGGAAATCTATGCCCCGGCCCGCGAGAAGGCCGTGTTCCAGAGAATCCGCAGCCTGAACGGCGGCCCGTTGCCCTACGCGGCCCTCCGGGCCATCTATCGCGAAATCATGTCCGCCAGTCTGGCGCTGGAGCATCCGGTGGTGGTGGCCTACCTGGGCCCGCAGGCGACCTTCACCCATGAGGCAGCCTGCTCGCGGTTCGGCGCCAGCGTCGAGTACCTGCCCTGTGAAACCATTACCGACGTGTTCGCCGCCGTCCAGAAGCGCTCGGCACTGTATGGTGTGGTGCCCATCGAAAATTCCATCGAAGGCGCCGTGACGCACACGCTCGATCGCTTTATCGATACCGCCTTGCGCATTTGCGCCGAAATCTATTTACCGATCGCGCTGCACCTGATGGCGCCGGCCGGGCGTCGGCCGATCCGGCGCCTGTACAGCAAATCCGAGGTCTTTGGCCAGTGCCGCCGCTGGCTGCACGCCAACCTGCCCGGCGTGGACCTGATTCCGGTCTCCAGCACGGCCCGCGCGGCGGAGATGGCCGCGCGGGAGCGGGGCGCCGCCGCGCTGGCCGGCGTGCTCGCTGCGGAGCTCAACGGCCTGCGCCTCCTCGCCCGCGACGTTCAGGATAGCGGCGGCAATACCACGCGGTTTCTGGTCATCGGCCAGCAGTACGGCCCGCCCACGGGCCACGATAAAACCTCCGTGTTCTTTGCCGTGAAGCACAAGGTCGGCGCGCTCTATGGCGCGCTGGAGTCGTTCAAAAAGGCGCGGATCAACATGACCAAGATCGAGTCGCGCCCCAGCCGGACCAAGGCGTGGGAATACTACTTCTTCGTGGATGTCGACGGCCACGCCGCCGACGCCCGCGTCCAGCAGGCGCTCGGCGCCATGGCTGAGCACTGCACCCTGCTCACGGTGCTCGGCGCCTATCCCCGGGCCGTGGGCAGCGAAGGCTGAGAGGGTAACGGCCGCGCCGCGGAAAACGGCTCCGGCTCAGGCGGGACGGCTGGCGGGTCAGCGGTGCATCCACCAGCGAGCGGTCGCGCTGATGACAAAAATACCGCTGATGATCACCGTGATCATCACGGCCAAGGCCATGTGGGCCTGCCGCGCGGTATCGGTACTGTCGAGATGGATGACAAAAGTCACCACCCCGCCGAGCAGGGCAATAAAAAGGGCGGCGACCAACAGGCTGCTCCCCTCATGCGAAAACGGTGTCATAAAAAATCTTCTTTACCAATTTAACGCAGTTGACCTGGATTGTAAAGCGCAGACTGTAGCGCAGCGGGCGCGCGGGATCCAGCCCGTCTGCCGGCCGCGGGCGATTTGCAGCCAGTCGCCGGACTGCTGTTCGATCCGGACGAGGGCGCCGGCCAGCAGGGCGAAATGCTCGGTGGCGTTGGCCAGAGGGGCAAACAAGGCCTGGGTCGGCTGCAGGACGACGGCCTCCGGCCGGCGCAACAGGCCGGCCCAGTAACCGGCGCCGGCCAGACCGAGCAGCAGGGCCGCCACGCTGCAAATGAGCAACCCCCGCAGCAGCGCGCGCCGTCGCGCTGCCAGCCACAGGCCGCACGTCAGCGCGGCGCTGAGCCAGAATCCCGCCAACGCCAGCCAGCTCCATTCCCGCAGGCTGCCTTGTTGCAACAGCCGGGCCGGCAGCGTGACGGCGGGCAGCGTGGCGCCGGTTTGATCGAGCGCAAACTGCAGATTGGCGCGGATGTCGGCGTCGCGCGGTGCCAGATACCACGCCCGGCGATAGCCCAGCACGGCGGCGCTGGCGTGGCCTTCCCGGAAGCGGGCGTTGGCGAGGTTGAACAGCACTTCCATCGGGCCCTGGCCGCGGGCGATCAGTTGCTCATACAGGCCGGCGGCTTCGCCATAGCGGCCGGCGTCGTAGGCGCGGCCGGCCTTCTGGAAGATTTCGTTCGACGCCACCGCGGCGTCGGGCCCGGCCGGTTGCGCGCAGGCCAGCACCGCCGTCAGCGTTCCTAACGCCGCGGCGCGGATAGACCCGAACCATGGGCGGAATGGGTTCATAGCCGGATTCTTTCGAAGGCGCGCAGCAGCGCCTGGAGCTCTTCTATCAGCGGCTCGCCTTCATCCGCCGGCAGGGCCGGGGCGCCCTGCTCCGGATGCGTGGCGCGGCCGAAGCGCTCCTGTTCGCACTGTGCCAGGAGCCGACGGATGCGTTCCAACAGAGCGGGCGGCGTCGCCGCGCGCTGCGCGGCGGCGGCCAGCGCCTCGAACGACACCTCGCCCGGCGCCAGGTTGAGCCGGTTGCCAAAGTAGGCCGCCAGGGCGGTCCACAGGGCTTCGAAGAACGGCCCGCGCTGTCCCTGGCGCAGAGCGATCTCAGCCTGGCGGATCGCGGCGCGCGCGCTGCGCGGCGCGCGGAGACGCCGGGCACGGCGAAGGTCCTGGCTCAGCGCCGCGCGCCGGCGGGAGATCAGGCGGGTTACGCCGACCGCCAGGAGCGGTAGGGCCTGCAAACCCCAGAAACCCGGCGAGGTTAACCAGGAGCCCTGGGGCGCGCTGGCCCAGCGGGCCGGCGCGGGTTTGAGGTACACGATATCCCGGCCTTCCGGCGTGGCGGTTGGTGCCAGCTCCCCGGCTTTGAGGATGGCCACGGCGCCGGCGGCGGAAGGGCGCACCTGTAACCGGAACGGACCGCGCGTCAGCGTTTCATATACGCCTTTCCCCGGGTTGAAATAGCTGAACGCCAGCGCCGGCAGATTAGTGGCGGCGGTGGATCGGGGAATGAGTACCTGCTCGAAGACCTTGCGGCCGGCCGTTTGCGTGTCGTTGACGTCCTTGGAGGTCAGCTTGGCTTCATAGACCTTGAAGTTGTCGCTGGCGGCGAGCACGGGGGCGGCCAAGGTTTCCAGGTTGCCCTGGCCCTCGAGCTGCACCGTCACCGTCACCGGGTCGCCCACCGCCACGTCCTGCGGCTGGACGCGGGCCTCCATGGTGAAACGCCCAACCGCGCCGGAGAAGTTCGGAGGCCGGCCCTCCGCCGGCCATGGTTTCACGGTGATGTCCAGCGGCGTCAAGTCAATATCTATGGGCCGGATTTCGCTTTGGGCAAAGAACGGATTGTCAAAAAAACTGTCCATGAACGGATCGCTGAACACGCCGCCGCGCTGCCGGCGCGCCCGCGGTATCACCAGGCCACCGCGCACCGTTGGCGTCAGACTGATCCGGCCGGAGGACAACGCCCGCGCCTGACAGCGGAACTGGCGCACGTTATAAATCTGGTTGCTGATAACCGCGCGCGTGCCGGCCAGCTCTTGAAAAGCCGACAGGCTCAGGCCTTCCGGCTGCCAATTCGAGAGGGATATATTCCGGTCCAGATTGATATCCCGGAAGTACACGGCAAGCTGAATCGTAAAGCTTTGCTGCTGGTAAACCGTCACCGGCTCGGCGGTCAGGCGGGCGAACACGAGGTCTGCCAGGGAACTGGCCCCCGCCGCGCCGGCCGTGGCCGGGGTGTTGTCCGTGGCGGCGTTCAAGGGGAGCACCTGTAATTCAATCTCCGCCAGCGCGAACGACTGACCACCGGTTAGATAGCGTTGCGGCCCGACCTTGATGCGGCCGGTGCGGGTGGGCATCAGTTGATAGGTGAAGGTGACGAAATGGTCCACGCGCCCGTTGATGATCGTGGTCTGGGAGCCGACGGCCGGGTCACTCACCTGCAAGCCGGGCAGATTTTGCAGCGGCGGGGTTGTCGGGCGCTTCTCGCCGCGCACGGTGAACTGCGCCTGGGCCGACTCGCCCACGTGCAGCACGCGCGGTTGGATGTCGAACTCCACCGTGACGGCGGCGCGGGCCGGCGCCAGCGCCAGAAGGAGTCCGGCCCCGCCCGCGATCAAGCCCCAACGTTGGAAGGAACTCAGCATGCTTTTATATCTCGAATGCCTAAGACGGCGGCCCCTGCGCCTGGCCGGGCTAAAAGGACGTCGCCGTTTTTGGCATTACCAGTCCTTTTCGACAGGCTCATGCTGACCGATGTTCAACGGCAGCCGGTCACGCTGGGCCTGCTCCTCCTGCCGCAGGGCGTCCAGCATTTGCCGCGCCTCCTGCGGCGTCATGTCCTGGGCTTTCTTATCCCGGTCGTCCGGCGCGGCCTGTTTTTCCTGCGCCGGCTGCCGGCTGGCGTCGCCGGGATCGTTTTGTTGCTGCGGCTGATTCTTGGGCTCCTGACCAGACGGTTTCGGCTGCTTGTCCTGCTGGTCTTTCGCGTTCTGCTTCTGTTGCTCCGGCTGATCCTTGGGCTGATCCTTGGATTGCGGTTGCTTCTTTTGCTCCTGCGCCTGTTTTTTTTGCTGTTCGAGTTCCTGCTTGAGCCGCAAAGCCAGCTCGTAGTTCACCTTGGCCGCCTCGTCGTTGGGCCCCAGCAGGATGGCGCGCTCATACATGCTCAAGGCTTCGGTCAGGCTCTTTTGCGCCTCATCCAGCTTGTGCTGTTGCCGCTGCGCCGCCCCTTGCCCCACCAGGGCGTTGCCCCGGTTGTAGCAGGCCCGCTCCTGGAGGGAAAGATCGCTGGTGCGCAGCGCCTCCGCCAGCCGTTCCGCCGCGGCGTCCATCTGGCCCAGGCGGTAGCTCGCCGC
>JAPLSZ010000358.1:20745-25085 GCA_026398385.1 Kiritimatiellota bacterium | reverse complement strand
CTGATGCAAATGATGCTGACGCTTCAGCAGAAGGCGCCGTTGGTACAAGCCGGCGATCTGAGCGCCGGCCTGTGGCAGGCGCTGCTGGCCACGGCGGCCGGCCTGGCCGTGGCCATCCCGGCCTATGCCGGTTATAATCTGCTGCTGGCCCGGGTGGATGCCGTCGGACTGGATATGGAACGCGCGGCGCTGGAACTGGAGAATTATTTTCTGCAAAACAGCCCGGCGAAAGGGCCGGCATGAACGCGGTCCCGGCCATGCCTCCGGTGCTGGGCCTGCCCCGGCGTCGCTTCCGGCCGCAGGCCCGGCCGGCGTGTCAGATGTTGCCCATCGTGGCGCTGATTAACGTGGCCCTGCTGGTGGCCGGCGTCCTGCTGATGCATGCGCCGTTGGTGCTGCGGCCGGGCGTGACGGTGAACCTGCCCGCGGCGAACTTCACCGGCGGCGCGCCGTACGGCGCGCTGGTGGTGACGCTTTCACAGGAGGGCATGGTCTTTTTCAACGACGAACGCACGACGCTGGAGGATCTGTCCTCGGCCTTCGCGCAGGCGGCGCATGAACACCCCGGCGCCATGCTGGTGATCGAAGCCGACAGCCGCGTGGCGCACGGCACCATCATGGCGCTCTACAGCATGGCCCGGGCTGCCGGCCTGCCGCAAGTATCGCTGGCCACGCGGCTGGCCACGCCGGCCGAGGCCCGGCCGGCTGCAGCCAAGCCGTAAGGCGGATGACGATGAAGGCCGCAGCACCCATGGATCTTCCGGCCACCGCTCCGGTGCTGCTTCGGCCCCGGACCAGCCGGTGGCCCGGGTTGTGGGCCGGCCTGCTGGCGGCGGGGTGGTTTGGTTTCTGGGCCCTGGCGCTGCAGCCCGAGATCGTCAAGGTGCCCGCGCGCCAACCCGTGAAGGCGCCGCGTGTTTGTTACCTGCCGGGCCCGGAAGCCCGGGGGGAGAAGGCGGCAAACGCCGATTTGCGCGCGATGTGGTCGCCGGTGCTGTTCTCACTGCCCACACCCATGGGGTTCAGCCGCTCGGTCGAGAGTGGTGATGCGGCCCTGCGCCCCCCCTTGCAGCAGACCCAGAGCGCGCCTGTCTTGTTGGCGCGTCCGGCGACCGCGGACAACACCCCCTTGGTTCCTTCGCCGACGGGCGTCCTCGCCCGGCGCGCCGCCGGCGAACCACTACTCGTCATAAAGGAACCGCCTGTTTTTGCGGGCGTCGCGGCGGCCACCGGCCCGACGTGGCAGGTGGTGACCGGCGGCGGCCGCGCGGCGGCCCGTTGGCAGGCGCAACCGCTGCCCAAGACGCCGGCGGATGGCGGCGAGAGCTTGTGGGAGGCCGGGGCGCAGGTCGAAGTCAGCCGGGAAGGCGTGGTGCAGCACGTCTGGCTGGAAACGCCCACCGCCTCCAGCAACCTGAATGTCCAATTGGTCCATGCGCTCCTGCAATGGCGCTGTGCGCCGGCGGCCGCGCCGCGGACCGGGAACGTGCTCGTCCGCTATGCCGGGGCCGTGGCCGCCCGGCCACCCGCCGCCGGAGGACAGCCATGACGACGTCTCTGCCCACCGTCCTTTTTGTGCCGTTTTTCTTCAGCCTTGTGGCGGTGTTGGGTTGCTGGCTATATTACGCGTTGCGTTGGCGCGCTCCGGGTCGTCCGCAGCGTTCACGCATCTACCGTTGCGCCGCCTGCGGCCATGTGTATGCGGACCCACGCGATCGTCCCATGGCGCGTTGCTCGCGGTGCGGGACGATGAATGACGTGCTGAAAAGATAACGGAGAGTTGCCATGCCAGAAGCACAGCCCCGCGTGGTCCGCTGGTCGCCGGCTAAATCCTGCGAAGCCGTGGACGCCCTGCTCAACCGCCCGGCGTTCGAGCCCGAAGCCGAGCGCGTCGCGGGCGAAGTCCTCGAGGCCATTCGCACCGGGGGCGACGAAGCGGTGGCCCGCTATATCAAGCAATTTGACGGCGCCGATCTGGCGCCCGCCCAATTTCGCGTCGCGTCCGGGGAAATCAAAGCCGCCTACGAAGCCGTGGATCTGGAGTTCAAGCGGGCGGCCACGGAGGCCTATCAGCGCATCATCAAATTCAGCAAAGCCGGCCTGCGCAGGGACTGGAGCCTGTCCAGCCCCAAGGGTGGCCTGCTCGGCGAGCAGTTCGCTCCGCTGGCCCGCGTCGCCGATGTGCGCGAAGTGGTGGCCTGCACGCCCGCCGGCCGGGATGGTGCGGTCAACCCCTTCCTGCTCTATGCCCTCGACTTGGCGGGCGCGACGGAGATCTACAAGGTCGGCGGCATCCAGGCCATCGGCGCGCTGGCCTATGGCACGCCCACCATCCGCAAGGTGCAGAAAATCGTCGGTCCCGGCGGCCCCTATGTCACCGCCGCCAAGCGGCTGGTGTACGGGCGGGTGGAACTCGACCTGGTCGCCGGTCCGAGCGAAATCGCCATTCTGGCCGACGAAACCGCCGCCGCCGCCTGTGTGGCCGCCGACCTGCTGTCCCAGGCCGAGCATGGCACCGGCCTGGAAAAGGCGCTGCTGGTCACCACCTCCGCGGCGCTGGTCCGCGAGGTGCAGGCCGAGCTGGTCCGGCAGGCGGCCGCGCTGTCGCGCCGCGCCGCCATCGAGCGCGTGCTGGAGCGCGGTCTGCTGCTGGTATTGGTGGACAACCTTGCTGCCGGCATGGAACTTTGCAACCGGTTTGCCCCGGAGCATTTGGAGATCATGGTCCGCGAGCCGCGCTCCTGGACGTGCAAGGTCCGGGCCGCCGGCGCAGTCTTTATCGGGCCGTGGACGCCCGAATGCGCCGGCGATTTCGTAGCCGGCCCCAGCCATGTGCTGCCCACCGGCGGCATGGCCGCCGTGTTTTCCGGACTGACCGTGGACTCCTTCCGCCGCCGCACCAGCGTCATCGCCCTGACGCGGGCGGACCTGATGGAGATGCTGCCGACGATCGAGGCGTTTGCCCGCGTGGAGCAGCTCGACGGCCATGCCCGGTCGGCCCGCGTACGCTTCGAGACGGGAAAGTAAATCCGGGATCGCGCGCAGCACGGGCTGAAGACGAAGAAGGCAGGACACGCTCCACAGCCCGGCGCAGCCGCAACGAAAGCAAAGTGAATGAGGAAATCAGGAAAGCAGGAAAAGAAAAACATCCCCGCCGTTCCTGTTTTCCTGATTTCCTCATTGAATAATCCGAATACACAGACTGACATAACCGCGACCAAACCATTTAACCCCGACCTTCCGGAGAAGTCGGGGAGATCGCCGATGAAAATTGCAAATTGCGAATTTCCTCCCCCTGGGCGGCCTTGGCGACATGGCGGTTATGATGCTTCGCCGAAAGACAAAATGATAAACGTTAGCAATACGAAGCGGCAGCAGAGGGCCGAGGACGAGAAGGGCAGAACTTGAACTACGATGCCTTGATCCGCAAAACGGTGCGCGCGTTGACCGCTTATACCCCCGGCGAGCAGCCGAAGGAAACGGGGCTGATCAAGCTTAATACGAACGAGAATCCCTATCCGCCTTCGCCCGCCGTGGCGGAGCGCCTGCGTCGGCAGGCACCGGAAGACTTACGGCTGTATCCCGATCCGCTATCGGTCGAACTGCGCGCCGCCATCGCGCGGCGCCACGGCTGCCGCGTGGAACAGGTGTTCGCCGGCAACGGGTCGGACGAGGTGTTGGCGCTCTGCACGCGCGCCTTTGTCGAGCCGGACGGGGCCATCGGTTTTTTTGAACCCAGCTACTCGCTCTATCCGGTGCTGGCGGCCATTCAGGGGGTGAGCTTGCAGCCGGCGCCGCTGAACCAGGATTTCTCCTGGTGTTCGCCGCCGGCGTCAGCCGCGCGCCTGTTCTTTCTCGCCAACCCCAACGCGCCGACCGGCCGCCAGTACCCGCGTGCCATCGTGCGGGCCTTCTGCGAGAACTTTCCCGGCGTGGTGGTGGTGGACGAGGCCTACGTGGATTTTGCGGACTACGACTGCGCGGACCTGGCGCTCAGCCTGCCCAATGTGCTGAGCTGCCGGACGTTGTCCAAGTCCTATTCGCTCGCCGGCCTCCGGCTAGGTTACGCGCTCGGCCCGATGCTGCTGATCGAGGCCCTGTTCAAGATCAAGGATTCCTACAATCTCGACCGGCTGACGCAGACCATTGGGCTGGCCGCCATCGAGGATCCTGAGCACATGCGCCGGAATGCGGAGCGCCTCAAGGCCACGCGCGGCCGGCTGGCGGCCCGGCTGGCGGAGCTGGGCTTCGCGGTCTGCCCGTCGGCGGCCAACTTCCTCTGGGTCCAGCCGCCGCGGCGGTCCGCCCGCGAAGTGTACGACGCGCTGCGCCGGCGCCGC
>JAPLSZ010000358.1:5984-20718 GCA_026398385.1 Kiritimatiellota bacterium | reverse complement strand
TCCTGGTGCGCCATTTTCCCGGACCGCTCACCGGCGCGCACCTGCGGATCACCATCGGCGCTGACGAGCAGATGAACGCGCTGCTCGACGCGCTGGCGGCCATCCTGGCCGAAAAAAACGATGGTAAGGGCGAAGCCTCTGGCTGAGCCGGGAGAACTGTTCCGAAGAAAAGGAGGGGCATGATGATGGGTTCATTGCTGTTCCACGGGTTGTCCGCTGCGATGGACGCCACGGGCGATGTCCAGTCTATGCCGCAGCCGGCATCGGGGATATCACCCGAACTGCGGTCGACGCGCACCGAGGTCGAACTGATGAAGTACGACATCGAGCGCCTGCTGATGATCGCCGAGGCGCTCTGGGCCATCCTCAAGGAGAAGCACGGTTACACCGATACGGACTTGATCCAGCGCGTGGCGATTATTGACGCCCGCGACGGTCGGATTGACGGCCGGGTGGCCGCGACACCGCCCGAGCCCTGTCCGCACTGCGGCCGCATCGTGGAGAAAAAACGTCCGCGCTGCCTCTACTGCGGCCATATGGTTCCGCTCGACCCGTTTATGCGCTGAAGGCGTCTAAGCGAAGGGGTCCCTCAAATAGCAAATAACGCGCTTACGCCCAGTTCCGTTCCAGGGGTCACCGCGTCGGCGGGCCGCCAATGCAGCACCTTGGTTCCGGCAAGGCAGGCACTTTTTTCAATCGACGCATAGAACAATCGCCGATCCCCGGGCATCGAATCTTTTCCCTTTCCCGAGCGTGACCAAGGCCTTGCCCCCGCCGCGGGTTCCGGCTAAAGTGCGTCCGGATTTAGGACACAGGAGGCCATATGACGGCGAAAATATTGGACGGCAAGGCGATTGCGCAGCAGATGCGCGCGGAGCTCAAGGCGGCGACGGCCCAGCTCAAGGCGCAGGGCGTGACGCCCGGCCTGGCGGTGCTGTTGGTGGGCGACAACCCGGCGTCGCGCTCGTACGTGGCGGCGAAGGAAAAGGCCTGTGCCGAGGCGGGCATGCATTCCGAGGAGGTCCGGCTGCCGGCGACGGCGACCCAGGAGCAGATCCTCGCGGTCGTGCAGCGGTTCAATCTCGACCCCCGGGTGCATGGCATCCTGGTGCAATTGCCGCTGCCGGACACGGCCATGGAGCAGGCGGTGATCGCGATGATTGACCCGGCCAAGGACGTGGACGGTTTCCATCCGCTCAGCGTCGGCCGGATGATGCTGGGGCTGCCGACCTTCCTGCCATGCACGCCGCACGGCATTCTGCACATCCTGAAGCGCTCGGGGATCCGCACCGATGGCGCGCAGGTCGTCGTGGTCGGCCGCAGCAATATTGTCGGCCGGCCGCTGGCCAATCTGCTGAGCCAGAAAAGCGAGTTCGGCAACGCCACAGTGACCCTATGCCACACGCGGACCAGGGACCTGGCGAAGCATACCCTCCAGGCGGACATCCTCATCGCCGCGGCCGGCCGGGCGTGCACGATCACCGCGGAGATGGTGCGTGCCGGGGCGGTGGTCATCGACGTCGGCGTCAACCGGGTGCCCGATGCCACGGCCAAGGCCGGCTACCGGCTGATCGGCGACGTGGATTACGACGCCGTCAAGGAGAAGGTCGCCGCCATCACGCCGGTGCCGGGCGGCGTGGGCCCGATGACGATCACGATGCTGCTGTTCAACACGCTGGAGTCGGCCCGGCGCGCCGCGGCGCGCCACGCGGCGTCCGGCGCGCGGGGGGACTGGCTTGCGCGTTCTTGAACGATATCTGCTGCGCGATTTTCTGGTCACCTGTCTGCTGACCCTGACGGTGATCACCTTCGTCATGTGCCTGGGCACGGTGGTCAAGGCGGTGGACCTGCTGGCGCGCGGCGTCTCGGGTATTTATATTCTCAAAATATTTATTTTCAATATACCCTTTCTCCTCTCGTTCGCGATCCCCATCAGCGTGCTGACCACGGTGCTGCTGCTCTTCGGCCGCCTGTCCTCCGACGGCGAACTCAACGCGATGAAGGCTTGCGGGCTGAGTCTGTGGCAGATCATCACACCGATCGTGCTGGCCGCGGTGTGTCTCTCCGGGCTGTGTCTGTACCTCAACGGCACCCTGGCGCCCCTGAGCCACTGGGCGCAGCGTCGCGTGCTGGTAGAGCTCGGCATGACCGAGCCGGAAAACCTGCTGGAAGAAGGCCGGTTTGTCCGCGAGTTCCCCGGCCTGATGGTGTATGTGGCCAAGCGGGAGCGGAAGAAAGTCACCGACGTCATCGTCTACGAAATGGGACCCCAGGGCATCAAGCGCAGCGTCCGCGCGCAGCGCGGTTTTCTCACGCCCCTGCTGGACAAGCAGCAACTGCGCATCGATCTCTACGACGTGCGCATTGAGGCGCCGGACGAGAATTACCCGAATGATCTGACGCGTTCGCACGATATCCGCGCCGCGCATTATCCCGTGACGCTCGACCTGTCCGGCCTCATGGGCAAGGGCCAGGTTCACAAGAAGGTGGCCGACATGACCTACGGCGAGTTGATCGAGGCTGTCCAGGATGTCAGCCGGGCGTTCCCCGGCGTGGCGCCCAAGGATCTCGCGCGCACGCGCATGAAGCTGGTGGTGGATGCCAATACACGCTTGGGCCTCGCGCTGTCCTGCTTTGCCTTCACGCTGCTGGGCATTCCGCTGGGCATAAAATCCCATCGCCGGGAAACGTCCATTGGTTTTGCCATCAGCATTCTGATCGTTTTCTTCTTCTACTTCTTCCTCTTCTTCGCCGACGCGCTGGTTCGCCAGCCGGAACTGCGGCCCGACCTGATTGTCTGGGTCCCGGTGCTGCTCTCGGAAGTGGTCGGCTACCTGCTCCTGCGCCGGTCCGTCTGAGGTGGATTCAGCCTGCATGGAGCAGTTGAACTGCTCCGCCAGGAGCGCCGCTGTGACCATCGGTCTTGGTGAGACCCCGGATGGGAAATGCGGATTTCGATATTGTTTCGAATCTTGTGCTCGATATTCTGGTTTGCGATCTATCGGATCGGTGCGTTTGCACCCTGCTTGCGCAAGCTCACGCCAGTGTGCCATAAACAACACTCGGGTTGATTAATTGGGACATTATGGCGCACGGAAAGGAGTCTCGCCGAAGCTGTAAATCATAAAGATAAATAATATAATTAGTTGTGATTCAATATATTATGAAATATGATTGAACCATGTGGCAACGACATGGCATGGTGGCTGCTATGTACAACGATGATGTTTTGGAGAATAAACCATGGCTAAAGTTTTAGGCATTGATTTAGGGACGACGAACTCGTGCATGGCAATTATGGAAGGCGGTCAACCGGTGGTGGTGCCCAACGCCGAAGGCGGTCGGACGACCCCCTCGGTGGTGGCTTTCACCAAGAGCGGCGAGCGGCTGGTGGGTCAGGCGGCGAAGCGTCAGGCCGTGCTGCACTCGCGCAATACGGTCTATTCCATCAAACGTTTCATGGGCCGGAAGTTCGAGGAGGTCGAACAGGAGCGCCAGCGCGTTCCGTTCGCGGTCGTGCGCGCGGCCAACGGCGACGCGCAAGTGAAGGTGCAGTTGGGCGGCGAGGAGAAGACCTATTCGCCGCCGGAAATCTCCGCGATGATCCTGGGCAAGATGAAGGCCGACGCCGAGAAGTATTTGGGCGAAACGATTACGCAGGCGGTGATCACCGTGCCGGCGTATTTCAACGACAGCCAGCGCCAGGCGACCAAGGACGCGGGCCGCATCGCCGGCCTGGAAGTGTTGCGCATCATCAACGAGCCGACGGCGGCGTCGCTGGCCTATGGGCTCGACAAGAAAAAGGATGAACTCATTGCCGTCTACGACCTGGGCGGCGGCACGTTCGACATCTCCCTGCTGGAAATCGGCGAGGGCGTGTTCGAAGTCAAGGCGACCAACGGCGATACGCACCTTGGCGGCGACGATTTCGACGAGCGCGTGATGAACTGGGTGATCGAGGAGTTCAAGCAGGAGCACGGGATCGATCTAAAGAAGCAGCCGGACGCGCTCCAGCGCATCAAGGAGGAGTCCGAAAAAGCCAAAATCGCGCTCTCCAGCACGCTGGAATACGAGCTCAGCCTGCCCTTCATCACGGCGGACGCCAGCGGGCCGAAGCACATCGTCCGGAAACTGACCCGCGCGCACCTGGAAAAATTGTGCGATGACTTGATTGATCGGTCGGTGGGTCCGGTCAATAACTGCCTGCGCGACGCGAAGACCACGATGAGCAAAGTGGACGAACTGGTGCTGGTCGGTGGGATGACGCGCATGCCCAAGGTCGTCGAGGTGGCGGGCAAACTCATCGGCAAGGCGCCCCACCAGGGCGTCAATCCGGACGAGGTCGTCGCGGTCGGCGCCGCGATTCAGGGCGGCGTGCTCAAGGGCGAGGTGAAAGACGTCCTGCTGCTCGACGTGACCCCGCTGACGCTCGGCAGCGAGACGCTGGGCGGCGTATCCACGCCGCTGATCGAGCGTAACACGACCATCCCGACGCGCAAGAGTGAGATTTTCAGCACGGCGGCGGACAACCAGTCCACGGTGGAAATTCACGTGCTCCAGGGCGAGCGCAAGATGGCCGAGGGCAACAAGACCATCGGGAAGTTCCATCTGGACGGCATCCCGCCCGCGCCGCGCGGCGTGCCGCAGATCGAGGTGACGTTCGATATCGACGCCAACGGCATCCTGCACGTGGGCGCCAAGGACCTGGGCACGGGCAAGGAACAGAAAATCACCATTACGGCCTCCAGCGGGCTGAGCAAGGGCGACATCGAGCAGATGGTCAAGGATGCCTCCGCGCACGCGGCGGAGGACCAGGAGCGCCGCGAAACGGTCGAGACCCGCAACCAGGCCGATAACCTTGTCTACAGCACCGAAAAGTTTCTGAAGGAGCAGGGCGACAAGGTGCCGGCGGACAAGAAGTCCAAGGTCGAGGGCGCGGTGGCGAAGCTCAAAGCGGCCCTCAAGGCCGGCGACGCGGGCGCGATCAAATCCGCCACGGAAGCGGTCAATACCGACATGCAGGCGTTGTCCGCCGAGCTGTATGCCAAGGCGCGCGCCGCGGGCGGCGCGAAAGGCCCCGCAGCGGGTGCGCCGGACGGCGCAGCGCCCCCCGAGGGCGGCGGGACGGAGAAGGCTGGCGGCGATGTCATTGACGCCGATTTTACGGAGAAGAAGTAGGCGGAGCACCGGCTTGTCCCGGAGATAAGCAGCGGCTGCGTGCCGCGGTGCATACTGGCCGACGTGAAGAACAAGACAGGAGCAGAGGAAACAGATGAAAATCCAACCGTTGGGTGATCGGGTGTTGGTCGAGCCCATTAAGGAAGATAACGAAGTGAAGAAGGGCGGCATCATCATCCCCGATACCGCCAAGGAAAAACCGACCCAGGGCAAAGTCATTGCCGTGGGCACCGGCAAGCTCGACGAGAAGGGCAACAAGATCCCCTTCAACGTCAAGAAAGGCGACAAGGTTCTGATGCCGAAGTACGGCGGGACCGAAGTCAAGATAGATGAAAAAGAATACCAGATCATGCGCGAGGAAGATATCCTCGGCATCATCGAAGGCTAACGTCAAATAAGGAGAACATCAAATGGCAGCCAAACAATTAAAATTCGAGTCCGAGGCCCGTCAGCTCATTCTGAAGGGCGTCGAGAAAATCAGCCGCGCCGTCAAGGCGACGCTCGGCCCCCGTGGCCGCAACGTGATTCTCGACAAGAAGTTCGGTTCCCCGACGATTACCAAGGACGGCGTCACCGTCGCCAAGGAAATCGAACTGGAGAATCCGTTCGAGAACATGGGTGCCCAACTCGTCCGCGAAGTCGCCAGCAAGACCAGCGACGTCGCCGGCGATGGCACCACCACGGCGACCGTGCTCGCCGAGGCGATCTACCGCGAGGGCCTCAAGAACGTCACTGCCGGCGCGTCCCCTATGGACATCAAGCGCGGCATTGACAAAGCCACCGTGGCGGTCTGCGAGCAACTCGCCAAGCTGAGCAAGAAGGTCAAGGATCGCGCCGAGATCTCGCAGGTGGCGACCATCTCCGCCAACGGCGATGAGACCATTGGCGACATCATCGCCGATGCTATGGATAAGGTCGGCAAAGACGGCACCATCACGGTCGAGGAAGCGAAGTCCATCGAAACCACGTTGGACGTGGTCGAGGGGATGCAGTTCGACAAGGGCTACATTTCGCCTTACTTCGTAACCAGCGCCGACACGATGGAAGTGGTCTTCGAGGACCCCTACATCCTGCTCTTCGAGAAGAAGATCTCCAGCCTGCAGGATTTCCTGCCGCTGCTGCAGACCGTGGCCAAGGCGGGGCGTCCGTTTGTCATTATCGCCGAGGAAGTCGAAGGCGAAGCGCTGGCGACGCTCGTGGTCAACAAGCTGCGCGGCACGCTGCAGGTGGCTGCGGTCAAGAGCCCTGGTTTCGGCGACCGCCGCAAGGCCATGATGGAGGATATTGCCGTTCTGACCGGCGGCAAGTTCATCTCCGAGGACCTCGGCGTCAAGCTGGAGAGCATCCAAACCAGCGACCTCGGCCGGGCCAAACGCGTCACGATCGACAAGGATAATACCACCATCGTCGAAGGCGCCGGCAAGAGCAGCGAGATCCAGGGCCGGATCGGCCAGATCCGCCGCCAGATCGAGGAAACCACCTCCGACTACGACCGCGAGAAGCTCCAGGAGCGGCTCGCCAAGCTCGCCGGCGGTGTGGCCGTCATCAGCGTCGGCGCGGCGACGGAGTCCGAGATGAAGGAGAAGAAGGCCCGCGTTGAGGACGCGCTGCACGCGACCCGTGCGGCGGTTGAGGAAGGCATCGTCCCCGGTGGTGGCGTGGCTCTGATCCGCGCGGCCGTGGCGCTCGAGGGTTTCAAGGCGTCCGGCGACGAGTTGATCGGCGTGGACATCGTTCGCAAGTCCCTGGAGTCTCCGCTCCGGCAGCTCGCCGAGAACGCCGGTGTGGATGGCTCCATCGTCATTCAGGCGATCAAAGCCAACAAGGGCAACTATGGCTATGATGTGGCCAAGGGCGAGTACGGCGATATGATCAAGGCGGGCATCGTGGACCCGACCAAGGTCACCCGTTTCGCGCTGCAGAACGCGTCGTCCATCGCCTCATTGCTGCTGACGACCGAATGCATGATCACGGAATTGCCGGAGAAGGAGAAGGCTCCGGCGATGCCGCCGGGCGGCGGCGGCATGGGCGGCATGGATTATTAATCCGCGCTGAGACCGACTAGTACGTGTCAGCCCGCGGTCCTGTGAACCAGGACCGCGGGTTTGACTTTTGGTGTGTAGCCGCGGCGCTCTGTCGCCGCGCTGGAGTTGGGCTTATTGCGCGAGAATGGCGACAATAGTGGAGTGCGGCGGTAAGCCGCCGCGCTCCGAGTAATTCCTCCGGCTTCAGATCTCCGCACCCCTACTGGGGCGTGAGCAGGAGATCGGCGTGGTGCCGGCCGCTGCGCTGCAGCTCGCGCAGCAAGGCGGCGGCATCGTCGCCCGGCGCGTCCAGTTGGCCGCCCGTGCCGATGACCTGCCAGCGATAGCCCAGGTCGCGCAGAAAAGTCAGCAAGTCCTTCGGCCGGGTCCGGGCGATGTTGATGATGTTGCCGGGCGAGAATTCCATCAGAATCACCGGCCGGCAGCGCCGCAGCAGGCCCTCCGCCCCGCGTAGCGCCAGCGGCTCATGGCCCTCGATGTCGAGCTTGATGACGTCCACGGTTTCCTGCGCGAGCAGCTCGTCCAGACGCACCGTCCGGACTTCGCAGAAGTGCGGCTGCGGCCCGTGGACGTGAGAGGCGGTGATGCGGTCGTCCAGGCCATTGAGCGCGATGCTGGCGGACAGCAGCCGAAAGTTGTTCGGATCTGGCTCGAGACTGAATACGCGACCGTGCGGACAGCGCGTGGCGGCGAGCAGGCTGAAGAATCCGATATTGGCCCCCAAGTCGAGCAGGCGCGTGTCCGGGCGGAGGACTGCGCCGAGCGCGCTGGCGACGTGCGGCTCGTAGTCGCCGGACAAGAGCAGCGGGCGGGATATGGCCGGGTCGCGCACATCCAGCAGGAGGTCGAAGCCGTAGCGGTCGAGGTGCTTGATCGTGAGCGGCGTTTCGCCCAGGGCCGTGAGCAGGGTCAACGGACGCCAATGGCGCACGGCGCGCAGCAGGCCCGCAGCGTAACGCCGCAACTTGGCCGCCCGTACGCTCATCCGGTTCGCCTGGCCTTCCCCGGAACCGGGTGGATGTCGAAGTCGCAGACCAGCGGCAGATGATCGGACAGGGTCATGTCGGGCACGGCGAACTTCGTGACGCGGATGTCGGGGCTGTGGAGGATAAAATCGAGCTGACGGCGGGGCGCCCAGCTGGGATAGGTGGCGAGCAGGCTGTTGTGCGCCCGGCACAGGCCGGCATGGGCGAGCAGCGGCTCGAGTTCCTGCGGTCCCCGGAAAACGTTGAAGTCTCCGGCGACCAGGACGGGCTTGCGGGTGGCGTCAAGGAGCCGCATCAGGGCGCGCAGTTGCTCATGGCGGGTCTTATGCCGGATGGAAAGATGCACCAGGAAGATGAGCAGATCCTTCAATTCCACTTCAATGACCAGCCGCTTGACGCCGCTGCGGAAGTAGTGAAACCGCTGCGCCTCGATGACGTCCTTGGTCAGCAAGGCATTGACCTGCTTGTTCAGCATGGGCAACCGCCGCATCCGGGAGTAGCGGCTGTATTTGGATTGATAGACGTGATAGTGGCCGAGAGCCTGCGCGATGGTTTCCACCTGGTTCTGGCGCTGCGTCCGGTAGGAGCCGGCGTCGGCTTCGACTAAGCCGACGATATCCGGCTGCTGCGACTTGATGAACTGCGTAATGCGCTGCAGGTTTTTTTGCGTCCGCTTCAGGTAGCCCTGATAGGGGATGGGGAAATGAAAACCGCGACCCACCCCGGCACCGTAGCGGATATTGTATAGGAGCAAGCGCACCCAGCAGTCATACACCCAATCGCCGCTTTCGGCAAACTCTGGATCGAGGAATTCTGTCGCCGGCGGAAGACGGGAGGCCTATACTACCCCGTACAAGAAAAGCGGATGATCGAAAAAAAGGAGACCGTTATGTCCAAGTCACACGATGCCAAGGCCAGCGCGAAGAAGAAACCGCTGCTGACCCTGAAAGAAAAGCGGCTGGCCAAGCACGCTAAAAAACTGGCCAAGACCAGCGCCAGTTTGGCCATGCCCTAAGCGGCCGGGATAACCAGCCGCGGGCCCTGTTCAGTCGGCCGTTTTAAAAAAGTTCTTGCGGTAGTAGTTCAGCTCCGCAACGGAGCAGGCCACGTCGTACCACGCGTCATGCCGGCTGGCCTGTGCTGGTATGGTCCAGCCCGGCAGATATTTCTGCAGCAACGCCGGATCAGCCTTGTTGAATTCCGGGCCCAGCCCGGCGCTGAGCCACAGGATCTTCAACGCGCTGACGTCAAGCTGGCGGTAATGCAGACGGGCCAGGAACCGTGGCAGGAACCGGCGCGCCAGCCACCAGTCGCAGTGAATGCTGTTGCCCGCGAGAACCGGCCGGAGTTGTACCTGGTCCGGTACCGGCCCCAGAAGCTCCTCCAGCCGCGCGGCGAGTTGCTGATCCACGGCGGCCACGGTCGGCGCCTCGGCCGCCCGGCAGCGGGCGATGAGCGCCGGGCACTCGCGGGCCAGGAAGTCGCTCACCGGCGCGTCGGCGGGCAGGCGTACGGGTGTGACCAAGTCCTGCTCCGGCGTAGCGACGCGCCGGCCCAGCGCGTCGGTGACGATCATCGCCACCTGCGCCAGTTGCGCCTGCTCCAGCTCCAGCGACGTGTATTCCGTGTCGAACCAAACCAGATGCGAACCGTGCGGTGTGTTCATCAGGCTCTGGTTTAAGGGACAATGATCCGTGAAGCAAGCCCGAAGCTGGGCGGCAGGGATGACCCCCGATCGCATGAGCTTGACATCCGGGCGCAGATAGCGTTGCCTAGCAAGCCTACACAGCGGCCGCTGGATCGCCGCGGAGGTGGAGCTATGCCGGTGCGTGTTGGGATGGCCGTGGTCGTGGCCTTGCTGGCCGGGTTGGTGTTGGGCCGCCTCGGGCCGCAGGAGGATCTGCGGAAGGCGAAAGAACAAGCCGTCAGCTTGCAAAAGGAACTGGCCGGCCGGCAGCGGGCCGGCGGTGCGACCATGCTGACGGGCGTGCGTTCGATGTTTGGCGGGTCTCGGCAGGACCTTGCGGCCGGCGCCGGGGTGCGCCGCGCCCGCGCCGCCGACGCGCTGTTGACAAATGAAATCGGCACTGCGACCAACGAGGCGCTGCGCGGCCGCCACGCCTTTTCCAACCAACTCGCCGCGCTGAAGGAAACCTGGTTGCTGCGTTCGGCCCTCGCCCGCTCCAATTTCATGGCGCGTGTGGACCTGGAGGCCCAGCAGGCGGCGGATTTCGACACGACCATCGAGGCTATGAACCTGCGGGTTGGTGCGACGATCGATAAATGGGCCGCCCGCATCCGGCAGGAGGGGAGCCTGTCGCCGGAAAGCGGGGTGCGGATCATGAATGAAGTCAGTCAGGCCATGATTCTGGCCTATGACGATCTGGACCGCCGGCTGCCGCCGGAATGGCGTCAGAAGGCCGGCCCGCGCTTCGAACTGATGACTTTCGTGGACCCCGAGGTGCTGACCCCGCTCCAGGGTTTCGACCAGCGCTTGCAACCGCCGGAGCCCTGGTGAGCAGGACATGACGCGCATGGCGGGCGGTCAACATATCCTGCGTGACATGCTGATCGTGGCGGGTCAGGAACTGGCCGAATCCATCCGTACTCGTCGCGCCGTTTTGTTGCTGATCCTGTTTTGCGGCGGCACCGTGGTCGGCACATGGGCGTTTACGTCTTTCCTGCGCACCGTGGAGTCGCAACTGGTGGCCGCTCTCGGCCTCGACGCTGGCGCGACCGGCGGCGCCACGGCGGTGTTGTGGAAATCGCCTTTCTTCCGCCATGTCATGATCAACATGGCCGGCCACAACACCGCACTGGCGGAAGCCCTGCTGCAGTTCACGCCGCTGGGATTGTTCTTCGCCTGGCTGGCCATGAGTTTCGGCCCCTGGCTGGTGACGTTGTCATCGTCCGGACGGATGGCGGAGGACATCTGGAGCGGATCCGCCCGCTTTGTGCTGTGCCGCACCACGCGGCTGGCGTGGATGTGCGGGATGTTCCTGGGGCAGGCCGCGCTGCTGCTGGTGGCGCTGCTCCTGAGCGGGCTGGCGGCGTGGCTGACGGGGCTGGCGCGGATGGAGGTCTTCAGCAGTGCGGCGACCCTGCGCGATGTGCTGCTGTTTGTTCCGAAGGCCTGGGTGTACGGTCTGGCGTTCCTGGGATTGGTCAGCGCTGTTTCCATGTGCTGCCGTTCGCCCGGCGTGGCCAACGCGCTGGGGGTGGCGGCTTTGCTTGCCGTCACAGCGGTTTATTTTATAGCCCGGCACTATGCCGGCGCCGGCTGGCGCCGGGTTTTCGATGGTGTGCAGCTCGTGCTGCCGAACTACCATTATTTTGACCTGATGCGGCCCGACTGGAACCATG
This sequence comes from Kiritimatiellota bacterium, assembly GCA_026398385.1. Classification (GTDB taxonomy): domain Bacteria; phylum Verrucomicrobiota; class Kiritimatiellia; order CAIQIC01; family CAIQIC01; genus CAIQIC01. Next base: position 9,146 of record JAPLSZ010000358.1, on the reverse strand, counting down.
CGCTGCCGGCCGCCATGTTCCTGCTGGCCTTGGGACTGGTGTATCTGCTGCTGGGCTATGCGCGCCTGGTGCGGAGGGATCTCTGACATGAGCAACGCGCTGGAAATCCGGGGGCTGGCCAAGTCATATGGCCCATGCCGGGCCTTGGCCGGGCTGGACCTGGACGTGCCGTCAGGCAGCCTGTTCGGCCTGGTGGGGGCCAATGGCGCCGGCAAGACGACCCTGATGTCCATCTGCGCCGGCCTGCTGCGGCCCGACGCCGGTCGGGTGGATCTGCTGGGGGAGGGCGCCTTTGATCCGCAGCGCCACGCCGGCCGCGTCACCATCCTGCCGCAGGACTCGCGCCTGCCGCTGCATGCGCGGGTGCAGGATCTGCTGGCCTTCTATGGCCGCCTGCAAGGTGTGCCGGCGGACGTCCTGCCGCGGCAGGTCGCGGATCTGCTGCAGTGGGTCAATCTTAGCGACCGCGCCCGTGACTCTGTCAAAAGCCTCTCGCACGGCATGCTGCGTCGTCTGACGGTGGCGCAGGCCTTTCTGGGCGAGCCGCAACTCATCTTTCTGGATGAACCCATGAGCGGTCTCGATCCGCGTGAGGTGGCACGGTTGCGTGACCTGCTGCGTGCCCGCGCCGGCCGGCAGACGATTGTGATCAGCTCCCATGTGCTGACCGAATTGGAGATTCTGTGTGACCGGGTGGCGTTCATCGATCATGGACGGTTGCTCCGTCAGGACCGGCTGGTCGACATGGTGCGTCACCATCAGCGCGTGACCTATCACATCCGTCCCGCCCCGGTCTCGCTGGCGGAACTGCGTGCCGCCGTGCCGGGCGCGGAATGGTCGGTCTCGGGCGATGGCGCGGAGCTCTCCGTCCTCCTGGCCGCGGAGCACGGCGGCATCGCGGCAGTGAATGCGCGGATCCGGCCGGTCTTGCTGCAGGCCGGCGTGGCGGTCGAGGAAGTGCGCCGCGGTTCCGCGCTGGAACGGGAATTTTTAGAGGCCACCGACGCCCGCTGAGCGATGCGGTCCAGCTCCGTCGAATGGATGTCGGCACAACCGAGGGCCTGGCGGAGGAACGAAAAATCGTTCCGCCTCCGGGGAACCATACATATGACACCCTGCGATGCAATTCGCGATCGCGCACCGCTGGGCCACGTGGGCCGGTGGCCGGTCTATGCGGCCACAATGTTGGTCGCGGCGCACGTCGCCGCGATGGTGGTGCTCGCCTTGCTGTCGGCGGCCAATATTCCCATGACCGCGTGGCCTTTTCAGCGCGCAGCCGTGTTGCGCGGAGAGGTCTGGCGGCTGGCTTCCTACGCGCTGCTGAATCCGCCGTCGCTCTGGCTTGCCGTCGAGATGTATTGCCTGTTTGTGTTTGGCCGCGAACTCGAAGGCTATCTGGGCCGCCGGGCCTTTCTCCGCCTGTACGCGCTGCTGATCCTGGCGGCGCCGGTGGCGCTGCTGGGCCTGCCGGGCAGCGCGCTGGTCGGCGCCGGCGCGGCGCATCTGGCGGTGTTCATGGCCTTCGCGGTGTTGTATCCGGGCGTGCGGATCTTTTTCCGTTTCCCGGCCAAGGGGGTGGCTCTCGTGATCGTGGCCCTCTGCGCGCTGCAGGCGTTGTCCGTGCACGCCTGGAGTGCGCTGGCCGCCCTGCTGGCTTGTGCTGGAACGGCGGTGGCCTTCGTGTGGCACGCGCAGGGCCGCTGGTCATTCCGCCTGCCGCGGCGGCGGCCGCGGCTGACCGTCATCCCAGGCGGCGCGGCGGCGTCCGCGTCGGTGAACGTGGATGCGATTCTCGACAAGGTGGCGCGTGTGGGCCTGGCAAGCCTCACGGCCCATGAGCGCGAGCGGTTGGAGCAAGCGCGCCGGCGTCTGCTGCAAAAGTAAGCTCTGCACGCCCACCGTTCCGCCGCGCGCGGCCACCGCGCACCGGCCCAACTTCAGGCCGATTTTCTGCCGGTAACCCGCACACCCCGGCATAACAAAAATCTATCCGGCCGGATAGATTTTTGTTATGCGCCGGGCGCGCGAAATTACAGGCGTCCGGCCAGTTGGCGGGCGAGCGTCAGGTAGGCTTGATGAACTTGCGGGCCCAAATAGCCGGGGGGCCACAAGGCCGCCGGCAGCAGCGGATCACGCTCCATGACGGTCAGGTAGGCTCCGTGCAACTCGCGTAACAGAGCGATGAGTTCTGGCGGGGTGCCGCGTGCCGTTTTCAGACGATCACCCGTGGCGGCGATGGTGTCCAGAAACCAGGCGTGGGCGGATTGAAGCCGTTCGAAATCCCAAGCGCGCTGCGCCAAAGTTGCGCCGCTCTGCCCCAAGACATGGCGGGCGGCAAATAGCAGCGCATAGTCGTTGACTCCGGCGGCGACCTGCAGATCGGCGAAATCCGGACGCACATCCCGTGCTGAAATCCAGACGCTACCTTGCAGTTTCCCCATGCGCAGTCGTTGTAAATAGGAACGCAGGGTGGTGCGGTAAGCATGCTGCTTCTCGGGAACGTCATAGACCAAAACGGACCAGATGCCAGTCCATTTCTGATCCCAAAACCGCTGCGGCTGCAGGGCCTCGGAAACCTGCTGCACGCCCTTGGGCGTCAGTTGCAGGGCCGTTTCCAGTCCGTTGCGGCGGTGGGCGACGAGCAGTCCGTTTTTCATGAGCCGGTGGCGCGCCATGTTAAAGGCGGTTACCGAGGGACTGCTCCGGTTCCACAACCCGGCGCGTCCCCGGGTCGCGAGCACTTCGCCGCACAACGCCACCCAATCCAGCAGTGCGTTCCCCATCTGGCGACCCAACAACGGCGGACAGAAGTCCGGATGCTGAAAAGAAATACCCTTCATAAGCCTGTACGCAGTATAACAGAAATCTATCCGGCCGGATAGATTTCTGTTATACTGCGTTTTCGGGTGTCGGGCGGGATTTGTTCGTTGCGATATGGAGAGTGCGCATGCACGGTCCTTTCCGGGGGGCGCCACGGCTGCGCAAATGTGCAAAAAATGGACACCCATGCGCACGGGAAAAAACAGCGGCGACAAAAAGGGCGCTGGCCTTTGCCAGCGCCCGGGCGGAACGGCTTGTTCCACCTGCTATTTGGCCGCCTGGCCCAGCACAACGCCTTCGGCTTCCAGTTGCTAGGCGTACTTCAGCGGATCCTGCTTGACC
>JAPLSZ010000358.1:0-5944 GCA_026398385.1 Kiritimatiellota bacterium | reverse complement strand
CTTGCAGCAGACGTAGATGCGCTTGCCCTGATAGTCCACGAACAGCTTCTTATTAATCTCGCCTTTCATGACGGGGCACCGTTTCTGCGCCTGGAGGTCTTTGGTCTCGGCCACCGGCGTATTGTTGGACCGCACGTACCGCCAGCGAACCCGCACTCCATACGTCCAGACACGCGACCATAACAGCTATACTCCGATTCATCGTAATTCCTTTTTCAACCAAGACAAGCATACAGCCGATTGCGTCCTTGTCAAATTGTGAACCCCGCGTTTGCATACCGCCGGCCAATCCGGCACACTAGCCCGGCGCGCGGGCGGGACCCTATGTTTGAATTTCGTCAAGTGAGCAAGCGGTACGGCGGCCAGATTGTGCTGAACGCCGTGGATTTCCGCGTCCATGCGGGCGAGCGGGCGGGCTTTGTCGGGCCGAACGGCGCGGGTAAGAGCACCGTCTTCGCGCTGGTCGCGGGCGACATGGAGGCCGACGGCGGGGTGGTACAACTGGCGCGGGACATCCGGGTGGGCTATCTGCGCCAGCAGATCGGGCTGGAGCACGCCACCCTGCCGCTGCACGCCTACGTCGAGCGCGCCGCGCCGGACCTGCAGACTATCCAGACGGAAATCCAACGGTTGGAGGAGGAGATCCAGATGGAGCCCGACGGCGCCGCGCGCCAGCGCACGCTGCGCCGGGTGGGCGAACTGCAGACGATCTTCGAGCACCGGGGCGGCTACGACCTGCACGTGCGCGCCGCCGCCACGCTGACGGGCCTGGGCTTCCCCGCCGACGGCCTCGACCGGCCGATCGGCGAGTTCAGCGGCGGCTGGCAGATGCGCGCCGAACTGGCCCGCGCACTGGTGGCCGATCCAGATCTGCTGCTGCTCGACGAGCCGTCGAACTACCTCGACCTGCCGGCGGTGGAATGGCTGCGCGGTTTTCTCGAGGAATACCGCGGCACGCTGGCCTTGATCTCACACGACCGCTACCTGCTCAACGCGCTCGCGGAGACCATCTATGAGGTCGCTGGTGGCACGGTGACGCGCTATGCCGGCAATTACGCCTGGTATGCCGAGGAGCGGGTGCGGCGTCGTGATCAGGTGGTGGCCATTCAACGCAGCCAGCAGGTGCGCCGGGAAAAGATCGAGCGGTTTGTCGAGCGTTTCCACGCCAAGAACACCAAGGCCACGCAGGTGCAAAGCCGCGTCAAGATGCTGGAGCGCATGGACCGGCAGGCAGTCAAGACGCCGGAAATTGCCCGCGGCATGGGCCGGATCCGTCTGGCCCCGCCGCCGCCTTGCGGGACGGAAGTGCTGCGACTGGAGGCGGCGGGCTTCAGCTACGATGGCCGGCACTGGGTGCTGCGCGGTCTGGACCTGACGATCAACAAGGGCGAGAAGCTGGCGCTGGTCGGCTCGAACGGCATGGGCAAGACCACGCTGCTGCGGCTGCTGGCCGGCCAACTGGTCCTGACCGAGGGCCGGCGGATGCCAGGCCACAAGGTGGTCGCCGGTTATCAGTCGCAGGAGTTTGCCGAGACCATGGATCCGGTGCACACGTGCCTGGAGACGCTCAAAGCCGCGGCGCCGGATGCCGGCGAGCGGGAGGCGCGCACCCTGCTGGGCGGATTTGGCTTTTCCGGCGAGGCGGTCGAAAAAACGGTGGGCGTGCTCAGCGGCGGCGAAAAAATCAGGCTGGCCTTTGCCCGGCTGCTCATCCGTCCGCCCAACCTGCTGCTGCTGGACGAGCCCACGACGCACTTGGACATCGAGTCGCGCGAGGCGCTGCAGGACGCGCTGCGCGCGTACCCTGGCACGGTGCTGCTGGTCAGCCATGATGTCGAATTTGTTCGCGCCGTGGCCGGCGGGATCCTGGCCATGACGCCGCCTGGCGTCACCCGCTATGCCGGCGGCTACGACTACTACCGCGAGAAGACCGCCCGGGATTCGGCGACGGCCGCGGCGCAGTCGCCGCCGCCGGCGGATGGGCAGCGCCCGGCCAACGAATCCAAGCTCGCGCGCCGCGCACGGGCGCAGCAGCGCCAGGCGCAGCGCGAACTGACCAAGGATTTGGACCGCCACATCGGCAAGGCGGAAAAGCAGATTGCGGCCTTGGAAGCCGAGCGCACCCAATGGTGCGCGTGTCTGGCCGCGGCCGAAACGTCGGCCGACGACCGCGCTGCCGCCGGTCGTCGTCTCAAAATCGTCGAGTTCGAATTGGGCCGGGTTATGCACACCTGGGAGGAGGCTTCCACCCGCCGGGAGGAAGTCCTGCAAGGCGTCAACGCCGCTGAGCCAGCTAAGGAAGATCAGGAGCCCTGCGCATCATGAACCCGGCCGATGCGAATCATCCGGGTGTCAAGATCCCGGGGACGGTGCGCTTGTTCCGCGCGGCCGGCATCACGGTCTTTCTGCACTGGTCATGGTTCATCGTGGCGATTTACGAAATCCAGCAGCGGTCGCAACGCTATTCTGCACTCCAGTGGAATGGGCTGGAATATCTCGTCCTCTTCGGCCTGGTGTTGCTGCACGAGTTCGGCCATGCGCTGGCCTGCCGCTCGGTGGGCGGTCGGGCCGACCGTATTCTCCTGTGGCCGCTGGGCGGCGTGGCGTATGTGGATCCACCGCAGCGGCCGGGCGCCATGCTCTGGAGTATTGCCGCCGGACCGCTGGTGAACGTGGTCCTGCTGCCCGTCTTGTTTGGCGGCTGGCTTCTGGCGGGAGTCCGGCTGGGCTGGCCTGATCCGGCGCCCAATGGGATGGCGTTGCTGCAGTCGGTCGCACTGATCAATCTTATAATGCTGATTTTCAACCTGCTGCCGGTCTATCCTCTGGACGGTGGGCAAATCCTCCGGTCGTTACTCTGGTTCCTGTTCGGTCGCGCGAACAGTTTGATGATCGCCTCCATCGTCGGCTTCGTCGGTGTGGCCGGGGTCATTCTGCTGGCCGTGCTGCTGCATTCGGTGTGGATCGGCGTGCTGGCGGTTTTCATCCTGCTGAATTGCTGGCGCGGCCTGAAAGACGCGCTGGCGCTGGCGCGGATGGAGCAAGCGCCGCGGCAGGCCGGTTGGGCCTGTCCGGCCTGCGGGCAGCCGCCCCTCGCTGGCGCGTTCTGGCGCTGCCACCAATGTCAGACCGCGTTCGACGCGTTTGCCGCCGGCGCCGTCTGCCCGCACTGCGGCGTTGTGTTTGCCACCACGCGCTGTCCCGCTTGCGGCCGGTTGAATCCGCTGCCCGCCTGGCGTATTGCTCCGCCGCCGCTGCCGCTGTCGCCGTCACCGTGAGATTCGCCGCTCACCGGGCCTCGTCCTGCGCATACCAATCGATCTTCCGGGTGACGAACATCACGACACCCAACGCCAGGAACAGGCCGGCCGTGCCGAACAAGAGCGCATAATCCTGCAGGCGGAGGATGACGAACAGACAGCCGTAGATGGCGGCCAACTCGCCGCCGATGAGGAGCGCGCGGCGGAAGCTGCGCAGCACCTGCGCGCTGTAGCCGACAATCAACAGCGTAGCGACGGCGGCGCCGACCAGGTAGGCGAGCCCGAAGCTGATGACCTCCGCGAGCGAAAGCAGGGCGAGATAAAAAAGGCACAGGGCCATCCCGACCAGGGTGTATTGGAAGGGATGCACCCGGAGCCGCGCGAGCATTTCGAACAGGAAGAAGGCCGTGAAGACCAGCACGAGAAACAAGATGCCGTATTTGATCGAACGCTCGACGTGCCGGTAGCCATCCACCACCGTCAGCAGATCCACGCCGAACAACGAACCGGTGACCGCCGCGGCCGTGAACGGCGAAGGTTCGTCCCGGGAGGACCAGTGCTGGGGATAGGAGCGGCCGTAATAGGAAACGGCCCATTCCGCCTGGAAGCCGGCCGTCGACACCGTGCGCGTTGCCGGCAGAAAAGCGCCATCGAATTTCGGGTCGGGCCAGGGCGAGCGCAACTGCACGCGCGTCTGCCGGCCCACCGGCGCGAAGCGCAGCGAACCGCTGCCGTTGAGCGTCAGCGTCAGATCGAAGGGCAGCTCCGCCAGCGCGGACGGAAGGCCCGGCAGGCGCGCGTGGACGCCGGATGAAAAAATCCGCAGCTTGGAACCGGGCTCCAGCGGGCAGGTCTGGCCGGCCAGGCTCAGCGTCAGGGCTTCCGGCGCGCCGCGCAGGTCGGTGATCGCCAGCGTCACCAGCGCGTCGTCCCACAGGATGTCCTCCGGTGCGACCTTCCATTCGTCGAACAACGGCCGGGCAAAGACGCCGGTAACCTGCAGCTCGCCGCGATACACCACGGCCTGATAGATGCCGCGATGCCGCTCTTCCGAGACCAGTTGACCGATCACCTGCAATTTTTCCGGCAGAAAGTGCGCTTGCGCGGTGAGCGTTTCCGTGGTTTCCAAGCGCTCGAGGCGCCCGTTGAGCAACTGCTCCTTCCAGGCTTTGACGCGGTACTTGTAGGGCACGATCAGCACCGGTCCGCAGATGACCTGGTCGCTGCCCCAGCTGGACGTGATGTTGGCGAGCGCCTCCTGGCGCCGCGCCAGCCGTTCGGTCAGCACCGAGCGGATCATCGCCAGCGGGATCAGCAGCAGCAGGATCAGCCCGCCGATCGCGCCCATTTTCAGGGCGGTGCCAAAACGGGTGCGGCGTGTTGCCAGCGGCGGCGGCGGAATGTTATTTGAGCTAGTGGGATCGGTATGCATGGTTCTTTATCCTTTCGTTCGGTTGTTGTTTGTTCGGTACTCACGACCAGGCGCGGAGCACCAGCAGTTTCCAGAGATACTCGTACATGTTCATCGTAAAGGCGTGTGGGTTTAATAGCATGTCCGGCTCGCCTGGGCGATTCAGAAAGGGACTGACCACCCAGGCCAGTTCACTGCCGGCCAGCGCGCATACGGCGAGCCAGACGAGCAGCACCCGCCGCGCCGCGCGGGGCTGGCCGGTGAGCAGGGCCAGCAGGCGCCCCAGCTGGGAAACCCCGGCCGTTCCCGCCAGTCCGACGGCCAGCGTATGCAGCGTCAGCAGGCAGCGGTAGCTGGTCATGGCCGCGGGCGTCAGCGGCCCCGGCAGCGTCACGGCCAGAAAGAAAAAGACCGGGCTTAGCGCCGCCAGCAACACCGCGGCGATGGTAAAACCCAGGAGCATGCCAAACAGGGCTTGGGCCAGGGAGATTCTCGTCCCCAGGCTTTGCGCCAGCCAGGTGTTGGCCAGCGCAGATACGGTGGCCACGCTTAGCAGCAGGGCCGGCATTTTCACGGCGGAACTGGCGGCCTGTGCCGGCGACCGCCAGAGGCCGAAGGAGGCGCCATAGACCGCGGCCGCGGCGACGAGCAACGTCACCACGCCCAGCCAGGCGGCGGGCGGCGCGCGGCGGGCGAGCGCCGCGGCGCGGACGGCCGCATCCAGGCGGCACACCGCCGCCGGGCCTATGGTGGCCAGGCTAGGCATGGTGGGTGAGGGTCTGGCCCCAGTGTTCGAGGAAGAATTGCTTGTCGTGCAAACGCCAGCCGTCGAATGTGCCCACCACCGGGCGCAAGGCCGTGCTCATTTGCAGTACGACGACCAGGAAGATGACGCACCACAGGCCGAACAACGGCGCGCGTCCGCCGTTGTGGTGGGCCAGGGCCATCCGCAACTGACGCGCGCTCAGCAGAAACGCACAGAGCCAGAAGGCCCAGTGCAGCGCGGCCATGAAAGCCGGGGCCTGCGTGGATTGCGCGAAGATCCAGGCCACCGGCGCAAAACCGGCCAGCAGGATGGCCGCGATGCTCAGCGCCTGCGTCAGCAGGGCCGCCACGGCGGGCAACGCCAGGCGGTTGCCGGTCAGGCAGGAGAATATATACAGGCTGGGCAGGCAGATCAGCGCACTGGCCAGGAGGCCGCCGAGCACCTTCAGCGGCGCGGCGGCGTATTGCCAGCCGCCGCTGAAGGAACCCACCAGCACCCCATAGCCCA
>JAPLSZ010000209.1 GCA_026398385.1 Kiritimatiellota bacterium | reverse complement strand
GGCCGCTGGATGCTGCGAGGGCCGGAGGGGGCGTGCTGGCGCGACGTGCCCCTGCGGGGTCAGACCGTGACCCGCTGACCGCTCCGCGCTCCGTGGCGCAGCACCTTGACCCCGCGTCCCCGGGCACTCCTTCATGTGGGCGGGGCTTCCAGCCCCGCGAACCCAAGCGCACAGCACCGTCACGCGGGGCTGGAAGCCCCGCCCACGAATATCTTGGTCGGAGTCCACCGCCGACCACCCCCGGCCGCCCGGCTTCGTCAGACTACGCTGGGGCACGCCCGGCGTTGTGAAAATGGCGGGTGTGGAAAATCAATGGCGCCTCCGTGTGGGTGACAGGCGTATCCTCTACGCCATTATCGACCGCGAGTTGGTTGTGCTGGTCGTCAAACTCGGCCACCGTCGGGAGATCTATCGCTGACCGCTCCGCGGCGCACCATCTTGACCACGCGCCCGGTTCTGACTACAGGCCGTGAGGTTTAGCGATTTTTTTCCAGCGCCGCCGGAAAACTAAGAGGCCGCAGCCCAGCAGAATAGCCGACATAATAGTCCGCTGCGCCGTTGTCCACCGTGTTGACGATATACGTGACGGTATTGTCCTCGGCCCATGCCGAAGCGAGGGGCAGCGCCAGCAGGGCGCAGGTAAACAGCACGCCGGCGGATTTCGTTTTCATTTCTCGTATTCCAGTTTCCCCAGTCGAATCAGACTCTCCAAGTCCTCGGCATCCTGCGGTCGGTAGCGGCCCACGATCCGGCGGCTTTCGGCCAGCCCCCCGGCAGCGGCCCCGCCGAGCATCCGACTGATGTCCGCCAGGTCCTGCGTCCTGCCCGCCCCCAGTTTCATCAGCACCAGGTACGGGAGGGCGATGTACGGGAGACCATCCTTTCCCCGAACGGCGGTGCGAAGGGCCTCATTGATCCAAGGCGCATCGAACGCCACGAGGTCCAGACTCCGGCCGTCGGGCATCTTCCACGTACTGCCGCCGATGGTGAGCGGTCCGCTCTTTTCGCATCCCGCAGCCCTCAACGCCGCCTCCGCCCGAGCCGCATCGTCCGGTCGCACGAGGATATCCGTATCCAACGTCATGCGCTCCGGCATGTAGAGGCGTGTGGCCAACCCACCCACAACGGCGAATTCAACGGTATTTTTGAGGAAACTCAGGTCCGGAGTCCCATACGCGGCGGTTCGTTCTCGTAGCGTGAGCGGACTGCTCCCCGAACCGGGTTTCACATGCCGGCTGGCGATCGCCAGGTATTGTTTGCGTTGCTCCGGCGTCATGACCTACACCTGCCATTTATTCCATCTGGCGGTTTTTGCGCCAGCCCGCCGCCCAGCAGCACCAGCACGGCCCAGATGAACAGAACATCGGCGGACTTCGTTTTCATCGTCATCTTCTACAAGACAGTCGAAGTCTGCCCCCCCCTCCCGAAAACGCAAGAAGATTTTGGTCACAGGGTCAAATGCGGAGCCGTGAGCGGCTGGGCTCAAAGGGTCAGCTGGTGAGCGATGAACAGCTTGGTGTTCATCAGTCACGGTCTGACCCTTATCCCCTCGCTGATCGCACCGCGCTCCGCGCTCACCATCTGACCCCGCGCCCCGGGCGATCCTGCTTGTGGGCGGGGCTTCCAGCCCCGCGAACCCCAGCGCACAGCACCGTCACGCGGGGCTGGAAGCCCCGCCCACCAATGTCCTGGTCGGAGTCCATCGCCGACTACCGGCCGCTCGCGCCAGGTCAGGGCAGGAATTTGTTTTTCTTCAGCTTGTCCGGCAGGTAGGTGTCGAGGACAAAGTTCAGGCCGTGTTTGGCGAAGGCCTGCTGCTCGACGCGGACCCCCAGCTTGAGCATGTGGTTGAGCGCATCCTGCCATTCCTGGTGATGCTGGATGAAGGGGTCGTTCTTCAGCGCATCCTTCGCGCGCTTGATGTCGGCCTCCTCCAGCGGGTGCGTGGCGTCCTCCAATTGATAGTCGGCGATGTCCTGCGGCGTGACGCCGAGGTAATGCGCCTGCGGCACGCAGAAGAAGCGGTTGATGTGCGCCGCCTGCCCGGAGCCGACCTTGAGCGTGCGGTAGATGTTGCAGTAGCCGTAGGGATCGCCGTCGGTGAAGGCCAGCACGGGCAGCCGCTGGTCGTCGGCCAGCCGCCGGATGAAGCGCCGGCAGGCGCGGGTCGGCACGCCGCTCATGGAGATCAGGATGCAGTGCGCCTTTTCGTAGTAGCGGTGATGCACGAGGCGCTGGAAGAGCGACGCCGTCTCGACGGCGAGGATGAATTTCGCCTTGCCCGCCTCGAAGCGCAGGTGCTCGACGCGCGACGGAATGCTCCACGCGCCGGTGCCCAGCTTGGCGCAGTCAATGCGGATGTCCTTGCCGGTGCCCGGATCCTGGTCCACCACCACCAGCGGCCCGGTGACGTCGCCGCCGCGCTCTTCCGGGATGTAGCCGAGCTGCTCGCGGTTGATGCCCAGCATGGCCTCGATGTCGTCGAGCAGCGTGTCGCTTTCCGGCTGCTCGTCGAACCGGCACTCGCCCCAGCTCTTGCTGTTGTAGTACACCTCGCGTTTGCCGGCGATGTCGTCCCGGTCCAGCAGGTCGTTCTTGGTCGTCGCCAGCAGCCGCATGGACTGGGCGAACGTCTTGACGGTGTTGTAGGACAGCGTTCGCGTCGCGGTCTTGCCGAGAATCTCGAAATGGCCGCGCTTCGCGTCGTAGCGGACGTTCTGCAGCGAGCGAATCGGGAAGACCATCTCCGGCTTGCGGTGTTTCTTGACGATGTCCTCGTGGATCTCGCCCGCGACCGCCACAATTTTCTGCGCGGCGGCTTTCTTCGAGATGACTTCCGGGGCGGAGGGGATGGTCCTACTCATGGATGATTCCTTTTTTTAAACGCAAAGTCGCAGAGGCCGGCGGAAGACGCAAAGAGGAGAAAGCGGTAAACGCAAAGTCGCAGAGGGCAAAGAGGAGAAAGCGGTAAACGCAAAGTCGCAGAGGCCGGCGGAAGACGCAAAGAGGAGAAAGCGGTAAACGCAAAGTCGCAGAGGCCGGCGGAAGACGCAAAGAGGAGAAAGCGGTAAACGCAAAGTCGCAGAGGCCGGCGGAAGACGCAAAGAAGATATTAGAGATTGTTGACGACACGATGGATGCCCTCGCTCACCCTGATTTCGCCAAAGTTGATCACCAAGCCCAGCTTCTTCCCGGCCAGGCGTAGATAGGTCAGAAGCTGTGCGTTGAAAACAGGGATGATCTTGTCGACGGCCTTGACCTCTACGATTATCTTATCCACCACCAGGATATCGAGCACCAAGGGTTTCTTCAGCCGCCGTCCCTTGTAGAGCACCGGCAACTGCACCTGGCGCGCCACCTGAAGTCCGCGATCAACAAGTTCAAGACAAAGGGCCTCCTCGTAAATATCCTCCAACAAGCCCGGACCGCCGAGTTCCTTGTGCACCTCGATGGCTGCACCAATGACGATGTTGCTCAATTCATTTTCAGTCATACAATCCTCTCCTGTCTTTCTCTGCGCTTTCCGCTTTCTATCACGTTTGAACATTCAGAATCTAACGCAAAGGCGCGAAGGTCGGAAGAGACGGAGAGTTCTGCCTTTGCGCCATCCGTTTGCCTTCCGTCTGCACTTTGCGTTTACATCTTCTCTGCCTCTGCGCCTTCTGCTTTCCTTGGCGTCTTTGCGTTTACATCTTCTCTGCCTCTGCGCCTTCTGCTTTCCTTGGCGTCTTTGCGTTTACATCTTGTTCAGACGTCGAGGTGCGTTTTCGCCAGCATCTTTTTCAGATCGTGCACCACGCGATCTTCCTCTTTGTCGCCGAAGCGGAGGATGTCCTTCAAGCCCAGCGCCAGGTGCGGGATATACAGTTCGATGTAGCTGCGCTTGCGCTCGGCTTCCTGCTGGTGGTGCCGCCGGCTGAGGAACACGGACAGCCGCCGGCCGCACTCCTGCAGGGCCAGCGTCAGCTCGTCGAGGATCTCCGCATAGCCGGCGATGGCGTCCTTGCTCTCGCTGGTGAACGGCACCCAGACGCTGGCCATGTGCACCAGCAGCACCACCGGGCCGATGGGCAGCGCGTCCTTCGGCTGGCTGAGCCCGTAGTTCTTCCAGTTTACGCCGACCACGCCCTTGGTCATGGCGCAGGCGCCGGCCTGGTAGAGCAGGGGGACGCGATTGGCGAAGCGCAGCACGCGCACCGGCTCCTCGAGGCCGACGCCTGCGTTCTCCTGCGGCCGGGCGCAGGCCAGGCCGATTTCGATCTGGAATGGATTGCCGCGGTACACGGCCGGCTCGCGCGTAACGGCGGTGCAGAAATCGGCCTTGAGCTCCTTCTGCAAGCCGGCGAGGATCTGCGCCTCGCCGATGGGCGAGAGGCAGTCCGTCGGCGGCCGCATCAGCTTGGTATCCTGGATCGCCTTGTAGAGCGCCTCGCTTTCCTGTTGGGCGATGCGCGTCGGGTTGGCCTTCGGATTCAGTCCGGCGCGCACGCAAATCTCCAGCGCGGTCCGGTCGCTCATGCGGGAGAAATCGTGCGCCAACGCGGAACGCAGGGTCCGGCTCTCGGAGTCCTTGAGCATCTGCATCAGCAGGCCCAGCTCGACGCCGTGCGGGTGCGGCAGGATCTCGTCGGGGATCTTCGGCATCGCCTTCACCGCGCGGTGATAGGTGACAGAAGAAACCTGGGAAGAGAAACCTGGAACTTGAGACCTGAGACCTGAAGCCGAAGATGAGGAACCGGAAACCTGAGCCGTGGCAACTGAGACCGGAGCTGATTTGACCGATGATTCTTCCTTCCTACTCAGGTTTCCAGTTTCAGGTTTCAGGTTTTCTCCGCCCCGGTTCCCCGTCTCAGGTTTCGCTGCAAGCGTCAGCCGGTAGTGCAGCGTCAGGTGCGGGTTGACGATCGCGCACTGCTTGACGAATTCGTCCACCGACTGCTTGCCGCGCTGGTAGGCCGCCTCCATCTCGATGGATACGCTGGTGCCATGGTTCGACACCGCCGGCTCGCCCGCGGGCTGGCCCGCGGTGTCCACGGACTGGAAGGCGGGCCGCCAGTCCACCTCCTCGTCGCTGAGGATCGCCGGTTTATTCTGCCGCGTATCAATCTGCACGGCGATGGCGTGCGCCGTCTTGCTCTTCTTGATCCGCGAAAGAATCCGGGTGGCCGCGCCGGTGGTGAGCTGGCCGTACATGCCCGCCGCGCTGATGCCGATGCCCTGCTGGCCGCGGCTCATGCGCAGCCGGTGGAATTTCGAGCCATAGAGCAGCTTGGCGAAGATCTTCGGGATCTGGTTGCGCACGATGCCCGGCCCGTTGTCGGTCACCGTCACGCGGAAACGGTTGTCGGCGAGCTGTTCCACGTCCACGCCGAGCTCCGGCAGGATCCCCGCCTCCTCGCACGCGTCGAGCGAATTATCCACCGCCTCCTTGACCGCCGTCAGCAGCGCGCGCCGCGGGCTGTCGAAGCCCAGCAGGTGCCGGTTCTTGAGAAAGAACTCCGACACCGAGATGTCGCGCTGCTGCTGCGCCATGCTCTCCGCCGTCGCCGGTCCGCCGTTCGTTTTTTTCGCCATGGGTCCCTCGCAAAATGTGGCGCGCAGCCTAGCGGAATCCGGCGCAATTTCCAAGCTCCGGACATTGAACAAAAGCTAACGAAGGTAACGAAGAAGCAGATGGGCGGATAGGATGCTTGGAAAGCAGGAGTGGAAGCTAAAAGAAATCGTCTCTCGGTGAGAACGCATCAAGCATGATCATTTCCTTTTCACGCGGTAGCGCGCGCGGCCCTCCTTGACGTTAAATCCGATTTCCGGGGGTGGGGGAGCCGGCGGGGACATGAGTTGGCGGATGGCGTCGAACAGCGTGCGGATGCCGGTGTCGTGGCCCTCAATCCTGCGCTCCAAATCGGCCAATTTATGTGCCAGTTCCTTGTGCAGAGCGAACGTCTCCCGCAGGCGCACAAACGCCCGCATGATGGCGATGTTGACCAGAATGGCGCGCGGACTGCGCAGCACGCTCGACAGCATGGCGACGCCTTCCTGTGTGAAAACGCACGGTAAATACTTGATGTTCTGCCCGCGCTTCAAGGTTCCAAATTGGAACCTTGAACATTCCACCTCCTCTGCCGTGAGCTGAAACATGAAATCTGCGGGAAAACGGTCGAGATTGCGCCGGACCGCTTTGTTGAGATTTTTTGTTTCAACGCCGTAGAGCGCCGCCAAATCGCGATCCAGCAGCACCCTTTGCCCGCGAATCAGCAGGATGGCCTGTTCGATTCGCTCCGCCTGTATCAGCGCTGTCTGTCTGTTCATGGCGCTGGTTCCTCCCAACGCCGCGGAGTCTAGGAAATGGCATCCACGGGAGCAAGATGGGAAAAGTAGTTGCCGGAAGCCGCAGGGTTGCTTCATCCCCGGATGCAGCCGCCATCGGCGTAACGCATTCGGAATCATGGGCTGTCGGGATCAGGTCTCCGGGGAGCGCACGCGTCCTCGCGTGCTGTGCGGCGCGTCCCCGCGCCGCAGGTGATCGGATGGGTCGGCGAGGACGCCGACCGATACACGCGGGGACGCGTGTGCTCCCCCAATCAAAATCTGGACAGGTTATGCCACAGCATGAATT
>JAPLSZ010000363.1 GCA_026398385.1 Kiritimatiellota bacterium | reverse complement strand
CCTGGCCAAGCTGGTGAACACGACGGACGAATGGATTGTCTCGCGCACCAGCATGAAGGAGCGCCATATGGCCCGTCCGGACGAGGCCGCCTCGGACATGGGCGCCGCGGCCGCGCGGCAGGCCCTCGCGGCGGCGGGCCTGCAGCCGACCGACCTCGGCCTGATCATCTGCGCCAGCATCACGCCGGACATGCCCTTCCCCAGCACCGCGTGCTTTGTCCAGCGGCTGCTCGGCGCGACCAACGCTTATGGCTTCGACATTCAGGCCGCCTGTTCCGGCTTCATTTACGCCGCGGAGCTGGCCAAGAACGCCATTGCCACCGGCACGGTGGACACCGCCCTGATCATCGGCTCCGAGCGGCTGACCGGGGTGGTGGATTGGCAGGACCGCACGACCTGCGTGCTGTTCGGCGACGGGGCCGGCGCGGCGATCCTGCAGGCGCGGGGCGCGCCGCACGGCATCCGGTCCAGCATCCTCGGCGCGGATGGCCGCCTCGCGGATCTGCTGATGCTCCCGGGCGGCGGCAGCCGGCACCCCACGTCGCCCGCCACAGTCGCGCAGCGCCTGCACTATATGAAGATGAGCGGGCGCGATGTCTTCAAACACGCCGTGACCAAGATGATCGCGGCGGCGCAGGCCGCGCTGGAACGGGCCGGGCTGACGATTGACGACGTGGATGTCATCATTCCCCACCAGGCCAACCTGCGCATCGTCGAGGCCATCGGCCAGCGGCTCGGGGCGCCGAAGGAAAAATATTTCATCAACATCGAGAAGTATGGCAACATCTCCGCCGCCTCGGTGCCGGTGGCGCTGGACGAAGCCGTCCGCGCCGGTCGGATCAAAAAAGGCGACACCGTGCTGCTGATCGCCTTCGGCGGCGGTTTCACCTGGGGCTCGATGGTTGTGGAGTGGGACCGGGACTGAGCGCCGGTCCGGCCAGGAGCGGCGCGGCCGGCGGCGGTTTTTCCAACGTGTGAGCGCGAGGCCGCGTGGGCCGCGGCCGGACGGAAAGGCTTCACCTGATGAACATGAAAACAGCGCTTTTATTCCCCGGGCAGGGGGCGCAGGCCGTCGGCATGGCCGCGGACCTGGCCGCGGCGTTTCCGGCGTGCCGGGCCCTGTTCGACCGCGCCAACGCGGTGGTGGGCTACGACCTCGCCGCCCTCTGTTTCGCGGGGCCGCTTGAGAAACTGACGCTGAGCTGCCACGCGCAGCCGGCGATCTTCGTCGCCAGCCTCGCGTGCCTGACGGCGCTGCAGCAGATCCACCCGGGCTTGGTCTTCGCCGCCGCGGCCGGCCTGAGTTCCGGCGAGTGGACCGCGCTGCATGTCGCGGGCGTGCTTTCGTTCGAGGACACCCTCCGCGTGCTGGAGGTCCGCGGCCGGGCCATGCAGGCCGCCTGCGAGGAAACACCCGGCGCCATGCTCAGCCTGCTGGGCATGGCGGACGACGCTCTCGTCCGGCTGGCCCAGCAGACCGGCGTGGATGTCGCCAACTACAATTCTCCGGAGCAGACCGTGCTGTCCGGCTCGTGCGCAGGCATTGACCACGCTGAAAAGCTGGCCAGGGAGTTCGGCGCGAAGCGGGCGATCCGCCTGAATGTAGCCGGAGCGTTCCATTCGGCAGGGATGGCCTCCGCCGCAGGGAAGCTGGAGGAATTTCTGGGCGGCGTAACATTGGCCCCTCCGCAATATCCTGTCGTTTCGAATGTTACGGGCCAATTCCATACCACGCCGGACGAAATTCGCCGGCTGATGGTCCGGCAGGTAACCCATTCCGTCCAGTGGGTGGGGGGGGTCCGGACCCTGCAGGCCCAAGGCGTCCAGGCCTACGTGGAATGCGGGCCGGGCAAGGTGCTGACGGGGCTCGTCAAACGTATTGACAAGCAGGCTGCATTGTATAACATAGCCGGCCACTCCGATTTAGAGGCGGTGGCCGCTCTGGCGGGCCCGCAGGATGAACCATGGCACAAGTAAGCGGAAAAATCGCGTTGGTGACGGGCGCGGCGCGCGGCATTGGCCAGGCCATTGCCTGCCAGCTCGCTGCTGAGGGCGCGGACACGGCGCTGTGCGACCTGCAGGCCGATTGGCTGACCGAGACGGCGGCCAAGGTGGCCGCACTGGGCCGCCGGGCGCAGTGCTACGCGGTGGACGTCAGCCAGGCCACGGCCGTCCAGAACACGGTCGCCGCGGTGGAAAAGGATTTCGGCCGCGTTGATATTCTGGTCAACAACGCTGGCATTACCAAGGATGCGTTCCTGATCCGGATGAGCGAACAGGATTGGGACCAGGTGCTGGACGTCAATCTCAAGGGCACGTTTTTGTTCACCAAGGCGGTCTGCCGGTTGATGATGAAGCAGCGCAGCGGCGCGATTGTCAACGTCGCCTCCATCATTGGATTGATCGGCAACGCCGGACAGTGTAATTATGCCGCCTCGAAGGCCGGGGTCATTGCCCTGACCAAGTCCACGGCCAAAGAGATGGCGTCGCGCGGTATTCGCGCCAACGCGGTGGCGCCGGGCTTTATTCAGACCAGGATGACCGAAAAATTGTCAGAGGATATTCGCAAGCAAATGCTCGCGGCCATCCCGCTGGGGCGGTTTGGCGAGCCGGAAGATGTAGCCCGTGTCGTGTTGTTCCTGGCCAGTGATGCCGCCGCCTATGTAACCGGCCAGGTGGTGACTGTTTGCGGCGGTATGGTGACCGCGTAAGTAAGCCAAGCACAGGAGGAGAAATCCATGGCACTCGAAGAGAAAGTCAAAGAAATCATCGTCGAACAGCTTGGGGTGAACCCCGAGCAGGTAACCCCTGAGGCCTCTTTTATTGAGGATTTGGGCGCGGATTCGCTCGATACGGTGGAATTGGTCATGGCGTTCGAAGAAGCCTTCGGCGCCGAGATCCCGGACGAGGAAGCCGAGAAGCTGACTACGGTTGGGGCCGTCATCAGCTATTTGAAGGGCAAAGGCTTCAGCGCCTGATCGCTGCGAAACCGAGCCGGGGATGACCTGCCGTCAGCTATTCCCGGTTTTTTCGCAGATGCCTTCGGCGCAGGCCGCGGGAGAATGTGAATCATGCAGCGTCGTCGCGTAGCGGTCACCGGCCTGGGAGTGGTTTCCCCCCTGGGCTGCGACATTCCCAGGTTTTGGGAGCGGATGGTCGCCGGCCAGTCCGGCATCCGCCCCATCACCCGGTTTGACGTCAGCCAATACGACTCCCGCATTGGCGGCGACCTGGTCGAGTTCAACCTCGACCAGTTCGTCTCCAAGAAGGAACAGCGCCGGATGGATCCGTTCAGCCACTACGGCATTGCGGCCGCCAAACTGGCCGTCGCCGATTCCGGACTCAACCTCGCCGCCGAGGATGTCGAGCGCATCGGCTGCGTCGTCAGCTCCGGCGTCGGCGGCCTGCAGATTCTGCAGGAACAGCACAAGGTGCTGCTGACCAAGGGCCCGTCGCGCTTCTCGCCGTTCATGATCCCGCAGATGATCAGCAACATGGCCGCCGGCCTCATTGCCATTGACCTGAACCTCAAGGGCCCCAACTTCTGCATCGTCAGCGCCTGCGCTTCCGCCACGCACTCCCTGGGCGAATCCCTGCGCATCATCCAGCACGGCGACGCCGACGTCATGCTGGCCGGCGGCACCGAGGCCCCCCTGTGCGAGCTCGGCGTTGGCGGCTTTTGCGCGCTGCGCGCGCTGAGCACGCGCAACGATGCGCCGGCGAAGGCCTCCCGCCCGTTCGACCGGGACCGCGACGGCTTCGTGATCGCCGAGGGCGCCGGCGTCCTGGTCCTCGAGGAATACGAGCGCGCCCGACGGCGCGGCGCGCGCATCTATTGCGAACTCGCCGGCTACGGCGCCACCTGCGACGCCTATCATATGACCGCGCCCGATGACGTCGGCGCCGGCGCCGCGCGCTCCATGCGGTTGGCCATGCGCGACGCCGGGTTGAACCCCGACGGCATAGATCACATCAACGCCCACGGCACGAGCACCGCGTTGAACGACAAGTGCGAGACCCTGGCCATCAAGTTGGCCCTCGGCGCGGAGCGCGCCCGCCAGGTCGCGGTCAGCTCCAACAAGTCCATGATCGGCCATACGCTGGGCGCGGCCGGCGGCATTGAATCCATCGCCTGCGCCCTCACCCTCCGCGACCAGGTGGTCCCGCCCACGATCAACTACGATACGCCCGATCCTGATTGCGATCTCGACTACGTGCCGAACATCGCCCGCCGGACCCGGGTCCGCGCGATCCTCAAGAATTCGCTGGGGTTCGGCGGCCACAATGCCACGCTGTGCTTCAAGGTGTTTGATTAAGCGCGTCCACCTCCGCGGAGGAGGCGCGAGCGATAGCGGTCCCATCCCAGGAAAGCATGCCCGCATGCCCCACGGCGCCTCCAACGGTCATCGTCACAACGGCAGCGCCGCGCTCACGCCGCAACTGGCGGCGCTCCAGGCCGTGCTCCCGGCGCGCGGCCGGGTGCTGATCATCCCGCACGACTATCCCGATCCCGACGCGCTGGCCTCCGCCGCGGCCCTGCACCTGCTGCTCAAGGCCCGGTTTGGCGTGCCCAGCCGCATTGTCTTTACCGGCCTGGCCTCGCGCGCGGAGAACCGCGCGATGCTCAAGCACTGCCGTTATAGCTTTACCTTGGCCACGCGCCTGCAGCTCGGCCGTAAGCGCCCGGCGGCGCTGGTGCTCGACGGCGTGCCGTGGTCGGGACGCGTGACGGTGCCGCCCGGCGTGCGGGTGGTCGGCGTGATTGACCATCACCCGCAGACGCGCGCGAAGAAGGGTTTTGAGGGCCTGATGGATTTCCGCCCGGGGTTGGGCGCGACGGCCAGCATCCTCTACGAGTACCTCAAGGCGGCGGACGTAGCCGTGCCGCCGTGGCTGGCGGCGTTGCTGGTCTATGCCATTGCCACGGAGACGCTGGACTTCTCGCGCCGCTTCACGCCGCTGGATTTGGAGGCCTATACGGCGCTCCTGCCGCGGGCCAACATGCGCATCCTCGGAGACATCCGGCACGCGCCCCTGCCGCGCCCCTACTTTGCCCACCTGGCGGAGGCCATGGACCACGCGCAGGTCTATGGCCGCGTGGCCTGGAGCCATCTCGACGCCGTGGAACAGTCGGAAATCGTCCCGGAGATTGCGGACTTGCTCTCGCGCATCGAACGGGTGACCTGGACCTTCTGCACCGCGTGGCGCGGCGACGATCTGCTGATTTCAGTGCGCTCCAGCCTGCCCGGCGCGCGTTGCGGCGCGCTGCTCAAGGCCGTGGTGCGCGACCAGGGCTCGGCGGGCGGGCATTTCAACATGGCGGCCGGCGTGCTGAACATGACCGGCCAATCGCTGGAGGAGCGCGAGGAGCGCCGCGAGGAGTTGGTCCGGTCGCTGCTCGGCTGGATCGAGCGCCGCTCCGCCGAAGCCGAAGAGCCGCTCGATATCTTCGCCCATCCCCTGGTGGACAAGAAACCGGCCGCCGGGTAAAACCAGCCGCGGCCACGCGGCCCCGTGTCCGCCTCCGGTCCGCCCGCACCGCACGGTCGTGACCATGTGGGCAGTGAACTTCGCGGCGCAGTGTGCCGCCGTCTGATGCGCCGCTCAGGCTACGCATGGATCTTACTATGCCCGTCAGGCGCCTGGCGCTCCAGGTGCGTTTATCTTGCTATTATAGACCTGTCGGCCTAAGGCGATATATTCTCTGAGGATTCCAACCGCTTCTTCCCTTAAGACATCCTGCCTGACCTCGATGCCTTGATCGCGCAGCAGTGCAGACCAGGCCTGTGGCTTGGCCCCCTCATCGAAGCCAACACATCTTGCATCCTGATCCCGCGCGCCACACACTAACCGCCGGATACCCGACCAGGGGATGGCCCCAAGGCACATGGCACAAGGCTCCGTACTTGAAAAAAGTTCGCAGCGGAGAGAAGCGGATGCTGCTAGATCGTGGCTTTCCACAAGAGACTGGGCCAGGGCGATGGCAATCATTTCAGCATGCGCGCCAGACCATTTAGAGCTGAGCACCAGGTTTACGCCTGGCGCCAGGAGCCGCTGGGAGCGCATGTCGAATACTGCGGCGCCAAACGGGCCACCGCTTCCTTCCATTATATTCAGATGCGCCAACCGCAACACCAGCTCCATTTTTTCTATGTCAGACCGGTAGACATGACCAAGAGGAGGGATCACGCTCTCTACCCATGCGGGCAAAGACACCATTAGTTTCGGGAAGTTCCACCTCTGCTGGCTGGCGCCATGAGCAGAACTTCGATGGTTTTCTTCGTTCATGAGGCAAGTTCGCCCTCACGCAGACAGGCCGGGTCACGTCTCGACTTTCGGCATAAAGGACAACGAAAAAGATCAGTCTGGAACAGTTTGACAGGGCGAAGAGCGCTTGTCAAAGCCAGGTTTTGAAGCGTGCGGCCAGCCCAAACACGTCAGGTTTCAGTTCATGGGGGTACTGCAGGGGCGTCGACAGCGATAAGATCATATTGTAGGCCGGATCTCCGACCCGGCGCAAGGTGACGATCGCGGGGTCGACCACTTCGACAAGCTCAGGGCAGGCATGCTCACCGCAGGCGGGTTCGACCCGTTCGACCCGTTCGACCACTTCGACAAGCGCAGGGCGGGCAAGCTCATGGATTTCATCAAGCTCACCACAGGCTCAGGCGGGATCTGTTCCGACCTTTCGGCGTGTCGGGATTGACAGGCGTCGTCGTGGGGCGGTATTCTGCGGATTGTTGGGCGAAGGATGAAGGGGGGGCGATGTGCTGGCGTGGCTGCTGGCGGGCTTGGTGGTCGCCTCCGGTAATTGCGGATTTGGGGTTGACGCGATTAGTTCTGGTTATTTGTTATTTTTAGGACCCTCGACCGGCCCAGTCAGCAGGTTCGGCGCGCGCACGAGCTGCAGCCAGGCCGTCCCGCGCGAAACATCCTGCCGGGTCGTCGTCATAAGCGCGGCATGATAGACCCACTCTCGCCTTGCTGAACAGTTCTTTGCTTGATCTTTATCTTAAACGCGTAAGTACCACCATGCGCGGGGGATACTTCCGTTATTTTACGCAATTCATCGGTCAACTTCCCATCAGGAGGATAGATTTTTCCAGCGTACCCGATAGATCTGCGCATGACCGGATGGTGAAGCTGGTGGAGCAGATGCTGGCCTTGCACCGGCAGCTCGCTGCCGCGCGGACGCCGCAGGAGAAGACCGCGCTGGAGCGCCAGATTGCTGCCACCGACCAGCAGATTGATCGCCTCGTCTATGACCTTTACGGCCTGACCGCCGAAGAAATCAAAATCGTGGAAAGTTCCGAATCCTGATTGGGCGGCTTGATCAAAAAACCGCTTGAATGAGCGCCATGCAAGCTCCTCGCCCGCATACGTCTCCGCGGCAGGGCGTTTTCCACGGCGAACCATCATGCGGCAATCAGCCGCGCCGATAATAGGCCTTTGGACGCTTGCCAAATAGACATTTGGACGCTATCTGCGTAAATCCCGTAAATCTGTGGATAAAACCTCCTGTTTCTTTTGCGTTCTTTGCATTGTGGCAAAATTCCGAAAGGGCACGAAGTTCACGAAGACCGGCCATCTAGGAACCTGTGACCTCCGCGAACCTCTGCGACCTCTGTGGTAAGTTCCGATTTATTCTGAACGGTGATTTCTGTATCCGTGAGCGGTTTACGGGCGATAATAAAAGAGAGCGGCGGGCGTTTATTGTGGTACGGTAGCGCACGCCAAACAGGAGTCGTTTGAAACGTCGGGATTCTTTGCCGGGAGTGAACATGAAGCGGCAGGCCGCCGCCACCATCGGTTTGTGCGCGGCGGCGCTGTATGGGAGCATCGCCGGGCCCGGGTTCGCCGCCGAGGCAGCCCCCCGGCCGCTGTTCGACAACTTCCAGCCGGCTAATCGTATTGACGAACTGGTGCTGGCCAGGCTGAAGGAGCAGGGGGTGCCGCCTTCGGAACTGTGCGACGATGCGGTATTCGTGCGGCGCGTTTTTCTGGACGCGCTCGGCACGCTGCCGACGCCGGCGGAGGTGCGCGGCTTTCTGGCCGACCACAGCCCGGACAAACGCGCCCGGCTGATTGACCGGCTGCTGGCCCGCAGCGAGTTTGCCGAATACTGGGGGCTCAAGTGGGGCGACCTGTTGCGGGTGAAGGCGGAGTTCCCCAGCAATCTCTGGCCGAACGCGGTGCAGGCCTATGACCGCTGGATCCGGGACAGCCTCCGGAGCAACAAGCCCTACGACCGGTTCGCGCGGGAGCTGCTCACCGCCACCGGCAGCAATTTCCGCGATCCGCCGTCCAACTTCTACCGCGCGTTCCAGGAGCGGACGCCGCGGCAGATCGCCGAAAATGTCGCGCTGGTTTTCATGGGATTGCGCCTCGCGGACAGCGGGCTGACGGAGGACCAGCTTCTGGGCTTCTCCGCCTTCTTCGCGAAGGTGGGGTACAAGAACACGGACGAATGGAAAGAGGAGATCGTTTTCTTCAAGCCGGAC
Source organism: Kiritimatiellota bacterium (assembly GCA_026398385.1). GTDB lineage: Bacteria > Verrucomicrobiota > Kiritimatiellia > CAIQIC01 > CAIQIC01 > CAIQIC01. The sequence continues at coordinate 7,493 of JAPLSZ010000363.1, read as the reverse complement.
GGGCAGGTGCTGAATCCCATTACCAAACAGCCGGTGGCGCCGACCCCACTCGGCGGGCCACCGCTCCTCCTGCCGCTGGAGCGCGACCCGCGCGTGGCGTTCGCCGACTGGCTGACGGCCCCCGGGAATTCCTGGTTTGCGCGGAGCATGGCCAACCGGATCTGGTTCTGGCTGCTCGGGCGTGGAATCGTCCACGAGCCGGACGATATGCGGACGTCCAACCCCCCGTGGAGCCCCGCGCTGCTGACGTACCTGGCCCAGGAGCTGGCGGACCACCACTACGACCTCCAGCACATCTACCGGCTCATCCTGAACTCGCGCACGTATCAACTTTCGTCGCGGCCCAACCGGTGGAACGCGGCGGACGCGCAGGGCTTTTCCCACTACCGGCTCCGGCGGCTGGACGCGGAGCCGCTGCTCGATGCGATCAACCAGATCACCGGCACCGGCGAGAAGTACTCCAGCATGATCCCGGAGCCGTTCACCTTCCTGCCCAACGACCAGCGGGCCATTGCGCTGGCGGACGGCAGCATCGAGCTGCCGTTCCTGGAGCTGTTCGGCCGCCCGCCGCGCAACACTTCGTTCGAGTCGGAACGCAACGCGGCGCCCTCGGTGTTTCAGGCGCAGCACCTGCTCAATGCGAGCCACATCCAGAAGAAGATCGAGCAGAGCCCGGTGCTTCGCCAGTTGGCCACGGGCCAGGCGAAGCTGGGCGCGGCCGGCCAACGGCCGCGGTGGGGCAAGGGCCAGGGCAAAGCCCAGGGGCAGGGCAAGGGCAAGAAGGGCCAGGCGGAGGTGGTGGGCGGGCTGCGCCAGCCGTTCGAGCTGACGGAGAGCGAGGAGCGCCCGAACATGCCCACTGGCAAACTTCCCCGCCTCCAGCTCGCGCAGCACCTGCAGCTTGAACGCCTCACTATACCGTATGACCGATCTCACGGACACCTGCCTTTCGTGTTTGCAAGTGTCAACCTACAGCCGGACGGGACAGAGGAGAAGAAACAGAAAAAAAAAGAGGAGGAATAGAGATGAATATGCCTGCAAAGAGGTTTGAGGATCTCGTGGTGTGGCAAAAGGCCCATCAGTTCGTGCTGGCCGCCTATCGGCTTTCGCAAACCTTCCCCCGATCGGAAATCTACGGACTGACGTCTCAATTCCGTCGCGCCGCAGTTTCGATTGCCGCCAACATTGCGGAAGGTTTTAGAAAGCGCGGGAAAGCAGACAAACTGCGCTATTTTAATATCGCACAAGGTTCCCTCGAAGAATCGCGCTACTACCTTATTCTTGCCCGGGAGCTCGACTATGGTGACGTTGCCGGGCTGCCTCGGCTGTTGGAGGAGGTCAGCAAAATATTGGAGGCGTATTCGCAAGCCATTCTAAACTCCGATTCCTGAATTCTGACTACTGACTTCTGACTCCTGACTACTTGATATGGTGCTCTATGCAAGATAAACCGCTCATGCCGTCCCGCCTCTCCCGCCGCGAATTTCTGGAGCGCGGCGCCTACGGCGCGGCGGGTCTGCTGCTGGCCGACCGTCTGGTCGCGCCGGCGCGCGGCGCCGCTGCGTCCGCCCCGGCGGTTGTCCGGAAGCCGGCGAAGGCCGTGATCCAAGTCTGGCTGTGGGGCGGGCTGTCGCAACTGGACTCCTTCGACCCGAAGCCGGGGGCGGGCCGCGAGTACTGCGGCCAATATAAGCCGATCGCGACCAATGTGCCCGGGATCGAGATTTGCCAGATGCTGCCGCTGCTGGCGAAGATAGCGGACAAATATGCGCTGCTGCGCGGGATGACCCACGGCAACAACGGCCACGAGACGGCCGCCTACCTGGTCCAGGCCGGCCGGAAAGCCAGCAGCGCGGTCTGCCCCGGCATCGGCGCCATCGTCTCGTACTTCAAGGGCTACAACGGCGGCTATACCGGCATGCTGCCGCCTTACATCACGGTGACCACGCCGCAGGGCCGGTTTTCCGAGTCCGGCTTCCTGGGCTCGAAGTACAAGCCCTTCTCGACGGGCGGCGATCCGAGCAAGACGCCCTTTGTGGTCGAAGGGATCGTGGCCGAGCATGTTACCGAGGAGCGGCAGAAGGACCGCCGGACGCTGCTCGGCGACCTGGACCGCTTGGCGAAGGAGCAGGGCGACGATCCCCTGGTGAAAAGCGTGGACGCCAACCAGCAGCAGGCCTACGCGATGATCCTGGGCGACGCCGGCAAGACGTTCGACGTCAGCCGGGAAAAACCGGAAGTGCGCGACCGGTACGGGCACACCAAATTCGGCCAGTCCTGCCTGCTCGCGCGGCGCCTGGTGGCCCAGGGCGTGCCCTTCGTCACGATCAACCACGGGGGCTGGGACACCCACAAACAGCACTTCCAGGCCATGGGCGGCAAGTTGCCGGAACTCGACAAGGCGCTGTCCGCGCTGCTGCAGGATCTTGCCGACCAGGGCCTGCTGGACAGCACGATCGTCTGGGTCAGCGGCGAGTTCGGGCGCACGCCGAAGATTCTGTGGGAGGCGCCGTGGAACGGCGGCCGGGGACATTACGGCAAGGCCTTTTCGGCGCTGGTGGCGGGCGGCGGCTTCCGCGGCGGCCGGGTGGTCGGCAAAACAGACGAGCGCGGCGAAATTGTGATCGAGCGCCCGATTTATCCCTGGGATCTGCTGGGCAGCATGTATGCGTTGCTGGGCATTGATGGCGCCGCCCGCTTGATGACAACCCAGGGCGAGAAAATCTGCGTATCGCCGCTTGCGGACAACGAGATCCCGGCGAAGGAAACCGGCGGGCTGCTGAGGGAGATCATGTGAGGATCGGACAGAATACAGGAGTCAGAATACAGGAGACAGGAGACAGAAAAGAGGAACGGAATTTTAACCACGGATTACACGAATGGCGCGGATGAAGCGTGGAGAAGCGGCTGTCTCGCGCAGGCGCTAAGGCGCAGAGGGACGGAAGAAGTCGGAATTTAGCCACGGATGAACACGGATTGACACGGATGAGGAGCTAGGGGCGGAAGTCAGAAGACAGGAGCCGGAATAGTGGAAGATTGTTGGCAGTGATGTCATGAACGCGGGATCAATCTATAGGTTGCGGAAGGCGGCGCTGCTGGGCGTGACGGCCGGGCTGCTGTTGGGGGCCGCCGGCGCGCCGGGCCAGATGCGTGCGGCGGAGAAGCCGCCGCATATCGGTTACGTGTTCCCCGCGGGCGGCCGGCCGGGCACGACCGTCACGGTGAAAATCGGCGGGGAGCACGTCTACGGGGCAACCGCCGCCGTCATTTCGGGAAAAAACGCGGACGTGCGCGTGCTCGACGCCCGGGATCCGTACGAGGGCCAGGAGTTCCGGAAGAAGAACAAAAAGAAAAACCAGAGCGTCATAGACGAAATCGTGATGCTCCAGGTCACCCTCGCGCCGGACGCCGAGCCCGGCGACCGCGACATTTGCCTGGTGACGCCCCAGGGCGCGTCAAACAAGCTGGTCTTTCAGATCGGCTCGATGCCGGAAACGCAGGAAGTCGAGCCCAACGATCAGTTGGCGAAGGCCCTGCCGCTGCCGCCGCTGCCGGTGCTGGTCAACGGGCGGATCATGCCCGGCGACGTGGACGCGTTCAAGTTTTTCGCCAGGCAGGGGCAGCGCCTGGTCGCGGACACCGCCGCCCGCGCGCTGCTGCCGTACATCGCCGACGGGGTGCCCGGCTGGTTCCAGGCTCTGGTCACCTTGTATAACGCGCGGGGCCAGGTGGTGGCCTGCGCCGACCATTATCGCTTCAACCAGGATCCGGTGCTGTTCTACGACGTGCCGGCCGACGGCGAGTACACGCTGACTATTCGGGATTCGATCTACCGCGGGCGGGAGGATTTTGTGTACCGCCTCCGGATCGGCGAACTGCCTTTTATCACCGGCATTTCCCCGCTCGGGGCGCCCCGCGGCGAAAAGCCCGTAACCGTCAAGCTGCTCGGCAGGAATCTTCCCACGGATACCGTCGCGGTGGCGGTGGATCAGGCGGCTCCGGCCCGTCAGCAGATTTCGGTGATCAACCACGGCTTGATTTCGAGCCGCGTTCCGTTTGCCGTGGACGAGCTGCCGGAACGGACGGTCGGCCCGGAGGCCGCCCAGCCGGGCGGCGTCCTGCCCGTGGCTTGGCCCGTGATCGTCAACGGTTGTCTCCGGCAGCCGGGCGAAAAACAGGCCTTCAGCTTTGCCGGCCGGCAGGGGCAGCTTGTCAGCCTGGAGGTGCTGGCGCGGCGCCTGGGTTCGCCCTTGGATTCGGGCCTCGTCCTTGCGGACAGCCGCGGCCGGAAGATCGCGGAAAACGACGATGCGCCGGACCGAGGCGAGGGCTTCCTCACGCACCAGGCCGACTCCGCCATCCTCTGCCGGCTTCCGGAGGACGGGACGTACACCGTGACCATCTACGACACCCAGGGGCAGGGCGGCGCGGACTACGCCTACCGGCTCCGCATCAGCCCGCCCATCCCGGATTTCGAGTTGCGCGCCACCCCCGCCGCGGTGCGCGTGGCGCCGGGCGGCTCGGCGCTCCTGACCGTTTACGCCATCCGCCGGGACGGCTTCGACGGCCCGATCCGGCTGGCGCTCGACGCACCGTCCGCCGGGCTGACCCTCGACGGCGCGGTGATCCCGGACGGGGCCGATCAGGTCCGCCTGACCGTCTCCGCCGCGCGCAACGCCGCCGCGACCCGGTGCGCGGTCTGCCTGCGCGGCACGGCGCTCATCGCCGGAAAAACCATCACCCGCCCGGCGGTTCCGGCCGAGGACCTCATGCAGGCTTTTCTCTACCAGCACCTGATGCCCTTCCACGAAGAGACGCTGCTGGTGACCGGGCCGGCCGCGCCCTTCGGCGCGGCGGTGCAATTGCCCCCGGCGGGTTATCTGGAATTGCCGCGCGGTAAAGAAAGCAGCTTTCCGGTCGCCGCAATCCGCACCCCGGGGTACGACGGGCCGATCAGGATCCAGCTTGTGAATCCGCCCAAGGGGATCACGGTGCGGCAAGGATTCATCCGCGCCGGCCAGAATACGGGGTGGGTGACCGTGCGGACGGAGAGCAAGGTAGGCCTGGCGGTGACGACGAATGCGCCGCCGGGTCAGGCGGCGGGGACGCCGCGGGTGGCGCGCGCGAGCGCACTGCGGGAGAACCTGATTTTCACCGGCATGATGCCGGTCGAGCGCGAGGCCACGCCGGAAGAACGGGCGCGGCTGGAGGCCCAGGCGGCCAAGAAGGCCGGCGCTGCGCCGGCCGGCAGCCCGCCGCCCGGCGCGACCGCCCAGTCCGCCGTCTTTGCCAAAGCGCGCCCACAGAAGAACGCGGCCGCCGCCGGCCCGGACGTCCCGGGCCCGGCGGTAAAGAAGCCGGTGATGATCACGCGGCCCGTGGCCGTCATGCTGCCCGCCGTGCCCTTCCGGGTGGTGGATCAGCCCGGATCGCAACACCCCCTTCCGAAGTGATCCAGCCTCCAGCAATTAAGTTGGGGGAGCGCAGGCTTCCAGCCCGCTGCGTTCGGCATCCTGCCGGACGCTGATGATGCTGGCGTTGTTTTGCGAGAAAAGCATCTATGGTTCGTTCGTTGCCGGCGGTGAAGATCCAACGAGTGGCGTGGATCGGGCCGTGCGGATCACGCGTGATCTTGGCCCATCTGCTGTGTTGCCGCAGATCCCGCGGATACGTATCCAGCGTGACCTGCGGCGCCTTGCATCTGGGCCAAGCTGACGCGCTCCCGCACGGGTCCGCCTTCCGCCGTCGCCAAGGGCTATGGCGGACAGGGCGGCGGACAAACCCGATCCACGCCACGATTGCACCCATCGCGTGCCGCGCGCGATGGACGGAGAGGAAGAGCGGGCATCATTTTGTGGGCGGGGCTTCCAGCCCCGCGCGAGCCGCCGAGCAGCATCGCAGGGCTGGGAAGCCCCGCCCACGCAGAGTTCCGCAAACCAGCCGCTCCGCAGGATCTTTCCAGATCTGGAAAAGGGAACCTATCGGGCAATTCGTCGGAAGCGGTAATGGGTCAGGTAGCAGGCGCCGCTGGCGATAAGATTATTGTAGGCCGGGTCTCCGACCCGGCGAAAGGCAACGCCGACTGGTTCGACCCGTTCGACCCCTTCGACAGGCTCAGGGATTGTATCAAGCTCAGGGCAGGCAAGCTCACCGCAGGCGGGCGCAGCAAGACTGTGCCCCTACCTGACCCATTGTCTGAAATGCCCGATGACGCTTGCTGAACCGGCCGTGTTGGTCTATAGTATCCCCGTGGATCGCTAACAATAAGGAGTAGGCACCATGAAGAAGATGTTTTTCCGGATAAGCGGCGTAGCGCTGTGCGGCGCGGTTCTCGTGCTGGGCAACGGCTGCGCGATGTTCCGCGCCTCAACCGCCGAAGTGGATGTGAACCAGAAGCAGCACATGACCGCCGACTATGACTTCACCGACATGCGGCTGATCACGCAGGGCCTTGTGGACGACCTGCTGGGCAGCAACTTCCTCAAGAAGCACGCGGAGCCGCAGGTGATGATGATCTCCGGCGTGCAGAACCGCACGCAGCAGTATGCCGACATGAAGAACCTCACCGACCGCATGCGCACGCTGCTCCTGCAGTCGGGCAAGGTGCGTTTCATCAACGAGACGCGCCGCGCGGATTTGCTCAAGGAGCAGGGCTACCAGGTGGCCAACGCCACGCCGGAATCCCAGGTCAACGTCGGCAAGCAACTGGGCGCGAAGTACATGGTCAGCGGCTCGTTCACCCAGATGACGGATACCTCGCCGAAGCAGGTCCGCGTGTCCAAGCAGGAGGTCAACTACTACAAGCTGACCTTTGAGGTCACGGACCTGGAGACGAGCGAGATCGTCTGGACGCAGGAGAAGGAATTCGCCCGGCGCGCCAGCATTCCGCTCATTGGATGGTAACCCATGCGCAACGTCCTGCGGCGCGCGTTCGGAGGTTTCCGGCCGTCGTGGGCGCTGGCGCTCGCGGCGGCCGCCGCGCTGCCGCTGCTGGGGGGCGGCTGCTCGACACCGCTGGGCGCCGCCCGCCGTGATTTTTACGCCGGGCGCTTCGAAGCGGCGGAACATTCGCTGACCAACAGGCCCCTGTCGAAGGACAAGGTGCTGTATCTCATGGAGCGCGGCACCGTCCGCCAGGCGCGCGGCGCCTTCGCGGAGAGCGCGAGCGATTATAGAGCCGCCTCCGACGAGATTGACCGGCTGCAGACCTATAGCGTTTCCAAGGGCGCCGGCAGCCTCGTGATCAACGACAACGTGCAGGACTTCAGCGGCTGGCCCTATGAGCGCACCCTCCTGCATGCTTTCACCGCCCAGAACCATCTCGCGCTGGCCGACTGGGACAACGCCGCCGTCGCGGCCCGCCGGGGCCTTTCCCCCGAGGCGACCGCCGCGCGGCTTGTCGCGGAGGGCGACGGAACCATCATGGCCGTCTTTCATTCCCTTTCCGAGTACGACGTTTCGGTCATCATGGCCGACGGGACGGCTGCCGTGGG
>JAPLSZ010000351.1 GCA_026398385.1 Kiritimatiellota bacterium | reverse complement strand
GTGGACGACGCCTCGACCGACGGCACCGCAGCGGCGGTGCAGCGCTACATCGCGGCCGACCGCGCGCCGTTCACGCCGCTGACGCGCCGCGAGCAGCGGATGGGTTCGGGCGTCTATGACCGCGCCAACAACCTCGCGCTGGAAATGGAGCGCGAGGCTGATAATCTGTTCATCCCCTGCACGGGATTCCGCCGCGACCATAGCCGCGTGCTGCTGCTGACGCACGCGCGCAACGGCGGCAAGGGCGCCGGCGTGGCCACGGGCTACCGCTGCGCCCGCGACCATGGCGCGGACTGCACCGCGATCATGGATGGCGACGGGCAGATGGATCCGGCGGAACTGGAGCGCATCTGCCGGCCCGTGCTGGAGGGCCGCGCGGATTACTGCAAGGGCAACCGCTTCAAACACCGCTCGGCCCGGCGCGCCATCCCGCGCACGCGCTACTTTGGCAACAGCCTGCTATCCATCCTCACCAGGATCGCCACGGGCTACTGGCGCATCTCGGACGCGCAGACGGGCTTCACGGCCATCAGCCGCGAGGCGCTGGAATGCCTGGAATTGCACGCGTTGTATCCGCGGTATGGCGTGTACAACGACCTGCTCCAGAAGCTGAACATCGCCAACTTCACGGTCACCGAGGTGCCCATCACGCCGCATTACGACGTCGGCGAGCAGTCGAAGATGAAAATCCCCGCGGTGATCCCGCGGATCTCCGGCCTGCTGGTGCGGCTGTTTGTCCAGCGGCTGTTCAAAAAATATCTCTACCAGGGTTTCCATCCGCTGTTCCTGCTGTACCTGGTTGCCTTCCTCGCGTTCCTAGCGGATCTGCCCTTGCTTTACCGCTTTCTCCACGCCTATGTGGCGCGCGGCGAAATCATGCTCGCCCACCTGACGTTGCTGACCACCATCGGAATTTTCTCCTTCCAGTCGCTGGTGTTCGCCATGTGGTTCGACATGAACGACAACGACCGGCTCTATGTGTGAGGCGTGGCGGGCGGCCGGAGGCGGAGCGCGGGTTACGGATGGCGGACCATCGGGCACCATGACCAGCGAACAACCAGGACCGGCCGGCCAGGGCGCGCAGCCCGTGATCGTCAGCGTGGACGTGGAGGACTGGTACCACGGGCCGTCCGTCGCCGCCCGCTACGACGCGCGGCAGACCCTCGCCGCCGCGCTGGCCGCCACCCCCGACCCCGAGCGCGGCTGGCGCTATCTCGAGCCCGTGCTGGAACTGCTGGGCCGCCACGCCATCCGCGCCACTTTTTTCTGGGTGGCCGAATACGCGCAGCGCTTTCCGGAGCTGCTGAAAAGAACCGCCGCCGCCGGCCACGAAATCGCCTGCCACGGCCTGACGCACGTTCCCAAGTTCGACCCGGCGACCCAGCGACCGAATTTCACGCCTAACGAATTCAAAACGCGCACGGCCGCGGCGCGGAAAATCCTGGAGGATATCGGCGGCCGGCCGGTGACCGGTTATCGCGCGCCCAATGCGGGCTGGATGCTCGACGCGCTGGAGGAACTCGGCTTCCAGTACGACTCCTCCGTCTCCGTCAATTCGATCTACAACAAAACCGATTCCCGTCTTGAGGGCGTGGACAGCCGGCCTTATTTCCCCGCGCGCGGCGAACTCCGCCGCGGCGCGGAACCGCGCGGCCTGATCGAATTCCCCTGGCCGTATTGGCAATGGGGCGGCCTCAAGATCCAGAGCGCCGGCGGGCCGTATCTGCGGTTCTTCGGGAGCCGCCTGATCATGGCCGGCTTGCGCCAGTCCCTGCGGCGCGGGCCGGCCGTGTTCTATTTTCATCCGGTGGATATGTGCCGCGAACCAATCCCCCTGCCGTTTTCCTGGAAACGGCCGATGCTGTGGCTGTTCAAGGGCGACCTGGTGCGCCGCCGCGTGGAACACGTGCTCGGCGCGGTGGCTCCGTGCGCGGTGAATTTCCGCACCATCGTGGAGCACACCCGTCAGGAGCTGTTGCAAGCCGGGGCCACGGGAATTCCACCCGTGCCTCGTCCATGAGGTGGTCGTTCGTCGGCGCGGAGTGACGCACCGCCTTACGTTGTGGATCGTCAAGCCGGTCCGCATGAAAGCGCGATCAAGATCGCGCACTCCATAACTTCAAGTACTGCACCCGACATCAATTCCAATTTGTCCGCAGCCCTTCCTCGTAAAAGGCCCGGATATTGGCCAGCGGCGTGTCGGCCTGGATGTGGTGCGCCGGGGCGAGGATGTAGCCGCCGCCCGTCCCACACTCGGTTTTGAGCCGGTGCACGGCGGCGCGGACCTCCTCCGGCGTGCCGTACGGCATGACGTGTTGGACGCACAGACCGCCGAAGAGCGCCAGCCGTTGGCCATAGCGTTTCTTGATCTCAAACGGATTGATGGCCAGCGGTTGGAGCGGGTTGAGCACGTCGAGGCCGAGTTCCACCAGGTCGTCGAGGATCGCCGCGCAGTTGCCGCAACTGTGATAGGCGATTTTCACATCCGGCTTGGCCTGCTTCGTCGCCGCGAACAGCGCGGCATAGCGCGGTTTGAGGAAGGCGCGCCACATCGTCGGCGAAAGGGTCATGCCCTGCTGGCCGGAGATGTCGTCGCCGAACCAGATCATGTCGGCGCCCAGCGCGGCGTGCTGGCGCGCCGCGCCCAGCGGGAATTGCATCACCTTGTCCATCAGCGCCCCGGCGTAGTCGGGCTCCAGCGCCAGGTCCATCATGAACTGCTCCAGCCCGCGCAGGTACCAGGCCGCCTCGAAGATGCTGATCTGGCTGGAGCCGATCAGCCATTTCTCCCGGCCATAAAGCGTTTTCATCTTCCGGAACGTGTCGTACTGCGCGTCGGCCAGCGGATCGGGAATCGTGAACGTCCCGAGTTTGGCGGGGTCGCCGGCGAGCGGGTGTTCAGCGATTTCCGTGAACACGCCGAAAGTGTTGCGCACATACCGCCAGCGGATGCCCCAGGCGTCGGTGTATTCGGGGTAGGGCTGACCGTAAAAGCTCAGTTCGAGGCCGACGCAGGTCTTGACCAGGTCGTTGCCCAGTGCCGCGCCGAGGTCCGGGTCGGTCAGGCCGGTGGCCGCGCGCAATTTCTTCTCGATCTCCGGCACAAAGGTGGCGAACACCGGCGGCCGGTCGGGCGTCTGGTGGCTCAGGGCGGTTTGCACACGTTCGCGGGAATTCATGCGGGGCTCCTACCAGAAGACGATGTTTAGCGCGAGCACGGCGGCCATGATGACGGCCCCCAGCGCGGCCGGCCGCCGCCACCAAAGCACGCCCGGCTCCCGCTCGCGCGGGGTCAGCGCGTACACCAGGCCGCGCAGGGTCGGTCTTCAACGGTCGTGTGGCCAGCGAAAGGACGATGGTCAGCCCGAAGCAGACGGCCCAGGCCCAGATGGCGGTCCAGAAGTTCTGCGCCATCTCGCTGGGGTAGGTGTGCAACGCGGGCGTGTGCAGCAGCGCGGCGATCCAGCCGCCCTTGAACAGCGTCGCCGCGCCGAGCGGAACCGTCAGGCCGTGATGCGCGGCCGCGGCGGCGGTGCCGGCCAGCAGACCGAAGAACGCCCCGTGGCCCGTCGCGCGCCGCCAGAACATGCCCAGCAGAAACGTGGCAAACAGCGGTGCGTTGACGAAGGCGAAGACCAGTTGCAGCAGGTCCATGATGTTGTTGAACTTGGTCGCGGCGTAGGCGGTGAGCACGCTCAGCAGAATGCCGCCTACGGTCGCAAACTGGCCCATCCGGAGGTAATGCCGGTCCGATTGCCCGGGACGGATATAGCTCTGGTAGATATCGTAGGTCCAGACGGTGTTGAAGGCCGTGACGTTGCCCGCCATGCCGGACATGAACGAGGCCATCAGCGCCGTCAGCGCCAGACCCAGCACGCCGCTGGGCAGATAGTGGGCCATGAGCGTGGGCATGGCCATGTTGAAATCCACGGTGCCATCCGCGGCCTTGGGCAGAAAACTGCCGTCGCCGTTCAACGCCAGCGCAATCATGCCCGGCACGATCAGAATCAGCGGGAAGAGCATCTTGGGCACCGCGGCAATCAGCGGCGTACGCCGCGCGGAGGCCATCGAATCCGCCGCCATCGCACGCTGGACCACGAGGAAGTCCGTACACCAGTAGCCGAAGCCCAGCACAAAGCCCAGGCCCATCGCCAGGCCCATCCATTCCACACCCATCGGGTTGGCGGACGACGCGTGCAGCGGCTGCCATACGCGCACCAACGCATCCGGCGCATAGCCCTGTGCGACAGCGGTGACCGCCAGCCGCGCCTTGAGCCCGGCCCAGCCGCCGATGTCCCGGAGGCCCAGCAGGGCCAGCGGCAAGAAGCCCAGCACGATCAGGAAAAATTGCAGCACCTCGTTGTAGATCGCCGAGGTCAGGCCGCCGAGGAAGATATAGGCCAGCACGATCGCGGCGGACACCAGCACGCTGATGTGGAAATTCCACCCGAGCAGGAGCTTCAGCAGCGAGGCCAGCGCGAACAGCGAAATCCCGGAGGAGAACACCGTCATCCCGGCGAAGGTGAGCGCGTTCAGGCCGCGCGTCTTCTCGTCGAACCGCAGCCGGAGGTACTCCGGCACCGACCGCGCGCGCGAGCCATAGTAAAACGGCATCATGAACAGGCCGACGAACACCATCGCCGCCACGGCGGGGATCCAGTAGAAGTGACAGGTCAGGAGGCCGTACTTGGCGCCGCAGGCCGCCATGCCGATCACCTCCTGCGCGCCGAGGTTGGCGGAGAGGAAGGCGAGCCCGCAGACCCAGGCGGCGAGCTTGCGGCCGGACAGGAAGAAATCGTCGCCGGTTCGGACGGACCGCTTCAGCGCCACACCGATGCCCAGTACGAACACAAAGTAGACCGCCAGAATTACATAATCCACAGCGTTGGGCTGAATCAGCGTCATAAACCCTCCGAATACCGGAGCCGCCGACGGCGACATCTACCGGTACGACGATAAAGGCCTGTGCTTCACAGGTCAATATTTCTTCGCCGGACGCCCCTTTCTTATTAGTTTTGCCGGTAAATATGACGACTCTGCCCGTGTGACGATTTGCGACAAGCTGCGGCGCGAGGTGGTGGCGGGCGGCATCTGCACGGGCACATGCTCGACTTCAAAAAGCGGCAGTTATATGCGCAACCGTTGGCGCCGCCGGCGGGGCCGCGCCGCGCCGTGGTACGGGCTGCGGCCCGAGCCGCTGCCAGCGTCGCGCATCGCCGTGGAGTGGGTCATCGCCGCCCTGATTCTCGTCGGCGGCACGCGGGCCGCGCGCCAGGTGCTGGCGTGGATGCCGGAGGCGGTGATCGGCCCGCTGTTCAACCGCCTGCGCCTGTTGTGGAAGGGCTGGAGCAAGCTGGTGAAGCGGAAGGGGCTCGGCATGCTGACCATGATCGTCGAAGAAACATAGCGTCGGTTTCCAAGCCTTGGAAGCCGGGCTCAGCGCGCAGCCGGGGCGATGGTGATGTCCAGCGGCAGGCTGGTCTTCAACATACGCGTAGGCAGAGCGGTGTGGGGCCAGTACCGGCGCAGGGTGTAACCATTGACCAAACCGCAGCGTACGCTATACCGGCCCGCCGCCACGGTGGATGGCACGGTGATATCGCGTTGCAGCGGGACGAGCTCGCCGGGATAGGGGCACTGCCAAGCATGGGGCGGGATATGATTCAGGAGGCCGACGTCGTCCTGAAAAACAAGGTTGCCGGCGGCGTCCAAAAAGTGGAAGAACACCACGGGGTGATCGTCGAGCCGTGTACGGTCGAAGGTCCAGAAGGTCGTCAGCGAAAGTTTTTGGCCGGGCGCGCGGGTGGTGGCGTTGAGCGTGAGGCCGCTCAGCGTCACGCCATTGTTGTAACGGATGCTCAGCGGCAGGGCCGGCTGGGGCGTGGCCGCGCCCAGGATGCGCAAAGCTTGTTGATGCGTGGGCCACAAGCGCAGGGCGCGTTCGGCCGCGTTGGTCCGGGCCAGCGTTGCCAGGCGCGTGGCGGTGGACTTGTTCCGCTGGCTGTCCGGCAGGCAGGCCAAGCCGGTCCAAAACAGGTTGTCGTAACAGCCAAATTCCGGCTGCCACGCGCCGGGCGCGAAATCGAAAATGAGCCACGGGTCCAGCGCGGTTTCGCGCATGGGGATGCGCAGTGCCGCCAGCGTGGCGCGCGTAATCGGCGCGTCCGCCTGGCGGACAATGATGGCGGTGTCGGCCTGTAGCGGGCACGGTTGCGGCACGGCGCGGCGGGTGAGCGGCGGCTCGTCGGCATCGCGGTCGAACACGGCGCGCTCGCGCGAGGCGGCGATGGCGCCCGCCGAGTGCTGCTGAAGTTGGTTGGCCAGCCAGCGATCGGCATAGGCCCGGCGCGTCTGGCGCGAGCGCAGCAGGGCGAGCAGGTCGGGCAGGGCCTCCGGCTCGGCGCGGTCGGCGTGCGCCGCCGCGGCATAGACGAAGAGTTCGCTGAAATGCAATTCGTCCGCGCGGCGGGCCGGGCCGAAGCGCAGGCGCAATTTGCGCGTGGGCGCCGGCGGGAAAGCGAGCTCCAACCGGAAAGCGGCACCGTGCCAGAAGATCCGCGGACCGGACCAGAACCACATGAGGTTGTTCAGCGGCGGGGTCGCCGCTTCCCAGGTGCCGTCCCCGCGTTCGCGTTCCACCTGCCACAGCGGCGGATAATGGCCCACGGCGCTGCACAGGCGCACGCCATTCGCGGCCACGGGCGCGCGGAACTCAATTACCAAGGTCTGGGTCAGCCGGTCATCCAGGGGTGCGGCCCATTCGGTGGCGAGGTCGCGATCCAGCAGCGCCGCCGTCACGTCGCGATCATCCTGCTGGCGGATGCCCGCGATTTCGTCGGGCGCGAGCACGCGGCGCGGTTGATCGGGTGGCGCCAGCTTATAGGCCACCAGGACGCCCGCCAGATTGGTGCACGTGACCGCGCCGCCGCTGGCGGGCGCAAAATCCGCCAACTGCGCGGCGAAGTCGTCCAGGCCTCCGATGCGGGGGGCGTTTTCCGCCAGGCGTTCATACTCAGCACAACGTTCCACGGCGGCATCACTGACGATGAATTGTCCATGGGTGGCCACGTTCAGCCAAAAGAACCGGGCGTAGTCGCCGAAGAGGGTGGTACATTTCTGCCGACGCAAGAATTCCACCAGGGGCCCGGCGCCTTGCCGGATGGCTCGATTTTGGCGGGCCGTACGCTGGGCGTGGGGGATGACCGTCAGGCCCTGAACGGCCACCAGCCCCAGCAGCGGCAACCAACCCCAGCGCGGCGCGCGACGCGTCAGGTGCGCGGCGCCCAGGCCCACGAGGATGGCGCACACCGGCAGCAACGGCATGACGAGTCGCGGTGCCGGCGTGCGGGCAAAGTGGGAAATGGCGAAAAGGTAGGCGTTCAAGACGACCATCAGACCCAGGGCCAGCACATGCCGGCGCAGGCGTGGTTCCGCGCGAAAGCGACCGGCGACGGCCACGGCGGCGGCGGCCAACAGCAGCAGGAAGCACAACGCCGTGGCGAGCAGCAAACCCGCGGACAGCTTGGGCAGATCGAACAATTCACCCAGCCGCCGAATGAATAGTTGTAACCCTGCGGCGGCGCTGTAGCCACGCAGCGTTCCGGCAAGACTGAACGTTTGCCAGTCATGCCGAAGATTCCAGAGCCACCACGGCCAACTGCCGAGCACAAAGCCGAACAAGCCGGCGCACAGGGGCCAGGGCCACAACCGCCAGCGCCAAGCGAACGCCAGGAGCAGTGCCGCCGCGAGCAGCGTGGCAAACATCAGTTGGCAGGTGTACCAGCCAAACCCGGCGAGCAAGCCCAGCCCCAAGACCTCCCAGACGCGGGGCGGGCGCAACGACAAAGCCACGCTCCACCACAACAGCAGCGTGATCTGGAGCATGATGGCGCAATAATACAAGTCGAACAAATGCAGTGGCCCAATCAGGCAAAACGCCACCGCGGCCAGACCCGCCCGGCGACCGCCCACCGCCCGCGCCCAGCCGAACAAGGCCAGCAGGAACAGGGTGGAAAAAATCACCTTGCCCATGAAGTTGACGACAGCGGGGCCGCCAACCAGCCGGCGCACCAGCGCGCTGACGTAGACTTCGGATAGCCCCATGTAGGCTTGGCCATAGAAAAACGTGGGGAAGTTTTTCCCCGCGGCGATGTCCGCCACCATGACGGCATCCAAACTGCTGTCGCCATGCACTTCGTCGCACGCCCAGTAGGCGGCCAGCAGGCGGAGGCCCAAGCCCAGCAACACCAGGGCCAGCACGAGCACCGGCCCGCGCCAAAGCACAACATGAGATTCATCACCCATGGTTGCGGGAAAGTCTTGCGTTTCTACTGGCGGTTGACAAGTTTTCATAACGCGGCCCAGGCTCGACAGCGGCCGCTCCATCGGCTATATGAATTTGTCCGCGTTATTTCCAAGCCTTGGAAAGCGCGGGGACGGTTTTCTATGCCTTGAAAACCATGAACAGTATCACGGAAACAAATGCGGTGCTGGGCACGGCGATCGCGCGGCTGCTGCCGCGCATCCTCACCCAGGCGAGTCGCGATCCGAACTCGGCGACCTACGGCTCGTTCGACCGCGACTGGTGGCATTATCGCATCCGCGATTTCTCCTCCGTGATTCTGCAGCAGGGGACTTGGACGGCTTGGCTGGCCGCCGAACGGCCGGAATTCGCCTCCGACCGCGCGGCGTTGACGGCGTTAGCCGCCGCCGGTTGCTGGTTCTGGAATCAGCGCGCGGTCCGTTTCGGCGCCTTCGAGGAATACTATCCCTGGGAACGCGGCTATCCGTCCTGCGCTTTCTCCACGCGCGCGGTGCTGAAGTTGGCCGAGGCGGGCGTGATCCCCGCCGGGGAAATCCGCGCCGGCGCCGCCGTGGCCGCCGCGCAATTGCTCCGGCGGTTCGAACCGGAGGCGGCGAACCAGCAGGTGGCCGGCCTGGCCGCGCTGGCACTGATCCGGAAAATCCATCCCGACCTCGTCACCGCCCCCGCCTTCGAGGCGCAGGCGGCGA
>JAPLSZ010000343.1 GCA_026398385.1 Kiritimatiellota bacterium | reverse complement strand
CCTTCCGTCTGTAGGCGCGACCGGTGGTCGCGCTCTTCCCTGTCGCGACCAACGGTCGCGGCTACAGCGCCACCCAGACGGCCGCCTGTAGCCGGGGTCACTTCTTCTCGTGGAACACGATGGCTTCGAACACAAGGTATTCGGCGCCTTCCTTCCAGTCATCCGCCCGCAGCCCGGCCTTCTGGGCGAGATAGGTCAGCGTGATCGGCAAATCCCAGCCCTGCTCCGGCGCCACCTGCGGCAGGAACACCGCCGAGCGGCCGCGCTTGGTGAGCACCATGCCGTGCCGGCCGATCACGATCTCGTGGTACGAAGCCACCGGCCGCGGCGGCGTCAGGGCGGAGATTTCGAACTCCAGTTGCGGCAGCTCGACGGCCGCCACCGGACGGAAGCGCGGGTCGTGCAGCGCCGCGTTGCGCGCGTGGTCCATCACCGCCTCGAACAGCGGCCGCTTCGGGAAAATCTCGCCAATGCAGCCGCGCAGTTCGCCGCGTTCCTTGAGCGTGACGAACGCGCCCATGGTCTGCCGCATCGCAGCCGTGATCTCGATGCCGAGATCCGCCGGCGTGGCTTCCCGATTCTTCAGAAAGTGATACTCCAGCGTCTGGCGGGCCAGCCGCAGCAGTTGTTTCTGATCCTCGGCGCCGAGTGTCGCCTCCTTTTTTTCCGGCGCGGGCGGCCAGGCGCCGGTGAAGGCCAGGCTGACGTAGCTCACCGACATGCCGAAATCGCCGGTCTGGGCGCCGGAGGTGTCATACTTCAGCAAGTGCGCCTGCGCGGCGGGCGGCAGCAGGGCCAGCAGGATGCTGACGGGGACCTGGCCGCAGATCGTCGCGCCGGTACGCGCGCAATAGGCGTTAAAGCCCTCCAGATCCTTTTTCTCGATCAGTTCCACCGCGCCCAGGTCGAGCTTGCGCAGATTCTCCGCAATGTTCGTCGTGAACGGCACGTAGCCGTACTGGGCGCCATAGTGCGTGAAATCCGTGCTGGCCACGACCAAGGTGCCGGCGTCCACGAGCGAACCCAGGGCTTGGGCCACTTCCCGGATGGTGGCCGGATCCAGTTGACCCACCACCACGGGCACCAGCGTGAACGTGCCAAGGGCCTGTTGGAGCATGGGGATCTGCATTTCGACGCTGTTCTCCTCCTCAAATGCCGCCGGCAGGCGGCGGACGAAGGGAAATTGTTGCAGCGCCGCGATGAAGTCCCGATCCAGGGGCAATTCGCCCAGCGGTGTGGCGTAATGCGTGGCGGTCGGAACGCACACGGTGTTGGGCAAAGGCCTCCGATGGCTCGCGCCGATGACGACCACGCGGCGGAACGTTTTCCCCTGCACCTGACGTGCGCCGTACGCCACCGCCGGGCCGGAAAAGCGGTAGCCGGCGTGCGGCTGGATCAGCGCGATGACGTCCGGCAGCTTGGCGCCCCCGGCCTGCTCCAGGTCGTGCTGCAATTCCCGCGTCAGTTCCTCACGCTGATCGCTATACCACTGCCCGGCCAACGAAGCCTGCATCACCTGCTTCGGCGCCGCACCGGCGCCTGCCGTTTTCGCGTTCATGTCTTTCCCCTCCCGGCACGAGACGAGCAGCCCCGCAGCCAGCACGGCCACGAAGCAGCATCGCGCGATCCCGCCTCCCTTAATCATCGTCTTCTTCATATATCCGCCCTGCCCCTGTCTTGGCGTTGAAATTTTGAGGATTTTGTCGCAAAGGCCTAGCGCGGCCCAGCCGCAACCAAAGAATATTTGACAGGATTAACAGGATTTTTCAAGATATCTGAAATACCATCCATCCTGCAAGATAGTCCCTGATCCTCGCCTAATTTTAACGGATACTGAAAAAAGTGATGCTGGCGTGAAGATTTATCTTGCATAAGTGTTATAGATTTACTATAGCACTATTTCATGTCAGCACGCCTACCGCTTCTGAACAAGACGCCGTTCGTT
>JAPLSZ010000136.1 GCA_026398385.1 Kiritimatiellota bacterium | reverse complement strand
GCGGCTTCGCCGCACGTGACTCTTTCGGACCTGCTTCCCTCCCTCCATCTTCCCGAATGACGAAGGCCGGAGCATGGTCAGGAGAAAGGTCCGTCTCCGCCGGGCTTCGCCGGGACAAGTCAGCGGACGATTCGCAAGTCACCTCTCCCGCAGTCACTTCCGACGCTTGCCAAACCGAGAGCATGGCCGCCGACGTGTCGGCGGCGTCCGTGGTCTCGCTCGCTGGCGTCGTCGGAGCGCGTCACGCGACCGACTTCGCGCCACCCGGCAGGCGGTCGTCGTCACGGTGGGCGGAAAGGCCGGTCCCGGTCCTGCGCGTCGTCTTCCCGGAACCGTGGAGCATCATCGCGGCGGCGAATGTCGCCGCCGCGCCGGGCGCGGAAATCGCCGGAAATCTGAAATGGTCGGGGCGATAGGATTTGAACCTACGACCTCTTGGTCCCGAATAAATAAGGAATGTTCATTTGCAAGCCAAAAGCGCGAAAAGCTTTCTTGATAATGGCTTTGTGTGTGGTTTTTGTGTGAGTTTTATTGTTGCATAGGTACTCAAATTCGCATATCGTCTCCCCGTGGCGCTAAGAATAAGGAGGCGATTATGTGGCTTGAGTTGAAGAAATACCCGGACGGCAACTTGCGGCCCATGTGGTTCGGTGCGTATGACGTGAACCGGAAACGACGCGTTGTGACGTTGTCGCGGTGGAAGGGTGACCCGCCGGCCTCCGGGATGATCGGCGATCGGGGGAGCGATGTCTTCGAAGCGTCGCGTCAGGCGGCGCTGGAACAGTTGCGGCAGGTCGTGGAGGGCGCAAAATCTGACGGTGACCGCGAACAGCTTGTCCAACGGATTCACCGTCACCGGTACGGGCACAAGGTCGAAACGGTTCCGCTGGCGACGCTGGCGCAGGCGTGGAGCCCGCGCAAGGCCAATGCGAAGCCGTTCCACATCGAGAATTGCCAGCGTGTGATTCAACGGTTCGTTGATTTTATGCGGGAACTCGCGCCGGATATGAAGGATCTGGGGGCGGTCCAGGGCGAACACATCAGAAAGTTTTTTAGGAAACGAATGGATGCGGGCATATCGGCCAAGACGTACAACACGGAGTTGGTGCTATTGCGCGGGTTGTTCAAGCGGCTGGAGCCTTTTGGCGGCGCCTATCGGGAGTTTTTGCAGGATGCGGTGCCCCAGGACGCGGAGACGGTCCACCGGGAGCCTTTCAACCAGGAAGAGCTGAAGGACGTGTTTGCCGCAGCCGCGGAGGATCCGCTGATGTACGATTTGATCGTGACTGCGGTTTGCACGGCCATGCGACGGAGCGACGTGGCTCGGCTGCAATGGCGGAGCGTTGACCTTAAACAGGGGTTCATCACCGTTAAGACCAGCAAGACGGGGGAGACCGTGGAAATCCCCATCCTGCCGTTTTTGCGGGAGGTGCTTATTAAGGTCATGGGTACGGCGAAGCCGGCGCCGACGGATTATGTGTTCCCGGAAGCCGCCCGGCTCATTGACGCGGCACCGGAGACGATTGACCGGCGGTTGCGGCAGGTGCTGTTTCGGGCCGGTTATGTTGACACGAAGGTCGTTAAGCGAATCCGCAAGGAAGAGGAGAAGCGCGTTGTGCTGCCGATGCTGCCGCCGGAGACCACCCTCCGGCGCGGGTTGTCCGCGGTGGAGGCGGCGAGCATGACGGAGAAGCGCCGGGCGCGCATGAAGGAGATCTTGACCCGCTACATGGGCGGTCTGGAATGTCCGCAGATTGCCGAGCAGATGCACATTGCGCGGGGACTGGCGCACACCCGCTTGACCCAAGTCGAGCAGATGATCGGGGCGCAGGTTGTCCGCCGGCCGGCTTTGCCGGCGGTCATCCGGGGCAGCCCGATTGCCGAGAAAAGCAGTGACGTGAAGCGTACGCGGCGCGGCAGTTTGAAGGGATGGCATAGCTTCCGAACGACGTGGATCACCCTGGCGCTGTCGGCGGGCGTGCCGATGGAGTTGGTTTGCCGGGTGACGGGCCACGCCACGACGGATGTGGTGCTGAAGCATTATTTCCGGCCGGGGCGGGAGGCTTTCAAGAAGGCGCTGCAGGAGGCGATGCCGAAGATGCTGAGCGATGGGAGCAAGAGCCCGAAGGACGAGGTGCTGGAGATTCTGGAGGGGATGACGGCCAGGACGTGGAAGAAGAATGTGGCGCGGGTGCGGGAGCTGGTGGCCGCGCTCTGATGCCGGCCGGCGCGGGGCGGTTTATGCGGGGGCGGGTGGGGCCGGGGTCTCCAGAACGAGTTGGCTGAGGTCGCGCAAGGTGGTTGTTTGGTGTTCTTGCAGGTAGGCATTGAGATCGGGCGTGGTGACGATCTTGCGGACGTACAGCGTCATCTTCAGGAGGTCGGCGGTGTACTGGCGGTAGAGTTTTGTGTAGAAGTCGTGCTGTTTCTCGGCCTCCTCCAGGCGGCTGACGAGTTCGCCGCGTTTTTTCTTGTCCTCTGACCAAGGCTTTTTGGGGTTACGTTTTGGGTTGCGGAGTTCAGGCGGGGTCTTGAGGATCAGCGCCCGGATAAAGGCGGGGCTGAAGTCGTGAACCCGTTTCATTTCTTTGAGCATCTCGGCCTGCCGTTCGGGAAGGACGCAGGACATTTCACGGGCAGCAGCTTTGCCCAGGAGGTCGGTCTCGAACGCCTCGGCCACTTTCGGGTGGAGCTGCTCTACCAAGGTGGGGGCCAGCCGATAGCGGATGGATCGCATGCCGAAAACATCGGCGATGGTCCGTTCGTCGAGCGTTTCGAGCGATTTGCGAAGCATGCGCATCTCCTGGTAACCGGAAAGGCGGTTGACCATACGGTTGAAGGTGTAGGCTTCCTTGTTCGGAAAGACGATACACGGGACGATTTCAATTTTCAGGTCCGCGCATGCGCGGAAGCGCAAATACCCGTCGAGGATGACGTAGCCATTCCCCTCCGGGAAGACGCACAAGGGTTCGATAAGGCCGATTGCTTTAATGCTGGAGCGGATGCGCAGGAAGCCCTTGTGGGACTTGATGTTGAGGGCATCGCGTTCCTTGAGGGGGGTTAGCGATGCGAGAGGGATATCCACGCCGTTGATTTGAAGGGGACTGGTCATGATTCGCTCTCCGGTTGTGTTTGCTCTGACGCGCGACGCACGCGTTTCTGGAGTTCGACGCCGTATTCGCCGCTGAGTTGTGGTGGCGTACCGAGGTCGAAGTTCTTGAGAATCGCGAGGAATTGACTGTCGGCCAGCAGGACGGAGATGCCCGTGAGGAGCGTCAGGAGACGGTTCTCTTTGCGGGTGGTTTCATGTACAAAGTCTTCCTTGTCCTTGGTTGCCTTGGTGATTTCCCGCGTCAGGTCCTTCAGGTTGAATGCCTCTGTATCCGTGCGTGCGCGTCTTGGCGGGCTCTTGCCCCGATTCAGGCGGAGTTCCAGTAGCTTCCGAACGCGGATGACGGTGTTGCAGTTGACGAGGCCGTCGTCGAAGGCATCCATGAGGACGTTCTGTATCGTGGTGTCGTCGGACTGAGCGACTTGAACAGCGAAAGACATGGAGAACAGGCCATCTTCCACACCCTCGATCAGGCGTTCTTCGCCCTGGTTGACCAGTTTGATGTAATCGCTCACGTAGGACTGGTGCTTGCCGACGATGGTGGCGATTTTGGCGAAGGTGAAGCCGGCATCGTGCATGCGCTTCATTTCGCGTGCGAACCACATCGTGCCTGGGGGCACGCGGGCGATATTTTCGACCAGCGAGTAGAGGAGTGCCGTCTTCCGGTCGCAGTCGATGATCTCGGCGGCGATTTCTTTTTTCTCCAGACGTTGGTGGGCAAGGAGGCGTCCTTCGCCGCAAACGAGTTCGTAGGTGCCGTTCTTTTCGGCGTTCCGGCCGTTTACGACGATGGGCTTGAGCAGGCCGATTTCATTGATGCTGCGCACGTTCTCGGCAAACTGCTGCTTGTCGCGATTACGCGAGTTCAGGACTATGATTTTGTCCACGGGGATCATGCGGTACTGCCGTTCTGTCATTGGCACTATGCTCGCGTTCACTGGGGTTCCTCCCATCCGATTAGGTTTTGCAGGGCTTGTGGAATCGTATAGGCGTGCAGATCGATCCGCTCCGGCGTGGTGCTGGCGATGCGGATTTCCCGCCCGCCGAGCATGACGCGAGGGAAAAAGAGGTAGCCAAGGACCGTGAAGGCGCCACCGTCGCTCAGCGGGACGCCGATGGTGATGTCAATCTCGGGGCGGGCATCGG
Source organism: Kiritimatiellota bacterium (assembly GCA_026398385.1). Lineage (GTDB taxonomy): Bacteria > Verrucomicrobiota > Kiritimatiellia > CAIQIC01 > CAIQIC01 > CAIQIC01. The sequence continues at coordinate 4,247 of JAPLSZ010000136.1, read as the reverse complement.
GCGTGAATGACCAGGCAGTTTCGTAGCCATGGGGATACGGGACGACGGGCTGGATGCGGATGCTGACGTAATTGCGCAGGACGAAGAAGTCCTCACACTCGGTGATTTCCGGGACAGCGGTTTTCAATCTGTTGACGACCTGGGCGCGGCGGTCGGCGATAACATCTGCGAATAGTTTTTGGTAGGCGGCGACCAGAGAGCTAAAGTGGTGGTTGTAGGTTGAGGCGGAGACCATTTCTTTTTCCCCAGCGATTAGGGTGGGGCGCACGGTGCCGTAACGTTCGAACAACGCACGCAGGCGCGCCAGCATGTCCTTGTCGGAATAGCGGATGAGGCGGTGCTCCGCGGCATTGCGGATCATGGTTTGTGCTGTGTCGAAAACGTTGCGCTCAACAATCGCCGGGAATGCATGCTCTGCGCGGATCCATTCGGTTTTCGGATTGCTGTGCATGGGGGATTTCAGGCGCTGGGTGGTCTTGTTGTAGACCATGGTGCCGATATACAGCTCATTGGCCAGGATCCCCTGGACCGATGGGGCGGTTGCTTCGGCGACTTTTTGTTTTGGACAAAGGCGCGGAAGATCCTCTTTATAACGGCGATCTGGTCCGGCGCGCCAGGCGTCAGCGTGACCCTTTGATTTTGGATGCTCTTGCGTTGGCCGGGATCGAGAACTTGAACCGGTTGGCGGTGCTCGTCCAGCAGGAGGCGGTGGAAGGCGAAGGGTGGCATGCCGCCGGCGCGAAACCCCTGGCTGGCGATCTTGGCGCAGCCCTTAAACACTTTTGTGCTGAGTTCGCGGCTGTAGTTGGCGGCCTGGTAGCGCTCGATGTTGATCCGGAGCGCGTGCATGAGGTCGTTTTCGGATGAGAAGCCGATAGACGTGTAGATGACGTGCTTGCCGTTCATGGCGCAGAGGCCGGTGTAGTAGGCGGAGATGTCCGTGTTCTGGTACCGACCCCAGCGGCTGACATCGAGAACCAGGACGTAGTTAAAGTCGTACTTGGCGGTTTGGATGTAGTCGCGAAGCATCAACTGAAAGGCTTCCCGCCCTTCTGTGACCAGGCCGGTCTTCCCGCGGTCGACGAACTCCTCGATGATCTGGATGCCGTTGTCCTCTGCGAACTTGCGCACTTGGTCCTGCTGTATTTCGACGGAGTTTTCTTGACGGTCTTGCGCGGAATGACGGTAGTAGGCGACGGCGCGCTTGGAATACGTTTTTTGCTTGTTGTACCAATCCATGCGCATTTCCCCCTGGTAGACGCGGACGCTACGGCCTACACCCATGGGGAAAAATATAGGCACTTTTGAGAGGATGGTTCGGATTTATTTTTTGCGGCCGTTGGCACGGATGATTACTGGGCAGAGCGTGCCAAGGCGTCGAGCAGCGTCCGGGCGCGCCGGTGGGTGAGCGAACGATCGAGCATTTGATCCAGCGTCTGGATGATCTGGATGTAACGCGTGTCCGGATGAGCGTGGCGTTTGGCGGCCTTGTGGATGGCCTTGCGAATCTTGCGAAAGGCGCCGCCCACACGGGTACGGCCACGGCGTTTTCCGGTGAGATGCTGGGAAACGGTGGCCTGGGAGATGCCAAGTGCGGTCGCGATTTCGACCTGGGTATGTTCCTCCAGGTAGTAGAGTTCCATCACTTTGCGTTGTCGTGGGGTCAGCGCCGTGACCATCACGGCGTGTATGATCAGGGCAATTTCCTCGGACGTGCGATGACGGAGTTCGGATTCCTGATCGGGCGCGTCGGTGGCCCAGAGGCCGGCCGATTGCGGGATTTTCGCCCATTGTTGGGGTTCGAATTGGACTTCACGCCAGTGTGGATCGTCATGTTGATTCATGCCCCCAAGGTAGGGGAGTCTGGAGCGTTGACGGGGCGCACGTGGCGCCCGACACGATGCACGGCGTGTTTACACCCAGCGCGCGGCGCGAAGGGGAAGATGATCCCGAGGGGATCAGAACGGGATGGCGGCGTCTGTGTCCGCAGCCGGCGCGGGGCCGGATGGAATCGGACGATTCGGACCAATGGGACGTATCGGACTCCCGGATGGATTTGGGGGGCGGTGGCCGCGCCCTGAGCGGTTGGTGGGGTTGTCTTCGATCAGGCCGAGTTTGACGAGGCGGGCGGTGATGGCGCCGGGGTAGCGGCCGTGATCGGCGGCGATCCTCCTTCGCCATTCGGATTCCGATACCGCGGTGGCCACGGAGGACGAGTTCTCGGTGGAGCGTTTGAATTCGGCAAAGGCGTCACGGAGGCGCTGCTCCTCCTCGGGAGTCCAGGCGGCGCCGACCTTGGGGCGGTTGGGGTCTATTGGCCGGGCGGCGCGGGGCGCGGCGTCGCCAGTGCGGGCCGGCCGGCCGCCCCTTTCCAGCGCTTCCAGAGCCAGGTACAGCGCCCGGACGGTGTCGGCCTGCTGGTACGGGCTGTCCGGGGGGAACGGCTCGCCGGTGGCCGGGTCGCGGCCGTCGGCGAGAGCTTTCACGATTTCTTTGGCACGGGTGGGTTCCATGGCAGAATTCATAGCAGAGCGCGGGGTGATTTTCAAGGGCTGCGTGGCGCGTTGGAAGCACTGGCCGCTTCAGATTTCGAGATTTTTGGCCTGATTTGAGCTGTTCTTTCTGCTTGTGCCCTGAGGAATGTCGGTGTACGTTGATTTCGGTCCTCTTGTAGATGGGGTTGTCGCGGTGGAGCATCATGCGCGATAAGTCGGATGAGAATTGGCGAGTTGGCCAGCGTTGCCTGCAGGACGGCGACCTAAATGCTGCGGCCAGTCGCTTGTATTATGGGGTTTTTCAGGCTGTTTTGGCATGGGCGAGGGCGAAAAAAAGGTATGTGAAAACCTCGGACGCTCATCGAGATATGTACAAATTTGTTTGTGCGGAAGGTGAAGGGCGTATCCTCTACGGGCGTAAATTCCAAGAAATGAGGGGGTTGCGCGAAACGGCGGACTATCACCCGGATACACCGGATGCTGATGAATTGAAGGAATTGTTGCCTTTCTGTGTGACGATGCGAACTACGTACCTGAGGAAGGCGGAGACACCATGAAGACCTTGGCGGAGATTAAGGCACTGGTGGAGAGGCGGATTCGAGGGTCGGGATGCGATTTTCCTGTTGTCGTGCAGGTTTCGCCGGAGGATTCGACCACTTTTTGGGTGCAGGTTTTTGCCGTGCCTCCGGAGCGGGTCCGGGAGATCAAGAACATCATCCTGGGGTTGCAGGATGAGCTTACGGCGGCGGATGAAGTTCTGTTGCTCCCGATGGTCAAGAATTTGGCGGTCACGCAGCAGCATTACCCGAAGCACATGCCGCACGACGCGGCGGCACTGCCGATTATCCTCGGTCGATTGTTCGATGATTGGCAAGCGATACGATATGTTGACCTGAGCGACATTATTGGCACCAAGATTGATATTGCGATGGGTGTTTTCGGGCCAGTGTACATCCTGCAAGAACCTATCGGTGGGGATTTTTTGGCTTCGCGCCTGGCAAACGGAAATTTGGTGGCGGCGAATAACGAAATGGCGTTGGCGGCATAGGAGTGCGGGCAATGGAGAACCAGGGACTCAAAGGCCCAGGGATAACGATTCAACTTGTGCGCCTCTTGAGGGCACATTTGGAAATGGGGAACGTTCAAGGGAAGCGGGAGTACAATCTTCGGCTTGTGTCCCTGCAACGTTCTGAATCGGCGGACGGTACTGTACTCGATCTGATCGTCGGGTTCGACGTCATGTTCGGGTTTGAGAAGCCGCTTTTCTTTTTTGTGTGCGATTTTATTGCACGGTATGAGCGCAAGAACGAACAAAGCATGCCCTGGAAGGATTTCTCCTCAGCCATGGCGTTGGCGCACATTATCCCTTATCTGCGGGAGTTCGTCAGCAATATGACCAATCGTTTGCCGGCACCTGTCCTGATGCTGGACCCGATCAACGCGTTTGCGTTGATTGAGGATTTCGAGCAGCGAAAGAAGCAGGCCGCGCAAGCCGCTCCGGCAACGCCGGCCGCGCCGGCTACGCGAGCCCCAGCAGAATCTGCCTGAGTGGATTGTTCGGCAAACCGCTTACGGTTTAGCAGGATTGTTTCCCCACTCCGACGGTTATCCGTCCCCTGCTCGGAATCCGCTCCGTCTTGACGCTTGTGCATTCCGCGTGAATATGCAATAGTGCGCGTCGGGTTGCAACACAATGGTTCGACGTGTCAAGACTCGTTAGAAATGTCCCCATTCTGGACTCATTAGAAATGT
>JAPLSZ010000095.1 GCA_026398385.1 Kiritimatiellota bacterium | reverse complement strand
TCGCCGGCCCGGTCCATCAACTCCTCGCCGGAGATGTTGAACTCCTCCATGGCCCGGCGATCCATTTCGCGCATCTGCGCGGCACTAACCAGTTTCATGTTACAGCTCCCTTGCGGTTACCCAGGTTGTTTGGCACGAAACGCAACTTTATCCACAGATTTCGCAGATTACGCAGATTCAAGTTTGGCATAAACGACGAAAAATCAGTCTTCCCGCCCTCATCGGTGTAATCTGCGAAATCTGTGGATAAAACCATTCCTCGTTCTTTCTCCCGAATCCTGACTACTGACTCCTATCTTCTTTAATTGTAAATTATCATTCTCACATCTTCTCCGTTTTCCGGCTGCTGATCAGCAACGCCTGCGCGACGGCATAATTCCGCGTATGCGCCAGACTCACCAGCACGCGCCCCACGCCGCGCCGGCGGGCCAGCTTCCGGGCGCCGCCGCGCAAGCGCACGGCCGGCGCGCCGGACGCCCCGCGCACCACTTCGATGTCCAGCCAGCCCACCGGCCGGCCGATGCCCGTGCCCAAGGCCTTGCTGACCGCCTCTTTCACGGCAAAACGTCCGGCATAATGCTGCCAGGGCCGGCCGCACGCCTCGCAATACCGCTGCTCGGCCGGCAAAAAAACACGGCCCTTGAACTGCGCGCCCCAGCGGTCGAGCACCGCGCGCATGCGTTCATTCTCCACCAAATCCACGCCGAGGCCGAACACGTCCGATCCGGCACTGGCGGGGCTGATCGCGGGCGCCGGCATGGTTCACATCCCGCCGCGGTACGCCCGCAAGGCGCGTCGCATTTCGCGCACGGCCGGCGTCAGGCCGCAGAACATCGCGCGCGCCACGAGGCTGTGACCGATGTTCAGGGTGTCCAGCCACGGCATGCGCAGAATATCATCCAGGTTATCGAGATGGATCCCATGCCCCGCGTTGACCTTAAGCCCCAGGGCATGCGCGAGCTCCGCCCCGCGGATCAACCGGTCCAGCGTGCGGCGCCGCGCTGCGGCGGACCGGGCGCCGGCAAAAGCGCCGGTATGCAATTCCACCACCGGCGCGCCGAGCGCCGCCGCCGCCGCCAACTGCCGGCGGTCGGCGGCGACGAACAGGCTGACCACGATGCCGGCCGCCTGCAGCCGCCGGATGGTCGGCCGCAGCGCGCGGACCTGGCCCGCCGCATCCAACCCACCCTCCGTGGTCAACTCCTGGCGCCGCTCGGGCACCAGGCACACCTCGGCGGGCCGCACGCGCAGGGCGAAGCGGACAATCTCCGGTGTGTTGGCCATTTCCAGGTTCAAGGGCAGGCGGTCATCCCGGCGCAACCGCCAGACGTCCGCGTCCTGAATATGACGACGGTCCTCGCGCAAATGGACCGTAATCCCGTCCGCGCCGCCGGCCGCACAGCAGTGGGCCGCCGCCAGCAGATCGGGATACGCCGTGCCACGCGCCTGGCGCAGCGCCGCCACATGGTCAATGTTCACCCCCAGCTTTAGACTCGTCCGCATCATCTTTTCCTAATCCGCGCAATCCGCGCAATCCGTAGCTAAACACCCCCCGCCCTCCGCATCGTCCGACGCTCCCGTTAAAATTTATCCGCGGCCGGCTCCGACCGGTACTGATAAGGCCGCATATTGTTATCGTACTTCACACAGATGTTCCGGCCCTGCTCCTGCGCCACCTGCAGCGCCACCTGGGCGGCCTCCTGCAGTTGCTGGGCCGTCCGGCCATGGCCCGGATACCCGGCCACCCCGGCGCTGACCGTCACTTTTAGAACCTGGCCGGGGCCGCTGAACGGGGTTTTTTTGATCAACGCCACCAGCCGCTGGCCCACGCCCCAAGCCGCCTCCGGCGCGCAATCCAGCATGACCAGAAACTCATCGTCGCCGCACCGGCCGATCAAATCCTCCTCGCGCACCCGCTGCTGCAGCACAGCGCCGAGGTTTCGCAGAATCCCGTCGCCCGTTTCCCGGCCGTAGGATTTATTGTACCGGTCGAGGTGGTCAATATCCATGCAGAGCAGCGACACCGGCCGCCCATCGCGGCGATGGCTGGCCACATACTTTTGCGTGACGCGGCCCACCTGGTCCTGGCGCAACACGCCGGTCAGGCTGTCCACCCCTTCGAAGAGCGGAGGTGCGGTCTCGCCTGCCTCCTCCGCCGCCGCCGGCCGCGCATCGGATGCGGCCGGTTGCCACCCGCCCGCGCCCCCCAGCGCCGCGGCCCGCGCCAGATTCATCAGCACCTGACCCCGCAGTCCGTTTTCCGGGTAGGACGCGCCGCCGATCGCGGCAGCGCCGGGCCGGTCGGCCGCGTCCTGCAACGCCGCCTGCAAGCGCTGCGCAATTATGTCCAGCTTCGTCCGCGGTGTTTCCACCAACACCCCGATGGCGTCATCCGCGAGCAGACACACCGCATCGCTCTGCCGCAGGGCTTGCTTCACCACGGCCAGGCGGCGTCCCCGGAGGGCGGCGGCGGCGCCCGCCGCCGCCAGGCCCGCTGGCGGCTCTGGGGCCGCGGCAAAAATAATCATGAAGATGCCGAACGGCTGCGGCGTGCGATAGGCCGTGCTGATGCGCTGCGCGATCTGGACTTGAAACAGCTCCGCGGCGTCCACCGACGCAACCGCCCCCGCCGGCTTGATCATCGCGGGCGCCGACAACTCGTAGAACCGGATTACGCTGGCCAGCAGGCAGAGCAACACAAAACTGACGCTCGTGACCAGGAGAAACTGCACGGCGGCATCGAAAATGGCGTTGCTATTCACAGGATGTAACTATCACCCCCGGCCCAGTATTGTCAAAGCCAAAGCGCCCGCGACAAGCCAAAGCGCCCCTGGTGGATGATCTTCCGACTCATGATTTTGTCGTCAATGATTCTGTCGATCCGGTGGTGCCTCGCGCCAAGTCGCCCAGGCCCCGATTAAGAATACGAGCGGTCGCGAATAGGAAATTAACCACAGAGGACGCAGAGGTTCACGGAGGAAAAGAAGACGGATTCCGGAATGGATATTTGCCACGAAAGAACGCAAGGAACGCAAAAACAGGACAGCAGGAGTTTTTCCACAGATTACGCAGATTTTCACAGATTAAGATAAGCGGGACGGAAAAGAGGTTCTCGCGCCACGGCGCCAAGGCCCCGACTTCTGGCTTACCGCTAACCGCTATCCGCCAACAGCTACCCGCATAAACTTCTCACATCTCACACCATCAATCATCAATCTAAAATCATGAACTTTCCTCAGCCGCTGTCCCAGACTTCGCTGATTTGGTCAGGATGGCTGAGGCTGACGCGCACGTGGGCCTGGCCCGCGCCGTCGAGCCGCTGGCGCGCGGTCTTCAGCGCCAGGTCCTTCCGATTGCAGTCCTCGCTAAGATGCGCCAGAAAGACCTGCTGCAGGGTGGGCCCGGCAATCGCAGCCAGCAGGTCCGCCGCGCCGTCATTCGAGAGGTGTCCCTGGCGGCCCAGGATGCGCTGTTTGAGCTGCCAGGGCCGGCGGGCGTCCTGCAGCAGTTGCTCGTCGTGGTTGGATTCGATGACGATGGCCCGGCACAGCCGCAGGCGCTCGCGGATCAGATGCGTCACCATGCCCATGTCGGTGACAATGCCCACGCGCACGTCGCCGTGCCGGATGATAAAGCCCACGGGTTCGAAGGCGTCGTGGGGCACGGAAAACGGCTCGATCTGCAGACCGCCGACGAGGAACGGGCTGCCCGTCTGGAAAACCCGCCAGCCCAGGCTGTGCAGTTTGGGATCCCGGGCCAACGCTTCGATCGTGCCGCCGTTGGCGTACAGCGGGAGGCCATGGCGGCGGTGCAGGACGCCGATGCCGGCCGTATGGTCGCCGTGTTCATGGCTGAGGCAGACGGCGTGGATTTGACGGAGTTGGAACCCGGCCAGGCCGAGGCGGCGTTCGATCTCGCGGCTGCTCAAGCCGGCGTCGATGAGGATGGCGGTATCCGCCGAACTAACCAGCGTGCAGTTCCCCGAACTGCCGCTGGCCAGCACGCAAATCCGCAAAGCCATGGATTCCTTTCTCGGGCCGCCCCCGCCGCCCGGCGTCGGGCCTCCGGGGGACGGCGGGAAGTTTATCATGGATGGGCGAAGAGAGAAATTTAAGATTTACGATTTGAGAAAAGCGGTTCGCGCGCCAAGGCGCAGCGCGGTATAGCCGCAACCAAAGCAGAGTGAAGACGGAGGGAAGACGTAGAAGGAAGATGTCGCGCAAAGACGCAAAGACGCCAAGCTGAATTTCGCATCCGCTCCGCCCGCTTCTTTGCGCCTTGGCGGCTTGGCGCGAGAAATTCTTCCTCCGCTCTTAACCACGGCCGGAGCACACTCCCGCGCAGCCGCAACCAAAAAATCTTCTCAGAAAGAAACAAAACTATGGGATAGCACTGCGAAGTTCACGAAGAAAGCTTGAAGTGTTTTACCACCTTCACGGCCTTGGGCGGGACGTGACACGGCGCGCCCGGCAATGATCCAGAAAATCTTTCGGGGTGAAAAGGGCGAGAGCAGGCCGGACACCAGCACATTGGTGTCGAGCACCACGTTCATTTTGACCGGCCCCGCCGCACCGCCACGATTTCCGCCTCGATTTCGTCCGGCCGCAGGCGGTTCAGGCCACGCCGGGCTGACTGCTGCTGCAACGCTGCCACGGCCGACATGGCCCGGGCCCGTCGAATGGCCGCCAGGCTCTCCTCCACGTCGGATTCGCTCACGGTGGACAAAATCGCCACCGGCCGGCCGTTGTTGGTCACCACCATTTCCCGTTCCGTGGACAATTCCACCCATACCCGAGCCGCGCTTCCCCGCAACTCCCTGACGCTCAAAAACTTCATGTCGCACCTTTATTGTTACACAATTTTATACACAATAATGTCACCGTGTCAAGGCCAGGATAGAAGCCCTGATCCTCGCCTAATTTTAACGGATACTGAAAAAAGTGATGCTGGCGTGAAGATTTATCTTGCATAAGTGTTATAGATTTACTATAGCACTATTTCATGTCAGCACGCCTACCGCTTCTGAACAAGACGCCGTTCGTT
>JAPLSZ010000338.1 GCA_026398385.1 Kiritimatiellota bacterium | reverse complement strand
CCGGATGAAATTTCCGCACGCCGCCGCGCAATACATGGAAAGCGTCCACGGCCGCGCCTTGCTCAAGCTGGGCCTGACCATGGCCCCCTCCTGTAACGACTGCCACGGCGTCCACAACATTCGCCGCAGCGTGGATCGCGATTCGCAGATCAATCACGCCCACGTGGCCGACACCTGCGGCAAGTGTCACGCGGGGGTGGAGAAGACTTATCTCAAGAGCGTGCATGGACAACTTCTCGCCAAGGGCGATGCCCGCGGGCCTGTCTGCACCGACTGCCATACCGCGCATCAGATCGAAACACAGGAGGGCAAGCATCTCAAGGCGGCGAGCGATCAGCGCTGCGGAAAATGCCACCAGGACCGTCTGAATAACTACATGGAGACCTATCATGGCAAGGCCATCGCCCTGGGCACCGCGCATGAAGCTCCGGAAGTAGCCGCCTGCTACGACTGCCATGGGCACCATGATGTGCTGCCGCCTTCGAATCCGGCGTCCCGTCTGTCCTCATCCAATATCGTCCAGACCTGCCGGCAGTGCCACCAGGGCGCCACGGCGAAGTTTGCGCAATACGTGCCGCATGCCGACCCGACGGACCGCGAGCACTATCCGATCCTCCATGTGGCCTTCATCCTGATGACCGGCCTGCTGGTGGGCACCTTTGCCTTCTTCGGACTGCATACGGCCCTCTGGCTGTTCCGCTCCGGCTATCTGTATCTCCACGATTCGAAAACCTTCCGGGAGGCCAAGGTCAGCACCCAGGTGGATGACCAGTGGTTTGTGCGTTTTACACCGCTGGAGCGGATGCTGCATGTCATGGTGGTCACCAGCTTCCTCCTGCTGGTGGTGACGGGCATGCCCTTGAAATTCTACTATACGGATTGGGCCAAGGGGATCTTCAAGATCCTGGGCGGTGCGCCGGTGGCCCGTTCGCTGCACCATTTCGCGGCCATCATCACGTTCCTGTATTTCGGTCTGCACCTGTCGGACCGTCTGCGCGCCTCCTGGCGGGGCCGGCGCAATTTACTGGACCCCGCGACCGGGCGGTTCCGGTTCAAGCGGCTTAGGGCGGTGCTGCTGGGTCCTGATTCGCTGATCCCCAACCTGAACGATTGGCGGGAGTTCATCGCGCACCAGAAATGGTTTTTCGGAAAAGGGCCCCGTCCCCAGTTCGACCGCTGGACGTACTGGGAGAAATTCGACTACCTCGCGGTCTTCTGGGGCGTCGCCATGATCGGCGCCTCCGGCCTGATCCTGTGGTTCCCGCTGTTCTTTACCCGCTGCCTGCCGGGGTGGGTGATCAATATTGCCATGATCGTGCATTCCGACGAGGCGCTGCTGGCGGCCGGGTTCATCTTCACCTTCCATTTCTTCAACACGCATTTCCGGCTGGAGAAGTTTCCGATGGATACCGTGATCTTCTCGGGGCGCATCTCCAAGGCGGAGCTGTTGCATGAACGCAAACGCTGGTATGACCGGCTGGTGGCCACGGGCAAGCTCGAAGGTTATCGCGTGCGGGACGAATGGACCCGTTGGAAGGATATCGCCCGGACGTTCGGTTATCTGTTCTTCGGCACCGGGCTGGTGTTGCTCGTGCTGATCGTGGTGGCGATGACCTCGCGCCTGCTGCATTAGGCTGTGGAAGAGAGTTACCGCATGCGCCGCTTGAACTACTGCGTGATCCTGACCGGCCTGCTGGCCGCGCTGCTGCCGCGGGGCGCCTCGGCGCTCGACAACGCCGACTGCTTCACCTGCCACGATGACAAAACGCTGACCAAAAAAGGCGCGGATGGGAAAGTGACGGGTCTGTTCGTGGACCCGGCCAAATACGGCGCCTCCGTGCATGCCACCAACGCCTGTACGAGCTGTCATGGCGACATCACCGAGGCGCCGCACCCGAAGGATTTCGCGGCCAAGACGGTTAGCTGCGCGGCCTGCCACGAGAAGGCGGTGCATTCCTACACCGCCAGCATTCACGGCGTAGCGCGCCAGGCGGGCAAATTGGGCGCCGCCGTCTGTGCTGACTGCCACAGCCAGCATGATATCCAGTCCCCGGGGGCCCCGACCTCGCCGCTCCGCCGCGAGCAGCAAGGCGCCACCTGCGGCAAGTGCCACCAGCAAATCATGGTCGAGGTGCGGAACAGCATTCACGGCAAGGCCATGGCCCATGGCGCGCCGGACGCACCCACCTGTACGGATTGCCACGCTGATCATCAGATTAGCGGACTGAAGACGGTTTCGCCCTTAAAAGTGGCCGAAGATGTCTGCAGCCGCTGCCACGCCTCCGAACGTTTCAACGCCCGTTACAATCTGCCCGTGAATCGCGTCACGACCTTCTTTTCCAGCTATCACGGCATGGCGGCCAAGTTCGGCTCCACCCGCAGCGCCAACTGCGCCAGTTGTCATGGCTATCATAACGTGTTGCCCTCAACCGATCCGCGCTCCTCGGTCAACAAGGCCAACATGGTCAAGACCTGCCAGAAATGCCACCCGGCGGCCAACGAAAACTTCGCTTTTGGCACCATCCATCTTGACGAAAATTCAGCGGCGGACATCGGCAGCCGCATCAGCGGTTGGGTCCGGCGGGTGTACCTGTTGCTGATCGTGGGGGTGATCGGGTCCATGCTGGTACATAACGCGCTGGTGATGATCCGGAAAATCCTGCTCGCCCGCCGCCGCCGGGAACTCACGGTGGTCCGGATGACGTTGACGCAGCGCCTCCAACACCTGCTGCTGTTGCTCAGCTTCATCGCCCTGGCGCTGACCGGCTTCGCCCTGAAATATCCCGACGGCTGGATTGCGTACCTGCTGGGCGCCAGCGAAAATGTCCGCCGCCTGGGCCACCGCGCCGCGGCGGTCGTGATGCTGGCGTTGGCGGTGTACCACACGGGCTACCTGTTGCTGACGCGGGAGGGCCGCACGCTGCTCCGGGAGATCAGCCCCCGCCTGAAGGACGTCTTCGATGTCTTTGCCAACCTGCGTTACCTGTTGTCTCCGCGGGCGCCCCAGCCGGCGTTTGCGCGCTTCGGCTACGCCGAAAAAGCCGAATACTGGGCGGTGGTCTGGGGCACGGTCATCATGGGCTTGACCGGACTGGTGATCTGGTTCAAGATGACGAGCACGCAGTGGGTGCCGCGTTGGGTCATCGAGGTGGCGATCACCGTCCATTATTACGAAGCACTTCTGGCGGTTCTGGCCATCATCGTCTGGCATTTTTATCATGTCTTTTTCGATCCCGATGTGTATCCCAACAATACGGCGTGGTGGGATGGGCGTGTGTCGGCGGATTTATACCGCGAGGAGCACCCCCTCGATCACGAGACCCTCGCTGCCGCCGGACTGGAACCGCACGACCAAACGGTCGCACCGGAGGACGGATCGAAAACGCCCGCAGATGACGCGCCGGACTGACGGACGCGTGGCCGCACCGTAGCAGCCGAGGAAGGCCCCTATGACGCCAGACCGCAACACACCACGGCCCCGCCTGTCCATCTTCCGGAACTGGACGAGCCTCATGGGGCTCGTGGTTCTGAGCGGCAGCATTTTTGCCTTCCTGCTGCTGCTCATGCTGGACGTGCTGTCGCCTAACGCCAATCCCTACATGGGCATTCTGGCCTATCTGGTCGCGCCGTTTTTCACCGTCATGGGTTTGGCGCTGATCGCGCTGGGGCTGGTCGTGGAGCGGCGGCGCGTGGTGCGCAGCGCCGACGGCCAGCCGCCGCCGCTCCTGCTCGTGGATTTCTCCCAGCCGCACACCCGCCGCAACCTGGTGGTGTTCGTCGGCGCGGGCATAACCTTCCTGCTGCTCTCGGCGGTGGGCACGTATCGCAGCTACCACTTCAGCGAGTCCTCCACGTTCTGCGGCCAGGCGTGTCACACGGTGATGAATCCAGAGTACACCACCTACCTGCATTCGCCCCATGCGCGCATTTCCTGCTCCGAGTGTCACATCGGGCCGGGCGCCGCCTGGTACGTGAAGGCCAAAATCAGCGGCCTCTATCAAGTGTACGCCGTGGCGTTCAGCAAGTACAAACGTCCGATCGCCACGCCGGTGCACAATCTGCGGCCGGCGCAGGAGACCTGCGAGCAGTGTCACTGGCCGGAAAAGTTCTCCGGCAACCTCGACCGCGTGTACGCGCATTTCCTGTCGGACGAAACCAACACCCCGTACACGGTCCGGCTGTCGCTGAAGGTCGGGGGCAGCGACCCGACGCACGGCCCGGTGGGGGGCATCCACTGGCATATGAACGTGGCCAATCGGGTGGAATACATTGCCAGCGACGAGCGGCGGCAGGTCATCCCCTGGGTGCGCGTGACGGATCGCCAGGGAGTGGTGACGGAATACCAGGGATCGCCAGGGAGTGGTGACGGAATACCAGACGCCGAAGTTCAAGCCGCAGCCGGGCAAGGATGTCATCCGGCGGATGGATTGCATGGACTGCCACAACCGGCCGGCGCACATCTTCCAGAGCCCCAATGATGCCGTGAACATCGCGATGGCCCTCGGCCAGCTTGACACCACGCTGCCGTTCATCAAAAAGGTGGCCGTCCAGGCGCTGACGCAGCCGTACGCGACGGAAACGGAAGCGATGCAGAAGATCGCCACCGCCCTGCATGCCAAATATTCCGGTGACCCCCGCTATCACAAGGCCATCGACCAGGTCCAGAAAATCTATCGCATCGCGACAACTTTTTCCCCGAGATGAAAACCAATTGGAAGGTGCACCCCAACAACCTGGGCCACAAGTACTGGCTGGGCTGTTTCCGGTGCCATGACGGGGAACACAAGACGGCGGACGGGAAACAAGGGATCAAGGCCAACGATTGCACGGCGTGCCACGTGATTCTGGCCCAGGGCCGCGGCGAGCAGCTCCAGAAGTTGACCCCCCAAGGTCAGGCGTTCGATCATCCCGGCGGCGACCTGGGCGAGATGAAATGCTCGGAGTGCCATACCGGGGGCGCCGACTAATCCCGGATCGCTATTCTACCACGATGATCTCGTGGATCGCCAGGGAGTGGTGACGGAATACCAGACGCCGAAGTTCAAGCCGCAGCCGGGCAAGGATGTCATCCGGCGGATGGATTGCATGGACTGCCACAACCGGCCGGCGCACATCTTCCAGAGCCCCAATGATGCCGTGAA
>JAPLSZ010000085.1:910-4269 GCA_026398385.1 Kiritimatiellota bacterium | reverse complement strand
AGATAGATCAGCCCGAGTTGCTTATGCACGCCCTTCAAGGTCGGGTAGATTTTCAGCGCCGCAAAATACTCCTCCAGGGCGGCGTCCAGACGGTCATTCGCCGCGGCCTTTTCGGCCTGCAGCAGATGATACACCGTCTGCTTGATCCACTCGGCGGACAACTCCGCCGGCGCATTGGTCTGCAAGGGCACGGGGATGATTTGCTTTAAGGGGTCAATCAGGTATAGGGCTGGGGTGCCCCCCGGGTTCAGGGTATAGGATATCTCCGCTACATTGGTGGCGGCTTCTGACTGCGCCGTGTGCTGGGGCCGTCGCAAGGTGGAAAACCAGAAGGCGATCATCCCCGCCAGCAACACGCCGGCCACCCCGACCACCACATAAATGTGAAACGCCTGCCGCTGCTGCCGGCGCAATAGATCCAGGATGAATGCATCCATGCCGCCCGGGTGGTGCCCCGGAGACGCGGATTCGCCCTCGGGCCGCTGGCTGCCCCGGGTGTCGTAGATGTTTTGCGATGGCTTTGTTTTCATGACAGGGCCTCGGCGATGGACTGGCAGAGATATTCAAGGTTGGCGGCGGTGATGCCGGCCACGTTGATGCGGCCGTCGCCCACCATATAAATGCCCTTGTGCTCGCGCAGGAACTGCACCTGGGCCGCGCCCAGCCCGCTGAAAGAGAACATCCCCTGCTGCCGCGCGATGAAAGAAAAGTCGCCCGGCACGCCGTGGGCGCGCAGCGCCGCGACGAAGCGCTGGCGCGCGCCGGTGATGTGCGTGCGCATGGCGTCCAGTTCGCCGCGCCACTGCCGGCGGAGCGCGGGATCGGTGAGAATGCGGGTGACAATGAGCGCGCCGTGGGCGGGCGGATTGGAGTAATTGACGCGAATGGCGATTTCCACGTTGCTGAAAGCGGCGTCCGCGGCTGCGGCTCCGGACGCCAGGAGGGTCAGCGCGCCGGCGCGGTCCTGGTACAGCCCGAAATTCTTCGAGAACGAGCTGGCGATGAGCATTTCCGGGCAGGCCTGGGCGAGGGCGAGCACACCCAGCCGGTCCTCCTCCAGGCCCTGGCCGTAGCCCTGATAGGCGAAGTCCACGAAAGGCAGCCAGGCGCGCCCGGCGGCGAGGGCGGCCAGTTCCGCCCATTGCTCCGCCGTCAAGTCCACGCCGGTGGGATTATGGCAGCAGGCGTGGAGGACCACAATGTCGCCGGACGGCACGGCGCGCAGCGCGGTTTTCAGTCCTTCAAAATCAAGGCTCCGGGCGGCGTGGTTATAGTAGGCATATTCCCGCACGGCGAAGCCGGCGGCAGAAAAAACACCGCGGTGGTTGGCCCACGTGGGGCGGCTGAGCCAGACGGCGGCCTGGGGGCAGGCCTTCTTCAGAAAGTCGGCCCCCACGCGTAGCGCCGCGGTGCCCCCGGGGGTGTGCGCGGTGCGCACGCGGCGGGCCCGGAGCGCCGGATGCTCCGCGCCCAGGACCATTTCCTGAACCAACTGGCGGTAGGCGGGATCGCCGGCGATGGGCATATAGGCCTTGGTTCTCGCCTCGGCCAGAATCGCCGTTTCGGCGGCCTTGACGGAAGCCAGGATGGGTGTTGCGCCGTGTTCATCCTTGAAGACGCCGGCGCCCAGATTGATCTTGTTCGGGCGTGGGTCCTGCCGGAAGGCTTCGGTCAGGCCCAGGATGGCGTCGGGGGGCGCGGTCGTGATGTTTTCCAACATAGTTGTTTTCGCTGGGTGGCTGGGGTGGCCCTGGGCGGCGGGTGGCGGCCCGCGCGCGGCGCTTCAGGGATAATATTTCTTAACCCACGGGGTGACGAGATCCTCCTCGACTTTGACGATGTGGAGTTCGCGGGCGGCGTTTTCGGCCGAATCGGAGGCGTGCGCGGCGTTGACCATGATGTCGCGCCCGAATTCGCGGCGGACCGAACCGGGCTGGGCCTTGCTGGGATCGGTGGGGCCGAGGATGCTGCGGATGCGTTCCACCGCCTGGGGGCCGGCATAGATCAGCGCCAGGCAACGTTCCACGCCGGGGCTGTGCTTGTCGGCGGCCGTGCACTGGGACGGCGTGCGCCCGGTCATGAACTGGACGATTTGGAAGAATTGATTGTCGCCGTAGAGCGGGCCGAGCATCTCGCCCAGCGTGTTCTGGATGTCCCGGGGGATGTCAAAGCCGAGTTCCGCCGCCAGGGCCCGGGCGGATTTTTCGGCCACGGCCCCTTTCAGCTTCTCGCGCAGGATCTGCTGGACCGGCCCGTAGAACGTCTCCGCCTCGGCGACGCTCATGCGGTGCACCTTGGCGGCGATGATGCGCAGGCCGGACCCGGAAAAAAGGTCGATGATGTTGCCGGGCCGCGCGCTGGGGAACCGGAAATTATCCGGTTTGATGAGCACCAGAGTCTTTTGGATGCTGGTTTCCCGTGGCGCATCCACCGCGTCCTCGATCATCCCGCCATCCTCGGCGGAAAACGAGGACCACAGCCGCAGGGCGGCGGCGACCGATTCGTGGCTGGCGCCGATCAGGATCGCGGGCTCGAAATAGCGCACCTTGCCGTGCTCGTCGAGCACAAAGTCGCCATACGTGTCCCGCACGGTTTCGGCGGATTCCTGGCCCATCCCGACGTGTCCGGTGGCCTTGACCAGCTTCTGGATGGCGTCCTCGCCCTCGAAAACGAGCATCAGCACGCGCCGCCGCCGGCCGTTGCGGAAGTCCGGCAGGTAGGCCTCCAGAATATAATCGCTGAGCTGGCGCCGTTCGGTCTCGGCCAGTTCGCGATCTTTGAGCACCAACTGGGCATACTGCTCCACCAACGCGCGCCGGGGTCCGAACATGCGCGCCGCCACCAAATCGAGTCCGGTACGGCTCATCAGCCGTCCGATCACGCCCCCGGTGCGGGATTTGGCGATCGTGTGCGGATTGATCAAGATAAAAGCCAATTCCATGGCCATGGTCAAAAACTCCTGTGCCTCGGGAAGTTTAGGCGCTCGCGCGCCGGGAATCAAGACGATTCCCGTCAGACGGTGTAATCGTACAGGCCGCGGCCGATGCGCGTAAAGCCCGGCGCCGCTGCCAGCCATTCCAGGATGGTGCCCGTGCCCCGGCGGCTGCCCGGCTTGAGCCGGCGGTTGGCCAACTCCAACAGGCGGAGGTAATGAAACGGACGGCGGAGTCCGCGGGACACCTCGGCCAGAAAAGCCGGCGCGCCGCAGGCCCGGCTGAAATAGCGCCCATCGGCGAGGGCGGCCACGGCCGGGTGATGGTCCAGCCAGACGCGCAGGAAGTGCAGGCCGGCGCCGGCCGGGAGCACCGGCGTCCGATACCCCTGCAAGAAAACCAGCAATTGGTCCTCCAGCAGCGGTT
>JAPLSZ010000085.1:0-820 GCA_026398385.1 Kiritimatiellota bacterium | reverse complement strand
CGATCATGGCGGTACTGCAGCCGGGTCGGATTCAACGCGGCCATCAAGGCCAGCACGCCCGCCGGTTGCCAGCCGTCCAGCCGGGCGTCCGTCTGGAGCGCCTGGAGCAGCGGGGCGTCGGCCACGTGCTCGTGTTGGGCCAGCCGGGCGGTGATGAAATCGTAAAAGGGTTCCAGGCAGACCTGTGCGGGCCGGCTTTGGAGCGCCGTCATGGCCCGCGCCTCGATCTGGCGCACCCGCTCACGGGTCAGCTTCCGGGCCGTGCCAATATGCTGTGCCAATATGCTGGAGCGTGGCCCGCCGCCGCGGTGGGTGGGACGCTGCCGCTTCCATCTGAAAACGGGCATAAAGAATCTCGCGCTGGTTCGCCGGCAGAAATAGTTCGAAGACTTCCCGGAGGCTCCGAAAAGTCTGCTGGCCCTGTTCCAGCCGCTCGCAAAACCCGAAGAAAGCATGTACTTCGACCAGCGTTTTTCGGCCAAAGCTCCAGAGTTCCAGCAGCTTGGCGTCGGGACAGTCGCGCAACTGCCCCACCGTCCGCAACCCGGATGCCCGGATGGCCCGGGTGGCGCGAAAGGACAGGCCGGCCTCCGCCAGCGGCCAATCGTCCAACGTGGCGCGCGCCACGGGCTTGGTCTTCACCGTCATGCCGCCTCCGGCGATAGGATGTCCGACACACTAAACATGCATGAAAAATGCCGCTTGGGCTGAAGTTTGTCAAGATGAAATAAGACTTTCATAGCGTAGTTATTTAGTATATAAAATCCGCGGGTCGTTTCAAGCGGAGCACAACGGCTGGATGGAAACCATCGTCTACATC
>JAPLSZ010000125.1 GCA_026398385.1 Kiritimatiellota bacterium | reverse complement strand
TGGTCTTTGACGTTTTGGCATTGGGCCATCGCCTGCACGATAGCTACAGCCATATCCGGTCGATGCAGATGCATTCGTTTTGTCATGGCGCTTTCATAACGCTCCGCCATGAACAATGCAATTACATGCTGTAAATGGTATAATTCACCGCAACTCAACACAAGGTTCAACCCACCAGCCACGGCGATCGCAGCGCGCGGGAGCGCAGGCGATTGGCTTCGGGATCACCGACAAACTCCTCCCGGACCGGATCCCATTTCAGATCGCGTTTCAGATCCAGGCAGATATCCATGAGCAGGTTCGTGGTCATGGTACGGTGGGCCACCACGGCGCTGGTCACGGTGGTCCGCCGCGTCCGGACGCAGTTCAGGAAGTTGCGTAGATGATTCAGTGGACGCTGGGTGCGCGCGGTATAATCCTGCACCAGCTTCTGGTAGTCGCTCAACAACTGCGGCGACGAAACCTCCGGCCGCCCATAGCCATCCGCGGTCGCCACCCAGCCCTCCGTGCCCTCATACTTGACGCCGCAGGAACCCCGCCAGCCGCCGCAGCGGGCCACCAGCTTGATGCCGTTGGCAAAATGCACCGTCATCCCGGCGCCCTTCAAATCCGCCGGGTATTCGTAGGCGACCGGCGACGTGTCAGCCAGTCCGAGGTCAAGCTGGCACTGGAGGATCGTATGGGAACCCCACTGCGGGATACCCCCGGCAAAATCGTATTGCGTGTACCAGCCCGGCGCCGGCCAATTGTTCACAAAAGCCGGATGGTAGGGCCGCCACGGACTCGGTCCCAGCCACAAATCCCAATCGAACTGCTCCTTGGGCGGTTCGGGCTGCGCCGGCAAGACCGCGTTGACCCGCGGCCAATCTGGCAGATAACCCAGGTGCGCATAGACGGTGTGAATTTTGCCCAGTCGACCCTGGCGCAGCAATTCCCCCGCCACAATGAAATTCGGCTCGCTGGCGCGCTGGGCGCCGGTCTGGAAAATACGTCCGTAGCGTTTTTCCGCCGCCACCAACGCTTGCCCCTGGGCAATCGTGAGCGCGCCCGGCTTCTCGCAGTACACATCCTTGCCGGCCTGCATGGCGAGAATCGCCGCCGGCGTGTGCCAGCGGTCGCCGGTGGCAATCAACATGGCATCAATATCCGTCCGCGCGGACAGCAGGTCGCGCATATCCCGGTAGGCCACGCAATCCTGGTTGCCGTACCGGCCGTTCACCATGTTCCGGGCGCCTTCGCGCCTCGCCTGCTGCACATCACAGACCGCCACAAACTGCACGTCCGCCTCGCCCAGCAGGAAGGCAAGATCGTTGGAACCCTGGCCGCCCACACCGATGGCGCCCATCACAATCCGCTCGCTCGGCGCCACCGCCCCGCCGCGCCCCAGGGCTGCGGCCGGAATAATGCAGGGCATGGCCAAGGCGCTGCCGGCCGCCAGGGTGCGCTTGAGAAACTGACGACGGTTCAACGGCGTCCCCGCCCACGGCTGTCTGGTTTCGGACATGGCGAGGTCTATCCTCCCTGGCAGGCCCGGGGGCGGCGCGTGCTTACTCCGTCTCCATCTGTTTCAGCAACTCGGTTCGCGCGCTGGACCACCGCTGGCTGGTCGGCTGCAATTTTCACGACCCTCCCCAGCGCCTCCCTGGTCATGACGATATATTGTTTCTTTTCGCGCTTTTCCGCCAGCGCCATGACCGTCGCTGCCGCCTCGTTTTTCACGTTGGCATCGTCCAGGTACGGCAGGCACAGGCTCAACGCGTCCAGGTCGGCGGCGCTGCCGAGCGCCCCCAGCAGCAGCCGCCTCTCCTCGTCGCGCTGGATCAGGGGCACGGACTACCGGCAGATGCCCAGCTTATCTTTCGACGTCAGCGCCTTGCGTGCAGCCATGCCCAAGCAGCCGCGCAGACTCAACGTCCGTCTTCCATTCGCAGAGTACCCGGAGGGCCGCGGCATGCACGTCCTTGTTCGCGTCGTCAACCGCGCTCCGCACTGCCTGGAGGGCCTCGGCGCCGCCGGCCGCGCGCAAGATCCGCAACACGGCCGGTTTCGCTCCGGGCACAGACCGGGCCAGGGCCGTCGTTAGTTGCGGCACGCACCCCTCCGGCTTGGCTGCGCCGCCACAAATCAACGCGAGCGCTTTCTCCATCGCGCCGATCTCGCCCGCGCGGCTGCTCTTTTCCAGTTTCGCCAGCAGACCGGGAAATTCAGCCGCGCCGGAAAGGTCCCCGTAGCTCTTCAAGACGGCCGCCTGCAGGGCCTCGTCCTTGTCTTCCATGAACTTCAGGAGCAGCGGCAGGGCCGTCACGATCCGCCGTTGCCGAACCAGCTCAACCATCTTCAATCTCAGCGCCGGGGCCGACGTCGCCAGCAGCCTGGTGATGGCCTCGTCCGCCGCGGTCCCCGGCAAACCGACGAGACCCGCGGTGGCCGCCTGCACAACGTCTCCGTCCGGATCCTTCAGCAATTCGATCAGCGGCGCGGCAGCCGTCGCGTGACCGATCTCGGTCACCGCCTTGATCGCCGCCACCCGGACCGCTTTGTCCCCCGCCTTGGATAAACCGAGCAACGCCGGCAGCGCCGCGGCATCGCCGCGCTGGCCCAGCACATTGACGAGCTGGATCTGCCGGTCGGCGGGAACCTTCGTCAGTTCATCCGCCAGCGCCTGCGACACCCCGGTCGCTTTCATTTCCATGGCGATGCGCAAGGCCGCCGTCGCCAAGCCCGGCTCGGGGCTGCGCAGGGCCTGCAGCAACAAGGGCAGGCCCTTTTTCTCACGCAGGAGGATGGCGCCCCGCCAGGCGCCGGTCCGCACCTGATGTGGCACCTGCTTCAGATTGCACAAGGTGTCATAGATGGCGATGGCCTTGCCCTCCTGCCCCTTGGCCGCCAGCGCTTCCGCACAACGGAAGAGGCCTTCGCAGAAGGCCAGTTGGTTCGTCGCCGAAACCCCGGGCAGTAACCCTTCAAGACTTTTGGCGGCACCGGCGGTGCCGATCATTCCCAAGGCCCGCGCGGCAGCCTGCACGACCTCGGCGTCGGGATCCTTCAGGAGCCCGGCCAGGGCGCTCACCGCCTTCTCATCGTGCCGCACCCCCAGGCTGCCGATCACCCCGAG
>JAPLSZ010000273.1 GCA_026398385.1 Kiritimatiellota bacterium | reverse complement strand
AAGCGGATTCCTGCTTACTAGCAACCATTGGCGGTGGCTCCGTCACGGGGACGGGGCTGGTTGGGCAGTCATAACCACAGGAGGACGAAGATGAAGAGACTGGTAACAATGCTCGCGGTGATCGGTCTGTGCGCCTCCAGCGCATGGGCCAGCGGCCTGGGTGCCTACGGCGCCTACTGGAAAAGCAAGGGCGGCAATGAAGCGTTCGACGGCGATGGGTTCGGCGGCGGCGCCAAGCTGAAATTGGACCTCGCGCCCATGGTTTCGCTGGAAGTGCGCGGCACCTACTTCAGCCTGAAGCCCAAGGAATCGGGGGTCGGCGATGAGGGCGGCGTGGGCGCCAAGCTGGAGGTCATCCCGGTGGAGGCCGGCTTGGTCCTCAACCTGGTGAATCAAAGCAAGGTGCTTCCGTACATTGGCGGCGGCGCCGGTTACTTCTTCATGAAAGCGAAGGGTGACGTCGACGACAGCACCAAGATCAAGAGCGAGATCGGCGGTTATGTGGTCGCAGGTCTCGAGATCGAACTGGGCGAAGGCCTGGCGCTCTTCGCCGAAGGCAAATACACCATGGTCTCCATCAAGGAGGTCGATTCCGTCAAGCTGCCCCAGGCCATCAAGCTCGATGGCTTCGGCGGCAACGCCGGCCTGATGATGAAGTGGTAGTGGTTGGCGACAAACGTGGAGTGAACGGGCGCGGCCGAGGCCGCGCCCGTTCGTTTTGGCATCGCCAACACGCCAGCACCCCCCCCCGCTGCTAAGCTACGAACTGGAAGCGCTGTTCGGCGGCGGCGAGTTCGGCGGCGCATTGCGCGACGGTCCAGCCGAGTTCGCGGGCCATCAGGTCGGCGCAGGCCGCGAGCGCGGCGCGGCCGGGATGACCCTGACTGCCCAAGTCGGTGCGGCGGAGCGCGACATCCGTCAGGTGCAGCGCGGCTTCCGCGCGCACGGCATGCAGCACCTCGGCGGCGATGACCTCGTCGGAGCCGGGCAGCCGCGCGGCGGCGGCCGGCTGCGCCTTGACGAGGTCGAGCATGACGCCATACGCGGTGCCATAGCTGTGCGCGAGATGGCACATGGTTTTCGGCGACACGCCCGCGGGCGCCGCCGCCACCACCTCGCGCTCGAAGGCGTCCCAGCGCGCGATGCGGCCGCCGGCCAGCGGCGTGTGCGCCGTGACCGCCGCCGGCGCGGGCCGGCCAAGTTTCCGGAACGCCAGGGCCACCACTTTCTCGGCCAGCAGCCGGCAGGTGGTGTACTTGACGCCGATGACGGTGAACAGGCCCGCCACGCCCAGGTCGGCCGCGTGGTCGTAGATTTCGTATTTGCGCGCGACCTTCGACCCGGTATCGATGTTCTTCTCCGTGATCGGCCGCAGTCCGCCGAAGGCGAACGGCACCTGCTCGCGCCGCAGTTGCGCGCCGGGCAGGGACTGGTTGATCTCGTCAATGAACGCGTGCAGGTCGCGGTCGGTGATGCGAAAGTCGTCGGGATCGCCTTCGTATACCGTATCGGTGGTGCCGATCAGCGAGACGCCGCGCCACGGGGTGATGAAGAAGTTGCGGTTGCCGCGCGCCAGGATCGCGTCGGGATCCTTGTACACGCTGGGCACGGCGACGGCGACCCGGGGGTACAGCAGCGGCGCGACCAGTTGGATGCCCTGGGAACGCACGACGCGCCGCGGCGGGTCGGGCCGCTCGAGCAGGCCGATGAGGAGGTCCGACCAGGGCCCGGTCATGTTGGCAGTCACGGCAGCCCGCACGTCGAACTCGGCGCCGGTTTCGAGGTCGCGGACGCGCGCACCGATGACGCGCCGGTCCTGCCGGAGCAGGCGGACGGCCGCGGTATAATTGGCCAGATCCGCGCCGCGCTCCGCGGCGGCGAGCGCGAAGGCGAGCGTCAGGCGCTCGGAGTTGTACATCTGCCCGTCGTGGAAGATCACGCCGCCGGTCAACCCGCATTCGGCAATGCCCGGAGCCAGTTCCAGCGCTTCCCGTTTGGACAGATACCGGGCCGGTGGCAGTTGCCGGGCGGAATCGGGGAGCCCCCGGTTGCGGTCGTAACTGACAAGGTCGTTGATCAGCATGGCGGCGCTCATGGCCTCCTTGCCGGTCAGCAGGTGACCGTAGGTGGGCACCAGGAACGGCAGCGGGCTGACTAGGTGTGGCGCGATGCGGAGCAGGGTGCTGCGTTCGCGGATGCTCTCGCGCATGCGGACAAAATCGAGGTGCTGGAGGTAGCGCAGGCCGCCGTGGACGATCTTCAGCGTCGCCGACGAGGTTTGCCCGCCAAAGTCGCTTTTTTCCACCAACGCGACTTTCAGCCCGCGCAGTGTCGCGTCCCAAGCCGCCGCCAGCCCATTGATGCCGCCGCCGACGATCAACAGGTCATACGTTTCCGCCGCCAGCCGTTTCAGGTTCCGTTGCATGTCTCGCGTCCGCCTCTGGCCCTATTTCGTGATGATCCGACCCATCTGCACGACCTCGAAATCCCGGCCCTTGACCCGCTTGAGCGTGTTGACCGCCTCGTCGTCCCAGCGCGGACTGGGCGCGCCGGTGATGAACCAATCGCTGCCGTTGTCGGCCAGAATCATGCCGTATTTTTTCAAGGCCCGCAGCACGACCTGGACCGGGGCCGGGAACGGACGGATATCGTAATCGGCCCGCAGGCGGACGCGCAGGCCCATCGGCGGCAGATCCGCGCCGGTCCGCTGGCTGGCGAAATGCGTGGCGGGCGGCAGGTACGCGCGGCCGGTCTTGACGCAGGTAAAGCGCAGGGCGTGCGTGATCTCGCCGGCGGCCACCTCGTCGTACCGCACCAGGCCGGGCAGGATCGGTAGTCCGGCGGCGTCGGCGCTGGTCCAGC
This sequence comes from Kiritimatiellota bacterium, assembly GCA_026398385.1. GTDB lineage: Bacteria > Verrucomicrobiota > Kiritimatiellia > CAIQIC01 > CAIQIC01 > CAIQIC01. Next base: position 11,674 of record JAPLSZ010000273.1, on the reverse strand, counting down.
CGGCCGGGCGGAGCCGGTTGCTCTGGAGATCGAAGATCGCGCCGCTGCCGGCTTTCCACTTCCGGCCGTCCTCCAGCGGGAAGGCGTTCCACAGCTCGTAGAGCCGCCAAGCATCGCGGTCCAGCACCAGCACGTGACGGTCGGTGTCGGCCGGCGCCTTGGCGCCGCCTTCGATCGGCGCGTCCGGCGGAATCGGATACGGGCCCGGATCGCTCTCATCCTGGTATTGGAACTTCACCGGCACGCGCGGCTGCCCGCCCGCGACGATCACGTAGGGAATGCCGTACTGCGTGCCCCAGTCGGGGTGCAGCGGTTTGTCGCGGCCAAGGAGNNCGCCGAGTGTTGATCCACCGGTGCCCGCGAGATGTCCTTGTTCCAGGGATTGTCCGGCGGCAAGAGGCGGCGGCCGTTGAGCGACGCTTTGGCGCCCAGGGCGGGAGGCTGGCCCGGCCGTAACACGGCCGCCGGACCCGCCGCCCCGGCGCTGCCGGCCAACAGGACCGCGAGGACCCATAGCGAAAGACAGGAACATCGAGCTGTTTTCATTCAAAACCTGGCATCATTTTGTCAGCGGTAAGATGCGGCAAGCGCGCCGTGCCCGTCAATGCCCTTTTCCACCTGCACGCGGGTTTGAGCGGCAAGCGACGCCCTTGGACGGCAGGCCGGATCACCCACCCGGCGCCCTGCCCCATCGCAAGGCGAAAGCTTGTGAACCTCACGAAAAGACGGCCGCGACGGAGCGTGGCCCTCCTGTTTCGTAAAAGGCTCTTGTAACGTACCGCCGGCCACTCGTATGCTGCCGCCATGCGGAAGCCATCCTTCAACCCGGGCGCGTGGGAGGTGCAGCGCGAGCGTTGCCAGATCCCTTTGGAGCAGCCGTCGCCGCCGGACGGCGCGGTCGGCATCGGCGCCGTAGCGGAACAGCTCCTGAAAAAATGGGGCTTGGAGGGGCGCGTCTGGGAGGAGCGCCTGCTGCGCGAGTGGCCGGCGGTCGTCGGCGCGCAGGTCGCCGGCCACTCCCGACCGGGCCGGATGGACCGCGGCGTACTGGTAGTCTTCGTGGACAGCTCCGTCTGGCTGAGCGAACTCACCCGCTACGTCCGCGGCCCGCTGCTGACCAACGTCCAGCGACTCTGCGGCGCCGACAAGGTCCGCAGCATCCGCCTGCAGCTCGATCCCGAACCGCCGAAAAAGCGGATCCCTCAGCTATAACGCGTGGGATTCCTGCCCGCGGCTTGGGAACCTTCACTCGACGTCGGTGCGGAAGGGCGTCGCGGGCAGACCGGCTTGATTGAAGAGGTTGACGTCCGGCACGTTGGCCCAGCCATAGCGGACAGCGACGGGCGCTGGCACTTGCGCATGGCGCACGACCACGGTGTCGTCCTCAATCGCCGCCTCGGCAGCGACAAAATGCTTGTCGGCGCCGGCGATGGTGAAGCCCTTGAGCGCGCCGCCCCGGGCGACGAGGCCGCCGCCGAGGTGCTCGAAGGTCAACACGGCCCGGCCATCGCCAACCTGCAACTGCTTGAACACGGGGCCGGAATATTCGATTTTCTCGCCATACGCGATGGCGCAGGCCGCGAGTGCAAGCCGCGCGCCAACCGGCTCCTTGGCCGCCGGGTGAATATTGCCCGCCGCGCCGTGATCGGTGATGACCACCATCGCGGTCTGAGGTGTTTTCTGCCAACTGAGCAGTTGGGCCTCGCGGATTTCCGGGCTCATGGCCTTGTGCGGCGCAATCTGGACAAAGAGAAACGGAAAGGCGCCTTGCCCCCACTCATCGCGCCAGCACTTGATCATCGCGGGGAAGAGCGTCTGGTATTGCAGGGGGTTCTTGTTGTTGGATTCGCCTTGGTACCAGATGGCACCCTTGATGGCGAACGGCTGCAACGGCGCGATCATTGCGTTGTAGAGAGTGGTGACGCCGCTAGCGCTTTTTTTTCCTTTTTTTGGTCCGCCGCCGGCCGGCGGCGGGTCCAGGAGTTCGGCCAGGCCCGGCGTGGCCGCCAGCGCCCGCCGGCTGATCCATTTCTCAGCCGGCGTGCCGCCGACGTTGGCGCTGATCAGCCCCACCGGAACCTGCAACGCCCGCCGCAAATCGCGCCCGAAGTAGTAGCCCACCGCCGAGAAATTTGCCGCGCTCTGGCTGGTGCATGCGCTCCACTGGCCGGTCACCTCGCGGCGCGGTTCGGGAACGCCCTGGCGCGGCACGGTGAACAGCCGGAGTTCCGGGTCGTTGGCCTTCTGAAGGTCTTTTTGCCCGGTGGCCGCGCCGGTCTTCCAACCGCCCAGCCGCGCCATGGCGAACTCCATGTTCGACTGTCCGCTGCATACCCAGACCTCGCCGACACAGAGGTTGGTTAGTGTAAGGGTGTTCTCGCCGCGGATGACCATGGTGAAGGGGCCGCCGGCCTCGGTCTTGTTCAGGGTCACCTTCCAATCCCCCTGGGGATTGGCGACGGCGGTGGCCGTCTGGCCGCGAAATTCAACGGTGACCGTCTCACCGCTCTTCGCCCGGCCCCAGACGGGGAGGTTGACGCCGCGCTGCAGGACGGCGCCCTCGGTGAACAGCGCGTGCGGTTGCACGGCTGCGCGAACATTCCATGCGGCGGCACACCACGCGGCGGCGATCAGTAACTTTTTCCCATGCACCTGAATCCTCCTGGTCTTGTATTGCTGTTCCAACGGGCCACGCCGACAATTATTTTATCAATAGTGACGACTTGGGCGCGCCGCCTTGGTTGCCGTAGTGTGGGTAATGCCAGAACAACGGGCCGCGCTTCAGCTGGCCCCCCTTGAGCAACGGCAGGAGGCTGACGCCGTCGCGGTGCTGCTGCGGGTGTAAGGGCAGCTTGGCGAGTTCGAGGATCGTCGGATAAAAATCAGCGCTGATGACCGGCGTATCGCAGCGACTGCCGGGTTGGATGATGCCGGGAGCGCGGATGATCCACGGTTCGCGGATGCCGCCCTCATAGAGCCAACCTTTGCCGCCACGGAGCGGCAGCTTGGAGGTAGGCCACCCTTCGGCGGTGGCGAGGCCGCCGTTGTCGGACATGAAAATAACTATGGTGCGCTCGGCGAGGCCGGTACGATCCAACGCGGCAAGCACGCGGCCGATGGCGGTGTCCATTTGTTCGAGCATCGCGGCGTAGGCGGCGTGGTTTTGGACCAGCCGGACCCGGCTGGTTCGTTCATGGCCCCAAGCCTCGGTCGGCGCAGCGGTCTGTTTCCGTTTGTATTTCTCGATCAGATCCGACCTGGCCCCGATGGGGCTATGCACGGCGAGGAACGGCAGGTAGGCGAAAAACGGCTTGTCTTTGTTCGCCTCGATGAACCGGACGGCTTCGTTGGCAATGCGGTCCGTGGTCTTGGGATCGTCCCTGGGATTGGGTGGCGGCACGCCGCCGGGCGGGTAGAAGAATTGTCCCTGGCCGGCCAGGCCGGGGCCAAAACCCTGCGCATTCGGCGAAAACCTGTCGGCGCCGAGGTGCCATTTGCCGGCGAAGAAGTTGGTATACCCGGCATCGCGCAACGTCTCGGCCAGCGTGACTTCTTCAAGCGCGAGATGCTGGGCATTGGGCGCGGAGCGGAGCCTGGCATTCCGCCTACCGGGGATAACCGTGCTCGATCAGATATCCGGCATACGGATCCTCCGGCAACGCGGCCGGTACCGCCTGCGCCCACGTGACCTTGCCCGTCTGACGCTCTAAGCAGAGCAGATGCCGCTGGAGTTTGTTTGGGCTGCTGTCCGCGCGGCCGTCCCCGTAGCCGGAATAACTGGTCACAAACACGCGCTCGCCGCAGACGATCGGGCTGGACGAACCGCGACCGGGCAGCGCGGTTTTCCATTGGAGATTCTGCGTGTCGCTCCAGGTGGTGGGCCCGTTCGCATCCGTCGCCAGGCCGCTCCCGTTCGGCCCGCGGAAGCGCGGCCAATCGGCCGCCCACGACGGGAACGCCAGCAAGCCGAGCATTATCGCCAGCATCGCCATATTACTTTTCATCGCTGCATTCCTTGAAAAAAATAACCGGCGGGTCTGCGCGGACGGTGTCGCGCAGGCCCGCCGGGTGATGGAGTTTTATTGCTGCTGCGGAGGCGGCGGCGGCTGATCGCCACCCGGCCCCTGCTGGTTACCGCCACGGCGACGCATACCCGGAGGAGGACCTTGCTGGTCATCCCCTTGGCCTTCCATCGGTGGACGGCGGATGTTGCCGCCCTGACCTTGCTGATCGCCGCCACGCCGACGCCGCATACCTGGCGGCGGCCCTTGACGATCGCCAGCCTGGTCGCCCGACGGCGGGCCTTGGAAGTTACCGCCCGGGCCTTGCGGCTGGCCACCGCGACGCATCCACGGCGGCGGGCGTTCTCCATTGGGACCGAGCGGTGGCGGGCCACGGAACTGGCCGCCTCGTTCGCCTTGACCACGTGGCGGCGGCGGACGATCACCCTGTACGCGGTCGGCGTCATTCGTACCGCGGTGACGGCGGGGCATGAATGGCGGCGGGGGGCCTTGGTGGGCACCATCTCGATCGCCGTACGGCGGGCCACGGAACTGGCCGCCTGACGCGTCCGCATCCTGGCGGAGGTCGCGCCGGTCTTTGTTCAGATCTCCTATGTCTTTGTGGAGATCTTGACGGTCATTGCGCAGCTCTTGGAGGTCTTTGCCAACGGCTTCCCTGTTGCCACTCTGCACATCCGTGCGGAGTTGTTCGCGGTCATCGCGGATCTCGCCGCGATCATCACGGATTTCCTGGCGGTCTTTGTTGATCTCGCGGAGGTCGCTGCGAAGAGCACCCTTGGCCTCACTGCCGGGGCCGTTGCCCAGGCCCACGCCCGGACCAGGGCCGCCGTGACCGCCACCCGGACCGCCTCCGCTACGGCCACCACCGCCGTGACCGCCTCCGCCACGTTGTGCGAAGACGTTGAATGTTGACATGGCCAAGGCCATCGCCATCACGATTACTATTTTCTTCATTGTGTCTGTCCTTTCTCTTTTCTTCGTCGCTCCAACCGCCGGCGCCAGTCGCGGCGCCGTAAATGCAACGGTTGGAGCGTTTGTGCCATCTCGTTCACGCGCGCAAGATAGCCGGGGGCGCGTAAAGCTATTATGTCGCGGCAAGAGGAAATTTGTAAAGGAAGTGTAAAAGTTGCGGCAATCCCGGCGGCGAGCGGCTAGACTGGCGGCCGGGTTCCACTATGGGCCGGACCGAAACAAAAAGCAGCGGCGGCGCGGCGGCGCCCGTGCTGGTGATCGACGACGACCGCAAGCTGTGTCGCCTGATTAAGGCTTACCTTGGCCCGCTGGGCTACGCGGTCACCGCCGTCCACACCGGCCCCGACGGCGTCGCGCAGGCGGCGGCGCAGAGCTGGCACGCGCTCATCCTCGACGTGATGTTGCCGGGGCTGGACGGCTTCGAGGTGCTCAAGCAGATCCGCCGCGTCTCCGAGGTGCCCGTGCTGATGCTGACCGCGCGCGGCGAGGAGGCTGACCGCATCGTCGGGCTGGAGATTGGCGCGGACGATTACCTGCCGAAGACCTTTTCGCCGCGCGAGCTGCTGGCCCGTCTGCGCGCCGTGACGCGCCGCGCCACGCATACGCCGCGGCCCGCCGCGGAGGCGCCGGAGGAAATCGTGGTCGGCCAGCTCCGTGTCAAGACCGGCACGCGCACCGCCGCGCTCGGCGACCAGCCGCTGACGCTGACGCCGGTTGAGTTCGATCTGCTGCTCAGCCTGGCCCGCGCCTGCGGCCGCATCAAAACGCGCGACCAGTTGCTCGAGGAAATCCGCGCGCGCAACTACGAGGTGTTCGACCGCTCGATTGACGTGCATATTTCCGGCCTGCGCAAGAAGCTGGGCGACGATCCCAAGGAACCGCGCTTCATCCGCACCGTGCGCTCCGCCGGCTACCTGCTGATCAACCCCGACGCGGACGAATCATGAAACTGCGCTTTCCATTGTTCGCCAAAATCCTGCTCTGGTTCTTTCTGAACCTGCTGCTGCTGGGCGCGGTGTTCTACGGTTTCTTCCGCGTCCAGTTTCATGTGGGCCTCGACCTGCTGCTGGCGGGGCCGGCCGGCGCGCGCGTCGAGGCGCTCGGCGCCGTCATCGGCGAAGAACTGCGCGCGGCGCAGCCGGAGCAGCGTGCGGACATCCTGCAGCGCTTTGGCTCCGGGTATGGCGTGCAACTGGCCCTGGTCCGGCCCGATGGGACGCCGTTCGCCGGCAAGGTCGCCGCCCTGCCGCCCGAAGTTAAAGCACGGTTGCTGATTTTCGGGCCGCCCAATCCGCAGGGGCGGCCGCCGCCCGCCGAGGGCCATGATCGTCCGCCGCGTCCGCGCCGCGCGGCCGGCGCGCAGCCGCTGTCGGAAAATGACGCGCTGCCACCGCCGCCCGCCGGCCGCGAGCGTCCGTTACGCCCACTGCGCGGCCCCGGCGCAGCCCAGCCGCGCGCGGTGGACCAGCCCGCCCCGCGCCCGCCGTCCCGCGACAACGGTGCGCCGCCGCTGGAGGGCGCCGCCCGCCGCCCCCACCCCAAGTTCATGGTGCGTTCCGCCGACCCGGCCGGCTACTGGGTGGGCCTGCGCCTGCCGGGCCGGCCGGAACTGCCGCCGCAGGCGCTGCTGATCTTCTCACCGACGCTGAGCGGCGGCGGGCTGTTCATTGACGTCAAGCCCTGGCTGCTCGTCGGCTGCGGCGCGCTGTTGCTCTCCGTGCTGTTCTGGCTGCCGCTGATCCGCGGCCTCACGCGCGCCATTGGGCAACTGACCCGGGCCGCCAGGCAGATTGCCGAGGGCCGCTTCGAGGTCCGCGTGGACGAGCGCCGCCGCGACGAACTCGGCCGGCTCGGCGCGGAGATCAACAGCATGGCGGCCCGACTCGATGGTTTTGTCACCGGCCAGAAGCGCTTCCTCGGCGACGTGGCCCACGAACTCTGCTCGCCGCTCGCGCGGATGCAACTGGCGCTCGGCATCCTGGAGCAGCGTGCGGAAGCCGCGCAGCAGGACAGCGTAAGCGACGTCCGCGAGGACGTGCAGGAGATGTCCAACCTCGTCAACGAACTGCTGTCCTTCTCCAAGGCCAGCCTGCGCGAGAAGGCGGTACAGCTTCAGCGCGTGCCGCTGGCCAACCTCGCCCGCCGGGTCGCCGCGCGCGAAGCCGGCGCCGGCGACCGGGTGCAGGTGCGCATCCCCGACGAGCTGACCGCGCTCGCCGAGCCGGACCTGCTGGCCCGTGCGCTGGCGAATCTGATCCGCAACGCGACCGCCTGGAATCCTCGCGCAGCCGCGACACGGGCGGCATGGGATTGGGCCTGGCCATCGTCAAGACCTGCGTCGAAGCCTGCCAGGGCACCGTCACCGCCGCCAACCGCCAGCCGTCCGGTTTGGAAGTGACCATCCGGCTGAAGGCGGAAGTTTAGCCACGGATCCCGATCCCGACCTCTGGGAGTGTCGGGAAGGTCGGGACGGCTGGTCAGGGATGATGGCTAACAGCCGGACGTGTCGGAATTTGCGCTTTACCATCCCTGCTGGTCTGGCCATACTACACCCTATCGAAAGGGAACGTGGCGATATGGAGGCCTTGAGCTTATGAGCAGCGAACGGTTCATCGAGCGGCGGGCCGAGGCGCATAGCGCCAGCGCCCGCCTGCAAGAGGCCTTGGCGGAGCCGGAGACGGCCATCCTGCGCGACGCGGTCATTCAACGCTTCGAGTTCACCTTCGAACTTGTTTGGAAGGCGCTGCAACTCTATCTGGAACACCGCGGGCTGGAATGCGGCAGTCCGCGGGCCACGCTGAAAAATTCCTTTGCGGAGGGGTTAATTGCCACACCCGACGAAGCCGACGCGTGGCTGCAGATGCTCGACGACCGCAACCGGACAAGCCATGCGTATGACGAAGCGCTCGCGCGCAGCATCTATCAGCATATCGTCCGGGATTATGCCCCGCGCCTAGCCCGCATGGCCGCACAACTGCAAGCGCTGTCTTGGGATTGAGTGATGCAACTCCGCGCCAAAGAACTCGAAGTGCTGCGCGCGACCATCCGCCGCTTCCCCGCGGTGCGGGAAGTCAAGGTGTTCGGCTCGCGGGCGACGGACACCGCGCGTCGGGCCTCGGACCTCGATCTGGCCGTTTCGGCGCCGGAGGCGACCCCGGCCGAATGGGCGGCCATCTGCGACGCGCTCGAAAACGCCCCGCTGATCTACAAGCTCGACGTAGTCCGTCCCGAGCGGACGACCAACCCGCGCCTCCAGGAAAAAATCGCCCGCGAAGGCATCGTCATTTAGCCGGCGTCCCGGATGGCCTGCTTCAATCCGGGTCCGTTGCGGATCCCCTCCTCGCGGAATCCGTGAAAATCAGTCCCGACCTCTCGGAGAGTCGGGATCCGTGGCGAAAATGTCCCCGTCTTCCCATCCGCTGATACCGTCACCGATGTTCGCGGCCAATCGTTCATATTTCGGCTGCCGCCGCACGTGGAACTTGAAGTTCCAGTTTGGAACTTCAAGTTGCCAAGCTCATCAGCCGTAAGCCAAGGAAGACATCCTCCCGATGAAATGGCGCTGATCTCCGTTCCAGCGGCCACATGAGCACACTTCTCGAAGTGTGCTCATCAGGTGTTACGATGTCGCCAAGCGTGCCAACGCCCGCCCCAAGCTATCTTGGCGTGGCATTACGGCGAACATCCCGTTGCGCTGGGTGACAAAGCCGCGTGTCTCCAGTTTTTTCAGTTGACGCCGCAACGCCCAGACCGAGATGCGGGTGCCGGCGCGCAGTTGCGCAGGTGTGCGCGGCCCCTGTTGCAGGGCGCGGAAGAGTTCCACCCGGCGCGGATGCGTGAAGGCTGTGGTAAGCCGATAAATGGTGTCCAGGGGCCGGGGTGCTTGCCGAAAGGTCGCGCGCAGCGCTGCCGCGAAATCGGAAGTCCACTTGGGGCTGGAGGTCGAACGGGGGCCGTATACTACCCGGCGACCCACGCGGCGGACCGTCAGCAACCCGCGCGCTTCCAGCGCCCGCAGATACTCGCTGGTCAGTGAGAGCGGTTGGTGGAGTTGTTGGGCCACGGCGGTAACCGTCTGACCGGGTTGACGCAACAACAAGCGGTACATCTCCAAGCGAGTGCGGTTGGCGAGCACACGGCAGGTGCGCCACAAGGTGGGCTGCAACAGTGCCGCGGTGTCCATGAGCACACTTTCCGAAGTGTGCACGATTTCGTCAAGCATGGTTTTCAACGGAAACAACCATTGCCCAGGCGGCGAGACCAGCGAGGACCCGCCCTTTTAAGTTCACCGTATTCTTACATAATGAAAGTTGCTTCGGCCGGCGGGCGGGGTTGAGGGCTTTATCAAGCGGAGGGTTGCCGGCCGAGCAGGTCGATCGTCTTCCAGCGGCCGGAGCGGTAGCGGACGAGGAAGCCGGCAGCAAGGATGAAGACATAGGCCGTCATCCCGAGCCAGGCGGCGAGGATGCCGCCATGGAACACGAGCACGATCAGCGCTTCGCCGCCAAGCCAGATGACCCAGGCGACCAGCAGGCTCCAGAGCAGCACAAAGCGCGTGTCGCCCGCGCCCTTGAGCGCGCCGCCGAGGATGACGTTGGCCGCGTCGCCGAGACCCCAGACGGCCATCATCACCAGCAGCATGTGGCCGACGGGCAGGACCTCGCCGAGCTGCAGTCCGCCGTCGCCGCGGCCGGTGAAGAGCAGGAAGTAGCCGCGCGGAAAGAGCAGAAAGGACGCGGCGATCACCGCCATGTACAGCCAGCCGATCTTCAGCGCGGTCCAGCCGGCGCGCGCGGCGGTGGCGCTGTCGCCGCGGCCCTGATACTGGCCGACGAGGGTCGTGGCGGCGATGCCGATGCCAACCAGCGGCATGAAGGCCACGTTGTTGATGCTCAGCGCGATGTTGCTGGCGGCCAGCGCCTGCGCACCCATCCGGCCGGTCAGCAGTACGAACACGGTGAACGAACCGACGTCGAGCAGCAGGTTGCCGGCGGAGGGCAGACCGTAGCGGATCAGGCGGCGCAACAGGGCGATATCCGGACGCAGCGTGCGCCACGTGTCGTAGGGCCCGCGGAAGCGGGGCGCCAGGAAGTAGAGCGCCAGCAACAGCGCCGGCGTGGCGAAGCTGGCGATCACCGTGGCCCAGCCGGCGCCGGCAATGCCCATCCGGGGGCAGCCGCCATGGCCGAAGATCAAGAACCAGTCGAGCACGATGTTCAGCAGGTTGCCGAACACCACGGCGGCCATGTTGGTGAGCGTGTCGCCGCGGCCGGTGTAAAAGCCGCTGATGGCGGCGCTGAGCGGCACGGCCAGGCTGCCGAGCATCAGGATGCGGTAGAAAATCAGCTCCTCGCGGAGCACGGCCGGCGGGTGGCCGCTGGCGCCGGCCTCCACCCACCGCATCGCGTGGTAGAGCAGCCCGGTGGCCGACGGGCATCAGGGCCAGCATGACCGGCCAGGCGAGCAGGGCCAGCCACAGCGCCTGCGCCGTGGCACGGCCGCAGCCGCGGCGGTCGCCCGCGCCATAAAACTGCGCCACAAACGTGCTGCCGTAGCCGGCCAGCGCCGAGAAGATGCAGACGAGCGTGAAGGCGAGGATGCCGGCGGGCAGCGCGGCCTGGATGGCCTCGGGGCTGTAGCGCGTCAGGAAAATCCGATCCACAAATTGCATCAGCGTGTACGAGCCGGTGCTGATCATCATCGGCACAGCCACGCGCAGGGTTTCGCGGTAGCCGCCGGGCGTGAGCGGGGGCTTGGCCGTCGGTGCATGCATAAAAGGGTTGTCGAGTTTACACCAAGGGCACAGGGATGCACAGGATTCAGCGTGCTGTAGCCGGGATCGGTGATCCCGGCAAGTGCAATGTATGCAATGTATGCATGCGAAAGCCGCGGTCGGCAACCCCGGCTACAACTGAGAAGCGGATTCGACGAGCTACCGCAAGCGGGCGCAGCAAGACTGCGCCCCTACTACATGAGTGACCCATCGGCTGAATTCGCCCTCTGCTTGATTTCTGAAGGCCGGGGCTCTATAATTCGCATTCCTGAAGAGCAATAACTATAGAAAGGAACCATACCATGTCCACGAGCGAAAACCTGCAGGCGGCGTTTGCCGGCGAGAGCCAGGCCAACCGGAAGTATCTGGCGTTTGCGAAGAAGGCGGCGGAGGAGGGCTTCCCGCAAATCGCGAAATTGTTCCGCGCCACGGCCGAGGCCGAGACCATCCATGCCCACAACCATTTGCGCGTCCTGGGCGGCGTCAAGAGCACCGCCGATAATCTGCAGGCGGCCATCGCAGGCGAAAGCTACGAGTTCACGCAGATGTATCCGGGCTTTGTGGCCGAGGCGGAAAAAGAGGGCAACAAGGCCGCGCTGATTTCCTTCAAGGGCGCCATGGCCGTGGAGCAGACGCATCACGGACTTTACAACCAGGCGCTGGCGTCGCTCAAGGGTGGCAAGGATCTGGCCGCCGCGCCGATCCAGGTCTGCGGCATTTGCGGACACACGGTCATCGGCGACGCGCCGGACAAGTGCCCGGTCTGCGGCGCGCCCAAGGCCCGCTTCACAGCGGTCGCCTGAGCGGAGCAGCTCGATTGAGCGTGTGGACGCGGCCTCCGGCCGCGTTCGCAAGCGGCGGGACGCCGCTTCTACGTCAGGCAGTGCCAGCCAGCCTATTATGGAAG
>JAPLSZ010000348.1 GCA_026398385.1 Kiritimatiellota bacterium | reverse complement strand
GTCGCGCTGGTGCATGCGATGCAACAGGTTTGGGGCGCAAGATTGCTGTGGAATGAAAAGGGCGCGCGGCCGGAGTGGTTCGACCAACTCATGGGCACGGATCGCGTGCGGCGGGCGCTGCAAGCCGGCGCCACGCCGGCGGACATCGCGGCGGCCTGGGCGCCGGCTCTGGCCGCTTTTCGCGCCGCGCGGTAAGGCCGCTGCGACTAACGTCAAACCGAGCGAGGCCGCTAATATTCCGGGGGCCGCCACGGTTCCCCCAACCGGCTACGGCGCGTAACCGAACTTCTTGAGTTCACCGGCGTCTCATAGAGGGCGGACAGCTCCTGCTCGGCGGCCTGCCGGACACCTTTGAGCAAGCGGCCCTTCTCGCCGATGACGATCGGCTTTTGCGACGGCTTGTCCACGTAGATCGAACCCTCAACCCGCCAGCCCTCGGGCTTTTCTTCGATAGTATCGATGCTGACCGCCAGCGCGTGCGGCAGTTCGTTGCGCAACACCATGAAGTATTTTTCGCGGATGACGTCGGCCATGGCCAGCTTGCGGGGGTAGTCGGTCATCACGTCCTCGGGAAACAGAAGGGGGCCCACGGGGACTTGCGCAAACAGGCGGCTGACGAGTTCGGACACGCCGGCGCCGGTGGTGGCGGAGGCGTCCAGCCATTCGACGGATTTGGCCACATCTTTTTCTTTGGCCACCGCGGCCCAGCGCTGCCGATAGGCGTCGGCGCAGGCCGGGCCCTGGTCGGACTTGTTCAACACGGCGAGCACAGACGCGGGGTGAAAGAGCAGGCGGCGCATCCAGCCCTCGTCCTCCGGCTGCGGCGCCGTGGACCCGTCGAGCACCAGCAGGACCACGTCCACGCCGGCGACGGACGTGCGGGCCATCTGGTTCATGAGCCGGCCGAGGTCATGGGTGGCCCGATGGACGCCGGGCGTATCGAGAAACACCAACTGCCCCCGCGGCTCGGTGAGCACCGCGCGGACGAGGTTGCGCGTGGTCTGCGCCACGGGGCTGACAATGCTGACTTTTTCCTCCAGCATCCGGTTGAGCAGCGTGGACTTGCCCACGTTGGCGCGGCCGACGATGGCCACCATGCCGGCGCGGAGTTGCGGGCTGCTCGCGGCGGAAGGTTCCATTCCCAGGCTTTTCACAGCGCCATCGTTTCGCCGTTCGCCGGCACATGCACCGGCGCGGATTGCTGCCGTTGCAGCGCCGCGGCCAGCGCGGCGCGCTGCCCGGCCTCGCCGTGGACCAAGGCGATCCGGCGCGGGGCGGCCTGCCGGACGTAGTCCAACAACTCGTTGCGGTCGGCGTGCGCGCTGAAGGCATTAAGCACGAGCACCTCGGCCCGCCGCTCAAACCAGTCGCCGAAAATGCGCACGCTCCGTTCACCCTCGACCAGCCGGCGGCCGAGGGTATGCTGCGCCTGAAAACCGACGATCAGGATCGTATTGGCCCCATTGGAAATGCCGTGCTTGAGGTGATGCAGGATGCGGCCGTGCTCACACATGCCCGAGGCGGCAATGACAATGCACGGCTCCCGGCCGGCTGTGATCTTCTTGGAATCCTCCACGGACTCGATGAAATGAATCCAATCAGCCTGCAGGATGTTCCCCAGCCGCCGGAAGACCGCCAGCGTTGCGTCGTCGAAATACTCGCTGCTCTTCTGAAAGATCCGGGTGACTGCCACGGCCATGGGGCTGTCCACGTACACGGGGATTTTCGGCAGCCGCCCGGCGGCGATCAAGGCGGTGAGGTGGTACAGGAGCTCCTGGGCCCGCTCCAGCGCAAACGAGGGGATGATCACCTTGCCGCCGCGCGCCAAGGTCTTGGTGACCGCGGCGGCGAGTTGGTCCTCGGCCCGGACGGCGTCATCGTGCAGCCGGTCGCCATAGGTGCTTTCGAGCACGAGCAAATCGAGCCCGGCCATGATTTCCGGGTCGCGGATCAGCGGCAGGTTCTTCCGCCCGAGGTCGAGCGCGAAGCCGACGCGCGCCCGGCGGCCGTTCTCCGCCAGTTCGAAGACGTTGACCGCCGCGCCGAGGATATGGCCAGCGTCCTGGAACAGCACGCGGATGCCGGGCGCGGATTCAACGGTCTCGCCGTACCGGCAGCCGCGCAGCAGTTGAATCGCCTGCTCGGCGTCGGCCAGCGTGTAGAGCGGCGCCACGGGCGGCTGCCCGCGGCGATTGGTCTTCTGGTTCAGGTAAGACGCGTCCTGCTCCTGGATGCGCGCGGCGTCGCGGAGCATGACGCCCGTCAGCGCCACCGTGGCCGTGGTGGCGTGCAGGGGGCCGGCATAGCCGCTGCGGGCGAGGGTCGGCAGGTTGCCGCAGTGGTCAATATGGGCGTGCGAGAGCACGACGGCATCCACCGCTGCGGCCTCGAACGGCAGTTGGCTGTTGATCCGCCGGGCGTCTTCCCGCCGGCCCTGATACATCCCGCAGTCGCGCAAGACACGCCGGCCGCCGGCCGTCAGCAGGTGCTGCGAGCCCGTCACGGTGTCCACACCGCCCAGAAATTGTATCTGCATGAAAGGCGAAGCCCCTCCGTGTCGGCAGCCTAGCAGAACAAGCACGGCAACACCAAGGTTGAAATCAACGCCAGACCGTATTAGCATGCCGTGGTGGCCTGATTCCAAGGCCCTCTGCGGATGGCCGGGGTGGCCACGCCGCGAAACGTTGGAACGGACGGAGGCTCGAACCGGAGCATGAAACAGCGACGACCATCTCCACCGCGGCAACCAAGCCACGCGCGGCTTGAATTCGGCCTGGGCGCGGCCAGCCTGCTGTTGCTGCTGCTGGCCCCGGGTTGCCGCGCGCCGCGTCCCGCCGCGCCGGACCGGAGCGCCAGCGCGGGTTCGCCCGCGCCGGGACCGGAGCTCGCGCGTTTCTTCCCGGGCGAGGTGGAACTGGTGAACGCCAGCCAGCGGTATGTGGTCGTACGCGCCAAGGGCTTGCGTTCCGCCAGCGACCAGGCTATAGTGCTGCGTGGAAGCAACGAGGTGGCCCGGCTGCTGATCACCGGGCCCGCCCGCCCGCCGCGCTGGACAGCCGATGTGCTCAGCGGCGACCCGCGCGTGGGCGACCGTGTACGGTTGATCGGCACGAAGAGCACCGGGTTGCAAGACGGAGAAAAGCCATGATGTCTATACTGGGTTGGGGGATCGGCATGCCGGAAGCCATCCTGATCGTCATCGTCGTTTTGCTGCTGTTCGGCGGCAAACGCATCCCCGATTTGGCCCGTTCCCTGGGCCAGAGCCTGAACGAATTCAAGAAGGGCCGGGATGCCGCCAGCAAGCCGGAGGAAGAGGAAAAGCTGAAGACATCATCGGCGGACAAGCCGCAGGACCCCAGCTTGCCGAA
This sequence comes from Kiritimatiellota bacterium, assembly GCA_026398385.1. Classification (GTDB taxonomy): domain Bacteria; phylum Verrucomicrobiota; class Kiritimatiellia; order CAIQIC01; family CAIQIC01; genus CAIQIC01. Next base: position 1,826 of record JAPLSZ010000348.1, on the reverse strand, counting down.
AGCGCCGGACGCCTGAGAGCCGGCACGGACGATCCCCGTACCCCGCCACCAACCCGGCCGGGTTTATGGCTTGTCTTTCTTCAGCATCTCTTGAAACTGGCTGGCTTTTTTCGCGTCGAACAGGGTGTTCATGTCGATGCGCCCCTCGGCGCCCCGGTTGGTCTGCACGGCAAAGGCGGGTCTGTTCAACTGCTTCTGCAGAATGGAGAACAGCTTCTGGTCGCGAATGCCATCAAACCCCTTATCCGCAAACCAGTCGGCGACTCTGGGCGCGCCAAAGAGCGAGAGGGCGCGGACGAGAATTTCGACCGATTTCTCGGTCTGTGCCTGCTGCGCGTAGCAGACGGCGAGCAGGCGGAAGGCGTCGGCGTTGTCCGGATACTTCTTGACGATCTCCTCCCATAGCGGCTGGGCTTTATCGTAGGCCCGCAGGCGGGTCAGGGTTTCCGCAATCTGACACGCGGCTTCCGCACTGGCCGGTTCTAGGGCGACCCACCGGCGCAGATGGAGGAGCTCCTGTTCGGCGCGCCCCTGGTGCCGATAGGCTGCGGCGGCGACCCGGTGGGCGAGGACAGCATCGGGCTTGGATTCCAGTATCCACTGCGCCAGCGCCAGGGCCATATCGTGCCGGGCCAACTGGGCATAGGCCGAGACCAGCGCAATGCGGGCGGACTCGCGGGCGGGGTCCATATTCAAGACGCGCAGCAACAAGTCGGTGGCCCGGCGGAACTGGTTTTTTTCCAGATAGATCTGGGCCAATTCCAGCTGGAGTTCCAGGTTGTCGGGGTTATCCTTCCGCAGTTGCTCCAGCGCTTGTTGGGCGGAATCCACATGGCCCCGCAGCCGGAGGTCGTGGGCTTGTTGCAGTTTGTCCGGCGCCTGGCGCCAAGTGTCGATGGCCGCGCGCATCTGATACAAATCCCACCGCTCCGTCTCAGCCACGCCCAGATGGACCGGCGCCGGCGCTACGGGCGCCGCGGCGGTCTCTTTCGGCGCCGGCGGCGCGGCCAAACCGCGCTTGTTGATCGAATAGGCCACCCAGCCGATGCCCGCCAGCGCGTAGACGGCCAGCAGGCCCACAGCCAGCCGACGCATCAGCAGGCGGCGGCGCCGCGCGGCGACAAATTCCTGCTGCAGCTTTTTTCTTCCTGTCGGTGACGCGCTCTGCGCCCCCAGTTCATCTTCTATCGCGGGCCGTTTTTCCCGCTGCTGATAGATGTTGGCTTCCGTCGTCATATTCGTGATCCACTCGTGGCCTCAACCCCTGCAACAGGCCGATGTGCCGACCCCAACCCCAGCGGCTGCGCATGGCCAAGCCACAGGCCCCTGAGCCACCGGCGCGACCGGAATCCGTCGGCGGCCCATGGATGACAACCGGCCCGCACACCGCGTCAGCCGGCCGCTTACTTCCGCAGCAGACGATCTTCCACCTTCTGCACGCCCGTGATCCCCTGGGCGATGCTGATGGCCCGCAGGCGCAACGCTTCATCGGAAACAGTTCCGATCAGTGTGATCACGCCCTGCTCGACCGTCACGCCCACCACCTCCCGACGGATCAGGTCGTCCGCATTCAGACGGTGCAGCACTTCGTTCTTCAGGCTCTGGTCCGCACCCGACGGAGCTGTCGTGCAGCCCGCCAGACACAGACCGAGCAAGCCCACCAAACTCCACAAACATAATCGTTTTTTCATCATCCGTCCCTCTCCAGGCACTATACCACACCCGTCCCACTTCTGCCTACGGAAAACGGGCAGCCGCAGTAATGGGTCAGTGACGTAGGGGCGCAGGCTTGCTGCGCCCGCCGGCGGTGAGCGTGTCGAACCCTC
>JAPLSZ010000122.1 GCA_026398385.1 Kiritimatiellota bacterium | reverse complement strand
ATTTTCGATGGTCTGCCGTGTGGCGGGATCATGGACGACCGCTTCTATCGGGGGATTTTCTGCATGGTTTTCTCCTCCCGTAAGCAGCCGCCTGATGAAGCCGTCTGCGGTGCCATCATGGCTACTGGAGGAGATGGTTCCAGCAGGGCCGGTGCCGCGATCTCGATCGACCGTCTGGGAGCAGGACGCTTCATCCTCAATGGCTTCCGAATTCGCGACTGCCTGGGCAGCCTTCCTGTCGCCGATCGGCTGCTGCGCAATATGCTCAACTATGCCGCGCAAGGCACGGATCAGCCCCTGGCCGAACTGCCGGTCAATTCTGATGAGCAACTAAAAGCCATGGGTTTCCAAACCAATTAGGAGAGACCCGATCCAAGGAAGAACATGAAGACAAACAAGAAACTGTTAGGGATGCTGACGTTCGGAATGATGCTGCTGGCGCATGCCGTGATGGCCGACGTGGCGGGTTCCATGCTCACGCTCGACGGCGACGCTTGGCGGTTGGCCACCGACCCGAAAAACGAGGGGCGCGAGCAAAAGTGGCCCGGCGTGCCGGTTCCCGGGGCGAAGCCGACGAAAGTGCCGTGGATCATCCAGGACGCGTTCCCCGGCTACCACGGCGTGGCGTGGTACTGGCGCGAGTTCGAAGCGCCGACCAATCCGCATGCGGGCGGGCGGCATCTGCTGCGGTTCTGGGCGGTGGATTATCTGGCGGAAGTCTGGCTCAATGGCATGCGCGTCGGCGGGCACGAGGGTGGCGAAACGCCATTTGTGATAGATGTTACCGACTCCATCCGCGCCGGCGCGAAAAACCTGCTGGCGGTGCGCGTGCTCAACCCGAGCCACGAGCGGATTGATGGCATCGTGCTGAATGAAACGCCGAAGCAGGCCCGCGTGATTCCTTATAACGCGGGCGCGGCATACAACCACGGCGGAATCACCGGATCGGTGGAGTTGTTAGCCACACCGGCGGTGCGGGTGGAGGATCTCTTCGCGCAAGCCGACCCGAAGACCGGCACGATCAGGATTCAAGCCAACGTGCGCAACGCGTCTATCAAGAATTCGCGCGGCCGCCTGGAGTTCACCGTTGCGCCTGCGGCCAGCGGCGAAACGCTGCGCGAGGTGGCCATCGAGCGGGAACTGCCGCCGGGCGACACGCGGGTTGAGGCCGAGGTGAATCTCGACCAGCCGCGGCTGTGGGAGCTGAACGATCCGTTTCTCTATCGCGTCACTGCCCGTTTGGGCGATGATGAACAATCGGTGCGTTGCGGCTTCCGTGACTTCCGCTTCGAGAATGGCTATTTCCGCCTCAATGGCCGGCGCGTTTTCCTGCGTTCGACGCACACCTGCAATCATTTCCCGGTCGGCCTGAAGCTGCCGCCCGATCCCGACATGGCCCGGCGCGATTTGTTAGACCTCAAGGTGATGGGCTTCAACATGATCCGCTTCATCTGGGGCGGTGCGGAGCGGTATCAGCTCGACCTGTGCGACGAGATCGGGCTGATGGTCTATGAAGAATCGTTCGCGTCGTGGCCGATACAGGACTCGCCGCAACTGGCCGAGCGTTGGGAACGCTCGATCTCCGAGTTGATCCGCCGCGACCGCAATCATCCGAGCGTGGTGATCTGGGGTCTCCTCAACGAGGTCAAGGCCACGCCGCATTTCTGGCTCGCGGCGAACTCGCTACCGCTGGTCCGCAAGCTCGACCCGACACGCATGGTGTTTCTCAACAGCGGTCGCTATGATGAGACGGGCGGGGGAGATGCGGGCGACGAAGTATTCTCGAAACTCGACGTTTGGCGCAGCCCGGCCGATCGCGAACCGTGGGCTGCACGCAACCCTTCCGACCAACCGGTCCCCACGCCGTTTAATTTCACCTGGCCACCGCGGCAGGTGGCGTTGCATCCGGGACCTCATGGCCAATACAGCGTCGTCCGCTGGACGGCACCGGCCGAGGGTCGCTATCAATTCGCCGCCAGGTTCGACGGCTTGGCGAAGGCCACCACCGACGTGCATATCCTCCACAACAGCCGGCCGCGGTTTGACGCGGAACTCAACATCGGTGGCAAGCCTAACACGGCCACACACACGGGCGAATTGGCCTTGGCGAAGGATGACACCATTGATTTCGTGGTTGGCCGGGGAGACGGGTACTACGGCAGCGACAGCACGGCGCTGACGGCGACCATCAAATCCGCCGCAGGCCGCGTGTTCGACTTGGCTGCGGAGTTCCCCCACGGGCAGAATCCCGCCGGGCCATGGTCGAGCGGTTGGCTCGTGCCGGGCGAAAAGCCCAACACGGCCACCTTCACCCGCTACGTGCAATTGAAAGTCAGACAGCGACGTTCGGGCACCCTGGCCAATCCGGGGTCGGTCGAATGGGCGGATCCCGTGGCCGACGAGCACCGCTACCCGCGCGTGCCGCACACGGCGGGCACGGTTCAGGCCTTGCGCAGTGCAGGCGGAGGCACGATGCTGTTGCCGGGCACCGCAGGCGAGACGGTGTACTCCAAGCGCCCGTGCACATTCCTGTCAGAATACGGGATCGGCAGCGCGGTGGACCTCTGGCGCACGACCCGCCACTTCGAGCGACTCGGCAAGACCGAGGGCGAGGACGCGCGGTTCTATCGGAACAAGCTGGACCGCTATCTAGCAGACTGGAAACAGTGGAAGCTCGACGAGTTATATGCGCGCCCGGAGGATTTCTTCGCCGAAAGCCTGCGCAAGATGGCCGGCCAGCGCACGCTCGGCCTCAATGCGATTCGCGCCAACCCGAACATCGTCGGTTACAGCCTGACCGGCATGAACGACCACGTCAGTTGCGGCGAAGGGCTAACCACGACGTTCCGCGAACTGAAGCCCGGCACGGTGGACGCGATGTTCGAGGGCCTCGCGCCGTTGCGGCTGTGCCTGTTCGCCGAACCGGTCAATGTCTATCGGGGCGCACGCATCCGCTTCGAGGCGGTGCTGGCCAACGAAGACGCGCTGGCACCCGGCGACTATCCGGTCAAACTGCTGGTGGTCGGACCGCAAAACCAGCGCATCTTCGAGAAGATCGTGAGCGTGACCATTGCAGAGAAAGAAGCGCCCTTGGCGTTGCCCATCTTCGCGGAAGACGTGGTCGTGAATGGCCCGTCCGGACGCTACCGTTTTCTCGCCTCCTTCGAACACGGTGCCGCCGCGACGGGCGGCGAGACCGGGTTCTACGTGACCGATCCGGCCGACATGCCGGCGGTCAAGACCGAGGTCGTGCTGGCCGGCGATGACGCCGGGTTGGCGAAGTGGCTCGGCGAGCACGGCATTCGTTGCCGGACGCTAACAGCCGCCGGCGAGGCGACGCCGCGCGAGGTGATCCTCGTTTCCAAGACGCCGCCTGCGACGCCGGCGCTCGAGGAACTGTGGCGGCGGGTTCAGCGCGGAGCGACGGCCATCTTCCTGGCGCCGGAGGTTCTCAAAAAGGGCGATCATCCGTTCGGTTGGTTGCCGCTGGCGAACAAGGGATCGAGTTCCTACTTGGATATGTGGGGCGGGCTTTATTTGAAGGACGAGTGGGCCAAGCGCCATCCGATCTTCGACGGCCTGCCCAGCGGCGGCTTGATGGACTATACATTCTATCGCGAGATCATTCCCGGCCTGGTGTTGGCAGGTCAGGATCCGCCCGCCGAGGCTGTGGCCGGTGCCATCAAAGCCTCGCAGGACTACTCGTCCGGCTTGATGCTGGCGGTATACAAATCGGGTAGCGGGCGGTTCATCCTGAACACCCTGCTGATCCGCGAAACCCTCGGCTCCCATCCGGCAGCCGAACGGCTGCTGCGCAATCTGTTGAACTATGGAGGCCTGCATCGTTGACGGAGAAGGGTATCTTCTCCCGAGGCAGTGCCAGCTATTTTTGGGCGCGTCCATGATGGAGTGTTTGTTAGAAGAAAAGACAGGAATTATGAAAAGAACGCTTTTTCTCAAGGCGGCGCTGCTGGGCGCCGCGATCGCTCTGGGCTCGGCCGCGCTGCACGCCGCCGAAAACGGCCACACGCGCCCGCCCGCCGAGCGGCAGCAGACCGCCCCGGTGATGACCTACTCGCTGGCCGGAGATTTCTCCTATACTGACAACCGCACCAACAGCACCTGGTCCTACCGGCTGGACGACTTTACCAATAGCCCTCATGCCTTTCCCCTGCTGCCCTCGGCCAAGCGGGATGCGAACGCGCTGTGGGGTTCGGATTTCCCCGCTCCGCCGCTGATGTGGAGCGACGCCGCGGGCTACTGGGGAATTGGCAGGAACCTCACTGGCAGAGAGCTGTATTCGACCAGAAACGGCACCAAGTGGGCGCCGGGCGAAGTGCTGTTCCACCCCAAAGACGGGGCCCCTCCATCCGGGTTGGTCGTGGGCTGGACGGCACCCGGCAACATGGTGATCAACGTCCATTATTCCTTGGGACGCGGCACCGGGCAGGGTGCGGATATTACGGTTAAGGGTCGGCCAGTGGTCGTGGCAGGCGCGATGGCCGCCCGGCCTGCCGGCGGCACCATTGCGGCAGGAAGTGATTTCACCTTCAGCGTCCCGACGACGGCCGCGAGAACATTCCAATGGCGCAAAGATGGCCAGCCCATTGCCGGGGCGACGGACGCCAGCTACCGCATCAGCGACGCGAAGATATCCGACGCCGGCACTTACTCCGTCGCCATCGACTCCGTGCCCAGCCTGGACGCCATGCTGAATGTCACGCCCATGCCCAGCATACCCGTGCCGGAAAGGTTTCCGTCCCCTGTGCCGCGCCAAGTGTTCTCCGAAACCCTGGCGGAGCAGGAGAAGGAGCTAAAGACCAACGCCCTGATGCTCCGCTTCGCCGAGTCGCGCAAGAAGCTGGCCGTCGACCGCTATCGGCCGGCCTATCACTACGTTAGCCCGGAAAGCTCGATGAACGATCCCAACGCCCTCGTCTTCTGGCAGGGACGATGGCATCTTTTCTTCATTGCCATGCCGCCCGACGAGTTCCCCAATCCGGCGGATGTTTTGAAACGCTGGCTTCGGACATCCATTGGACACGCGGTCAGCGACGACCTGGTCCACTGGCAAGACCTGCCCTACGCAATCAATCCGGGCATCGAGAGCGCGTGCTATTCAGGCGGCATGTTGGTCGAGAAGGCCCGGGTGATCGCGTTCTATCCTGGCATGGGCGCGGGCCAAATGGTGGCCGTTTCAAAGGATCCCCTGCTGTTGAATTGGGAGAAGCGCGGGCCTGTCAATACCGAGTTAGGGGATTCCTGTATCTGGAAAGAGAATGACACCTACTACGGTTTAACGGGGCAGAAAGTCGATTATCGCCCGAATATATGGTGGCCCCAGATGAATCTGTGGGCGTCGAAAGATTTGGTCACCTGGCAAGGTCTGGGGGGGTTCATTGAGGATCCGAAGACGCCTCTAACCGCCCGGCGTGACGACGGGGCTTGTCCCAATTTCCAGCCCATCGGCGACAAGTACATCCTGAGCTTCTTCAGTCATTCCAACGGCGGCCAGTATTTTCTGGGCGACTACGACAAGACACTCCACAAATTCAGGCCCTATGAACACGGCCGCTTCAATCACGGCACCGTCGCTCCGGGAGGAGTCCATGCGCCAAGAACAGCCGCTGACGGCAATGGCGGTGTCCTCAACATTCTCAACTTCAACCATGGCAAGCCCAGTGATGATTGGGACCAGATGATGTCCCTGACGCAGCGGCTGACCCTCGGCCCGGACAAACTACTCCGAATCGAACCGGTAGCCGCCGTTGCCTCCCTGCGGGGGGGCCACCAGCATGTTGGTGAAACTGTGATCCCCGCCAATGAAGAGATTGTCTTGCAGGCGATCAAGGGCAACACGATGGAACTGGAGGTGGAGATCGACCCCAAGATGTCCCACTGGGTGCAGTTGAATGTCTTGCGCTCTCCCCATGCCGAAGAGCAGACTTCCATCACCTTCTACAACTACGACAAGAAACTGAGTTTCTGGTACGATACGCGGGGTGTTGTATGCTTGGATGGGGCGCGCTCCAGCACGCTCCCCGATGTGTGGGTCAGGCCGCCCGAGCGAGCCGAGATGGAGCGGGGCGGTGAGATGTTGAAGCTGAGGGTCTTTATCGACCGTAGCGTCGTCGAGGTCTTCGCCCATGGGAGACAATACCTCGCCATGCGAGTCTATCCGGGCCGTCAAGACAGTGTCGGCGTTTCTGTCCGTGCCCAGGGACAGGATGCCGTGCTGAAAAAGCTCGATGCCTGGCAGATGCAGTCGATCTGGCCAAAGCCCGAATAAGGCAGGTTAAACAACGAATATGAATATAACCATCATGCGCCGCATGACCTCGCTGGGCTTGTCCATGGTGGCCTTCGGCTTGTTTTTTCCAACCACGCGTGCCCTGGCCGGGATCCCCTATCCTGACGCCCTGGACCGCGCCGCGGTCGCGCGCAATTATTACAAGTCGCTGGCCCAGCCCAATGGCCTGTTCTTTGTGCCGGACTGCGGTTTCTATCTGGTCGAAAGCGTGGGCCTCGCGGCCATGATCTCCGAGTTCCTCCTGCAGAGCGTGAACGACACCATCCGCGTCTTCCCGTGCTGGCCCAAGGACAAGCAGGCCCGCTTCACCAACCTGCGTGCCCAGGGCGGATTCCTGGTGAGCGCCGAACAACTGGGCGGCAAGGTGACGAAACTGGAAATCACCTCGACCGTCGGCGGCACATTGCGTTTGCTCGATCCGTGGTCTGGCAAGCTCATCGAATGCGAAACAAAACCCGGCGAAAGGATGGAATTGAAACCGAGGGGCCGGATGCTCCCCATGCAACCCTGCTATCTGACCCCGGATGCCCCCTCAGCCCGCGCCGGCCGGCGTCACCGCCTGGCGCTGAGCACCCGGCGCTCGTACCGCTGGACGTCGCGCATCCAGGCGTGGTCCGCGGGCGCGCCCGCCCGGCCGCACAGCGCCGCCCACACGGCCCCGAACGGCATGGTCTTCATCTCGTCCATCAGCGCCAGCCGCCCCGCGTTGTCGCCACCGGCTTCCAGGCGCCGCAGGGTGGCCGAGGGGTCGAGCAAGGCGTAGAGGATGGCTTTGCGCGTGGCGCGCAGCCCGATCGTGTACGCCGCGATGCGGTTGATGCTGGCGTCGAAGTAGTCGGTCGCCAACGCCACGCGCGGCCATGCGTTCCCGCGCTGGATTTCCAGGAACAGGTGGCGGAGGTCGTCGTTGAAGACCACCACGTGATCGCTGTCCCAGCGCATCGGCCGGCTGACGTGGATCAGCAGCCGCTGGTGGAACGGCAGCAACGCCGACAGCTTGTCGTGGATCGTTTCGGTCGGGTGCCAGTGCCCCATGTCCAGGCAGAAGCCGAGGCCGCGCGACAGCGCGTAGCTGCTGTAGTACTCCGCGGAGCCGACCACGTACTCCTCGCTGCCGATGCCGAACAGCTTGCTCTCGACGAAATCCACGCACAGAGTCTTGTTCACGGACGTCTCGCGGGCCACCGCCTCGTCGAGGGACTTCGTCAGGAGCGCGCGATGCGTCCAACGGTCCGCCGGGAAATCCTTCGCCCCGTCCGGAATCCAGTGGTTGATGACGCAGGGCGCCCCCTGGCTCTTCGCCATGGCCTGGGCAATCCTGCGGCAGGCGATGGCGTGGCGGACCCAAAACTTGCGGATCGCGGGATCCGTGCTGGAAAGCGTGAAGCCGCTGTCGGCCTTGGGGTGGGCGAAGAAGGTGGGATTGAAGTCGAGACACACCTTGTGCTTGCGGCCCCACTCCATCCATTGCACGAAATGGCGCGGCCGCAACTCGTCGCGCTCGACGACCTGGCCGCCGGTTTCGGCGTAGATGGCGTGGAGGTTGAGGCGCAGCCTGCCGGGCACCAGTTTCAGCACCTGTTCATAGTCGGCCCGCGCTTCCGCGCCCGTGCGCGCGCGCCCCGGGTAGTTGCCCGTCGCCAGGATGCCGCCGCTGGCGACGCCGGCCGCCTGCACCTCGAAGCCGGCGACATCGTCCGCCTGCCAGCCGTGCATGGAAATGGGGATCGCCAGCGCCTTCCGGATCGCCTTCTCGGTATCGACGCCCAACGCGGCGTACTCTGCCCGCGCCAGCGCGTAAGCCTTCCTGACCTTTGCTTGCATGCTATGCTCCTTCTCCGTTCTCGAATTCAGCCTACCTGCTTCTGCCGGTAGGACTCCACTTCCCACTGCTCGATGAAAAGGCGCGCTCGCTCGGTCATGTACTGGATGCCGCCAAACGCCTCCGCCAGTTGGAGGACCAGTGCGCCGTCCAGCGCCAGATCCAGGGCGTAGTCCGCCTTCTTCCGGCTCGCGCCGATCGTGAACACCCCTGCCGCCGTCATGTATACCAGCGGCGCGTAGCCGTGCCGCGCCCGAAAGGCCTCAAGGCCCTCGCCGGTCAGCGGCCCCTCATACGGATACGCCTTCGCGTAGACGACGTGATCCGGCGAAATGGGTCCCGGCGCGACGCGGAACGGCCCGCTCCCGGCCACGCAGGCGGCCTCGGCGCCGAGCAGGGCTTGCAGCGCCTGCCGCACGGATTCGGCCGCTTGCGCGCTGGGCGGCTTGCCGACCGGAAGCCGCAGGGAGACCCCGGCCTTCACGTACTCCGCCTGCATCGCCCGCATCATCCCATGGAAGACGGCCCGCAGTCCTTCGGCGGTGTCGCCGGTGGCAAACACGCCGTGGCTTTCCAGGACAATCAGCGCGGGTGGCCGTCCGTGCCGGCGCGTGTAGTCGTGGAGTTGGTCGCGCACGCCCATACACAGCGTGTAGCCCGGGTCAATGTACGGCACCCACAGCGCTTCGGGAAAAAGCCGCGCGCAAACCTCCGCCCCATGTTGTGCGCAAGTCATCCCGTTCACCAGCGCCGGATGCACGTGCACCACGAACCTCCCGGCCAACAGGTCGTGTAACGGCGCCTCCACGGACGGCCGCGCCGTCGGCCCCGGCCGCGCAGCGGCCGCCAGCGCAGCCTTCACCAGCGCCTCGCGCGCGCGCGGCGCGGCGGGCACCGGGAGCTCGTACAGCGCGCCCAGTCGGGCGCGGTCCAACGCGACGAAGCTGGCCGGCGTCAGCCCCGCCAGGGTCCTGCCGGATGGCTTGACCCACAGGGTATCGGCCGACTTGCACGACGCATTACCGCCGCCGCCCCGGACGAAGTCCGGCGTTCCAAACTCCCGGGACAGGGCAGCGATCTCGACCAGCAGCGCCGATTCAGTAGTGTTCAAGCGGGTTTATTCCTCCGCAGCCGATGCAGTATTTCGTTACGCGTAGAATCCATATTCGTACGCCGTATCATACAGTGCAATGATATTCTCCGGCGGCACCTCGCCCTGGATGTTGTGGATGTTGCTGAAGACGTAGCCACCACCCGGCTTCAGCGCGGTCACATGCTTCCGTACGTCGGCGGACACGTCCGTGGGCGTGCCCCGCGGCAGCACGTGCTGGGAATCGCAGCCGCCGCCCCAGAAGACCAGGTCGCGCCCGAAGCGGTTCTTCAGCGCCGCCGGATCCATGTTGCGCGCGCTGGTCTGGACCGGATTAAGGATCTGCATCCCGTTGTCCAGCAGGTCCGGAATGACCGCCAGGCAGGACCCGCACGTGTGATACCAGATCTTCGCCTGCGTCCGGGAACGGATGTACTGCACCAGCTTCTTATGCCGCGGCTTGACCAGACTCCGGTACACGGCGGGACTGAACAGCAGCCCTTCCTGCCCCGCCAAGTCATCGCCGATCATGATCACGTCCACGACATCGCCCACTTCGTCAAGAAACGCGCGGAACCAATCCAGCCAGAATTTCAAGGTCTGGTCCAGTACCGCTTCGCAAAAGTTTGGATTGGTCAGGAGGTCGCACAGCCACTGTTCGAGGCCGCGCAGGTACCAGCAGGTTTCGTATACCACCCCCGAAATGCCGCTGACCACGGCATAAGGCGTATCCTTCCGGAGCTGCAGGGCCCGCTCGCGCAATCCAGCAAAACGACCGGGATCGTCCCCTCTGGGCCAGGGGTAATCCCTGACCTCAGCCACCGTCGCGTCGGCCAGCGGGTGGAGGGTGATATCCATGTAGAGGGCCTGGTCTTCGGGCATGGACCAGCAGACGCCGAACTCGTCGGTCAGGTTCTGCCACGCGCGACCTTCGCGGATCGTCCGAACGATTCCGCCTTTCCAGTCGGCCGCGGCCCCGGCGGCGATGTAACGCGTATCCACGTGGAACCGCTCCAGCACCGCCTCGCAGGGCCTGGCCAATTGCTGCACTGAATCCATGATCTGAAGATCGTCCCGGATTCCGAGATGCTTGATCAGCTTAAGGTATGCGTTCTTGTGAATGCCGGTCTGGTTGCCGCCCAGGTCAATCGGCACGCGATCTGGCGTCTCGTGGTTGAGGGCCTTGAGCACGCGCGCGCGGGCGGTGAGGGTTTCTTTGCGAGACATAAGGGTTACCCCCGATCTTTTCTCTGCTGAAGTCCAGTTCCCGCGGCAGGCCCTCGCCGTGCCAGCGGGCGATGGTCTGGTCCCACCACATGGCCCACTCCCAGCGCGGCAGCCGGTCCACCGGCTGGAAGTTCATCACCGCCCGGAAGCGCTCGACGTGATTCATCCGTTTCATGACACCGTTGCCACTCAGGGCGCGCCCATCTGACTTTTCAGCCAGGTGCCGAAGCCGATGACGATGGTCGAGAGGATCAAGGCCAGGATGCCGGAGGCAATCAGGCGGTGGGCCTTGGAGCTCGACCCCTTCCACTCGTGGAAGATCCAACCCCACATGGTGCTGAAAATGATGATGCTGGCCATGTGCAGCGTCCAACTGGCAAAGCCGAACTTGCCCATCTGCGTCTCGCCCATGGTGTAGAAGAAGAACTGGAAGTACCAGGTGGTACCGGCCAGGGCGGAGAACGGATAGTTCGGCAGCACCGGCACGCGCTCGCCGCCATGGCCGGATCGTCCGCCGGGGGCGCACTCGACGGCTTCCACGCCGGGGGCATCCAGGGCCGTCTCGATGATGGTCTCGCTCGCGCGCGTGGGCGGGGTCGCGCACAGGGTGGAGCTGAAATACTGGTAGCCGGTGCGGTTGCGGATGTTGAGGATCACGCACCACACGAAGTTGGTGGTGAACCCGCCGAGCAGCACCACCACAAGCTTGGGCAGACCCGTCCACAGGGTGGAGTTTCTGGCCGCGGCCGCGGCCGTGCCGATGGGGTTGCCGGCGGTCAGGGCGAAGGAGAAGCAGGAACTCATGATGCCGGAGAAGGTGGCCACCAGGATGCCCTTGGAGAAACTGAACTCCTGGATGGCTTTCTTCTTCTCGGCCTCGGGCATCTCCCTTTCCTTGGTGAAGCCAGCCAGGGCGGCGATGCCTATGCCCAGCAAGCAGACGGCCACGCCGGCCAGCGTGACCTGGCCGGGGGTGGTGGCTGCGATTTGCGCGATGGTCTCCGGCACCGGGATGGCGGGGATGAATATCTTGAAGATGGGCGGCAGCAGGGTGCCGAAGGCCGCGCAGTAGCCGAGGGCCACGCCCATGCCCAGCGACATGCCGAGGTAGCGCATGGTCAGGCCGAAGGTGAGGCCGCCGAAGCCCCACATGGCGCCGAAGAAGTAGGTCCACCACAGCGTGCCCACGCTCTGCTGCGCGAGCACGCCCAGGAGGTCCTTCGTCATCAGGGAGGCAAAAAGCCACGGACAGATGATCCAGCTGAAGGATCCGCCGACCAGCCAGTAGACCTCCCAGGCCCATTTCTTCACGCCGCGATAGGGCACGTAAAAGCTGCCCGACGCCAGCCCGCCCAGCCAGTGAAAGCACACGCCCAGGATTGGATTCGCCGTCATGCGTTCTCCCTTACGTTATGTTACCAAGATCCCCTGCCTTCTTTCAAACTGAATCTCCGCGCATGGGTGATGAGTCACTCGCGTAGGGGCGTTGCAAGCAACGCCCCTACCGTCCGCCATGTGCCGAGGCCTTATACGCGTGGTTCCTGTTTTTATATGGCGCCACGGCATCCTTCCGCGCATACTGACCGGTGGAAAAAGCGACGATGCTCGGAGGCTCATTCCAGATTGCCAGGATCAGGGGTATCCCGATCCGGGTGCATGTTACGCTGGTGGTTTTTCTGCCGGTGATCGCCATGCAACTGACGGCCGCCGACGGCTGGGTCGCGCTGGGCTGGGGCCTGCTGGCCGCCGTCGGCTTGTTCCTGAGTGTAGCCTTGCACGAACTGGGCCATTCCGTAATCTCGCAGGCCAAGGGCTGTCCGGTCCGTGACATCCTCCTGCTGCCGATCGGTGGGATAGCACAGATGACCCGCCTGCCGGACCGGCCGCGGGATGAATTTCAGATTGCCCTCGCCGGTCCGCTGGTCAGCGCGGCACTGTACCTCATCGGCTTCTGGGGGCTGGCGCCCTGGGCGCAAGCCGGCGGCCAGAAATCCCTGGAAGAACTTCTTGCGCTGCTGGGCGTCATCAATCTGCAGTTGGCGCTATTCAACCTGCTGCCCTCGTTCCCCATGGATGGCGGCCGCATTCTGCGCGCGTGGCTGACGCCGAAACTGGGCCGGCTGCTGGCCACCCGCATCGCCGCCAGCCTCGGCAAATTCATGGCGGTCCTCTTCGGCCTCGCCGGGCTCTGGCCGCCCATGAACTTGATGTTGGTGGTTATCGCCGTCTTCCTCTACTCCGCCGCCGGCGCGGAATACCGCATGGTGGCGATGCAGGAAAGGGCGCAGCAACCGCCGCCGTTCCCGTTTGGCCCCTGGGCCGCATCCCGCCCGGAAACGACGCGCATGGATCCGGACGACGTGACCGTCAGCCCCCCGCCCTATCGCCGCGACTGACCGCCCGTGTGCTTCCGGGCGCACGGACCTTCCCTGAATAACCCGGACAGGCTGGGCCGATCGCCGCGGGCGGCCGCCACCGGAGTCATCCGAGTGTGACGTGGGCCGCCAGCAGGGCCTTGATTTCCCGAGCAATATCCTTCAGCACCGCGTCCGGCACGAGTTGATTGACCTTGAAGATGGCGATGGACTGTTCGCCCTTGGAGTCATGCGGATTGCGGGTATCGTCAATATTGATGCCCGCCTTGGCCAGCGCCGCGCCGATCTGTCCGATCACGCCGGGCCGATCCCGGTAGGTGAAGACCGCGATATGGCCCGTCGGCTCGAAGTAGAGTTTGTGGAAATCGTTGATCCGGGAAATCATCAGGTTGCCCTCCGCCACCGTGCCGCGCACGCTCACCTGGATCAGGCGATCGGCATCCACGCCGGCGGTGAGGTCGATGGTGATGGAGTTGCCATAGCCTTTGTGCTCGTCCGTTTCGCGATTGGTATACCCCACGCCCTTCTCCTGAAAGTATTGGAGTGCGGCTTTTTGATCCATGGTGCGCTCCCGCTGATCCCGGAGTGCGGAGACGATCGGCACCAACAACCAGTTGGCGAACGGCTTGAGGCGTCCGTAAAAGGTGGTCTCGACAAGCTTGAGATGGCTGTCCCGGCCGATCAGCGCCCGGCACAGGCGCGTCATGGTATAGGCCAGATCCACATAGGCCTCATCCAGGTCCGCCGGCAAATCACGATTGACGATGTACGTGGTGATGCCCCTGGTATCGTAATCCATCAGAAACTGCGCGGCCAGTTTGGCGGCCATGGCGTTGGCTTCCTTGGTGCTGGCACCCAGATGCGGCAGCATGATGTCGGCCACGTCCGCCACACTCTTCGCACCGGGCTCGTCCTTGGGATAGACGTCGTTCAGAAACCGCAGACCCTTCTCGGCCTTGAGCGCGCGCAGGTCGGCTTCGTTGATGACGCCGGCGCGTGCGCAGTTGATCAGGGTGGCGCCCTTCTTCATCCGGCCGAGCAGCGTGGCGTTAACCAGGCCCTTGGTCTCCACATTTTCCGGGATGTGCAGCGTTACATAGTCGCTGGACGCAAACAAAGTCGGCAAATCCGTCATTTCGACCCCGATGTCCGCCGCGCGCCCCTGGGAGAGCACCGGATCGTAGGCCAGCAATCGCACCTCGAAGCCAGCCAGCCGCTTGGCCACCAGGCAACCGATATGGCCAAGGCCGACAATGCCGATCGTCTTGCCGGTCAGCTCCCGGCCCATGAATTTAGTTTTTTCCCACTCGCCCCGGCGGCAGGAGGGATCGGCTTCGATCAGATGGCGGGCATCGGCCAGCATCAGGGCCAGGACCTCCTCGGCCACGGCGTTGGAATTCGCGCCCGGCGTGGTCATCACGTCCACCTTCTTCTGGCGGGCATACTTCGCGTCAATCGTGTTGAACCCGGAGCCGGCGCGCACGATGGCCTTCAGGTTCGGCAGCGCGTCGATGATCTCCGCAGTGACCTTTTCGCTGCGGACAATGAGCGCATGGGCGTCGGGATGCTGCCGGGCCAGGGCCGGCAACTCCGCCTTCTCCTCCTGCACCACCGTGTATTGACCACTGGCCTCCAGCAACTCCCTGGCCACCTTGTCCAGCTTCGTCGGTATCAAAACTTTTTTCATCGCGCCGGCGCTCCTTTGACTGGGATTAGTTTGACAGCGTAAATTCATGTTATCATGACCCGCCTGCGTCCGGCAATTCGGATTGTGCGACCCGTGCCGCGCCGGAAAATATGCTTGCCAAACGGCCGGGCGCCTGCGCAGGCTGCGCCGGGTGCTGCGAAGACCCAGGACGCCGATATGCTGCGATCGTTTATATTCAGCCAGGGGAAATTGATCTACCAGGATCCCGGCCTGGAGGTCCTGCGCCTGGTGCTGTACGATGACGATGTCCAGCTCTGGGTGGACATGGAAAACCCCACGGCCCAGGAAAACAAGGAGGTCCTGGAAGGCGTCTTCAACTTTCATCCCCTGGCCATCGAAGACTGCGTGACCCTCAGCGAGCGGCCCAAGGCAGATGAGTACGACAACTACATCTTCCTGGTCGTGCACGCCATGAACTACGTCGCCGGCAAGCACGAACTGACCACGTCGGAATTGAATCTGTTCATCGGCAAGAACTTCCTGGTGACCTGCCATTGCGAGCCCCTGCGTTGCGTCATGGCCACCATCGAGCGGGTCCGCAAGAACGCGCCGCTGGTCGCCCGCGCGCCGGACCGGCTCACCTATCATCTGCTCGACGCGCTGCTCGACCAATATGAACCCGCGATGGAAGCCCTTTCGACGGAAATCGAGCAATTGGAGCATCGTGTGCTCGCCGCGCACGCCGCCAACCACATCGGCAACGTGGTGACGCTCAAAGGCGTGGTGCAGAAAATGCGGCAAATCGTCCTGCCGCAGCGGGAAGTCATCGCGCGCGTGGCCCACGGTGAATTCAAAATCGTGCGCGCCCATCTGCTGCCCTACTTCCGCGATCTGCTCGACCGTCTCGCGCACATCAACGACATGGCCGACAACGATCGCGAGGCGCTGACCGGCGTGCTGCAAGTCCACCTCAATTTGCAGCAGATGCAGATCAACCAGATTATCAAGGTGCTGACCGTGCTGGCGACCCTGGCCCTGCCCATCCTGGCGGTGACCAGCTACTACGGTATGAACATCCAGCACATGCCCAACACCGACTGGCCCCCCTGGCCCTACGCCTACGCGTGGATTCTCGGCATGATCCTGCTGTGGACCTCGCTGATCTGGTGGTGGATCAAGAAAAAAGGCTGGTACTAACCCGGATTTCTTTCACGCTGCCGCAGCTTGAATGAAATCCGCCTGCGCCGCCAACCCTGGCGGCACGCGGATCGTTGCCGGTTTGGCCGGAACCCCCTTCACAGCTTTGTAAAAGTGGGTTTGAGCGCCGGATAGAGTGTGCGATAGAGGGTGTGGCGGGCGCCGTAGAACCTGGCGGACGGGGCGGACGGTTTGAGCCGGTTCTGCACCGTGAGCGTCATGCGGCAGGCTGCGGGGACGCTGCCCCAGACGCCGCCGCCGACGCCGCCGAGCAGCGCCGCGCCATAGGCCGAGGCGTTGGGCGAATCCACGGTGACGGTGGTCGCGCCGTAGATGTCGGCCTGGAGCTGCCGCCAGAACCGGCTCCTCGCTCCGCCGCCGCCGCAGCGGACTTCCGCGACCTTCACGCCGAGCTGGCGCATCAGCACGATCTGGTCGGCCATGCCGAAAGTGATGCCTTCCATCACCGCGCGCGCCATCGCCGCGCGGCCGTGGCGGCGGTTGAGGCCGATCCAACAGGCGCGCGCCAGCGGATCAGCGTGCGGGCAGCGCTCGCCGTCCAGATACGGCAGGAAGAACAAGCCCTCGCAACCGGCGGGCACACCGGCGATGTCGGCGTCCATCCGGTCGAAGACGCTGCCGGACTTCGGTTGCGTGTCGGCGTACAGCGCCTCCTTGGCCCATTCGAGTGAGCCGCCGGCCGAAAGCATGCAGCCGAAAACGCACCACTTGTCCGGCACGGCGTGACAGAAGCTCTGCAACACGCCCGCGGGATTCGGCGCCATTTTTTCGGCGTGCGCAAAAACCACGCCGCTGGTCCCAAGCGTCGCAGAGACGATCCCCTCCGCCACCACGCCCATGCCGACCGCGCCGGCGGGCTGGTCGCCCGCGCCGCCGACCACCGGGAGGCCGGCGACGAGGCCCAGCGCGCGCGCTGCCGCGGCATGCAACGTGCCGGTGACGTCCGGCGATTCATAGAGCTTCGGAAAAAGTTCCGGGGCGAGGTCCAATTTACGAAGCAGCGCCGTGCTCCAGCGGCGGTTCTGCACGTCGAGCAGCAGTGTGCCCGCGGCGTCGGAAACGTCGGAGGCATAGTCGCCGGTCAGCAGATAGCGGATATAATCCTTGGGCAGCAGCAGTTGCCGGAGCTGCTTGAAGAGTTTCGGCTCGTTATCCCGCAACCAGAGGATTTTCGGCGCCGTGAAGCCGGTCAGTGCGACGTTGTTCACCAGCGCAATCAGGCCCTTCGTGCCGCCGGCGGCCGCCGTGATGTCGGCGCATTGCCGGGCGGTGCGCTGATCGTTCCAGAGCAGCGCGTTTCGCAGGACCCGGCCCCGCGCGTCCAGAAATACACTGCCGTGCATCTGGCCGGAGAGGCCAAGGCCCGCGATGCGGGCCGGTTCGATGCCCGACTGCTTGAGCGCGGCGCGGACGGTCTTGATCGTCGCCTGCCACCAGTGCGCCGGATCCTGCTCGTTCCAGCCGGGCTTGGGCGAATAGAGCGGATACGCCGCCGTCGTCTCCGCCACGATCCGGCCATCCGCGGCGACCAGCAGCGTCTTGGTGCTGCTGGTGCCGATGTCCACGCCGAGCACGTATTGCCGATTTTTCATTTTCATCTCCGTCTATTCAGAAGTTTATCCACAGATTTCGCAGATTTCACAGATTAATGAATTATGATTGGCAACGCTGCGAACATTCGGATAAGGCGCAGCGCAAACTCCTTGGTCCGCACCCGCAAATCTACTGGCTTTTCATCCTTCATAATTCATCCTTCAACCTTGCCTTTATTCAGTTCGTAAATCCGCGCCAGGCCGGACAGCGTCAGGTCGGGGTCCAGCCGGAGGCCGAGCCCCCCCCGTCGCGCTGAATCGCCGACGGCATGTTCCGCCTATTTCTTCGCGAGGAAGGCGCGGACGGCCTCAAGCTGGCCGGCACTGCCGAGCTTGGTGTTCTTGTGGGCGATGAACTTGGCGTATTCCTTGATGAAGATCGTGCCGGGCGGCCGGAGATCGAAGTTCGTGGGATCGGCACGGAACGCCTCGCGATGCACGCGGCACCACACCAGGCGCCCGTCGGTGTCGATGTTGACCTTGGTCACGCCGAGCGTGGCGGCCTTGGCAAACTGGTTCGCGTCCACGCCTTTGGCGCCCCTGAGCTGGCCGCCCGCAGCGTTGATACGCGCGACTTCCTCCTCCGGCACGCTGCTGGACCCGTGCATGACCAGCGGGAAACCGGGCAGCCGCTTCTGAATCTCGGCCAGCACATCGAAATGCAGGCCCTGCGAGCCGGCAAACTTGTAGGCGCCGTGGCTGGTCCCGATCGCGCAGGCCAGGCTGTCGCAGCCGCTCTGCTTGACGAAAACTTCCGCTTGTTTCGGATCGGTCAGGTGCGCATCGGCTTCGGAAACCGAAACGTGCTCCTCGACACCGCCGAGCTTGCCCAGCTCCGCTTCGACCACCAGCCCCTGCTTATGCGCCGCCTGCACCACGCGCTTGGTGATCTCGATGTTCTTCTCCAGCGACTCCGCGCTGGCGTCAATCATCACCGAGCTGTAAAAGCCGCTCTGGATGCAGTCCATGCAGGTGGCCTCGTCGCCATGATCCAGATGCACGGCGAAAATCGCCTTCGGAAAGACCTGGTCGGCGGCCTTGATGATCGCCTCCAGCATGCTCTTGTGCGTATAGGCCCGCGCGCCCTTGGAAAGCTGGATAATGAACGGCGCCTGGCTGTCCAGGTTGCCCTGGAACAGGCCCATCGTCTGCTCCAGGTTGTTGATGTTATAGGCGCCGATGGCATAATGGCCGTAGGCGTGTTTGAACAGTGCTTTCGTGGTAACAATCATAGTGATCTTTTTCCTTTCGACGTGTGCCGCCGCCGCGACGGACAACCGCGTCGATGCTACGAAAATCCGCCGCGGGGTCAAGCCTCAATGCGCCGACCGGCGATATTTGCTTGAGCACCGGTGCGCAATCGGCTAATCATTCCGGGATGAACAAACCGCATTGGCAGCCCGCCCGCCGGATCGCTCCCGCCCTGGCGGTGGTCTTCGTGGCGCTCGCGGGGTGCGCCACCTTCACGGATGCGCCGGTCCGCCAGGCCACGCAGGAGCGGGAAGACTTTCTGCTGATGCAGGAACAGATTCGTAAAGTCTCCGGACGGATGGAAGGTGCGGAACTGGAGGCGCAACAGTTGCGGACGGACCTCGACAACCTGAAGGCCGCGCAGCAGCGGACGACGGCCGCCGCCGCCGAGCTGCCCACGCTGCGGGCCGGGCTGGGCGATCTGGACCAGCGCCTGCGGGCGCTGGAGACGGCGCGGGAGAAGGACAAGCAGGAGCTGGTGGAAATTCTGAGCCGCAAGATGGAACAAATCATGGGCGGGGGCGCCGGAGCCGCACCCGGTCGCAAGGGCGGCAGCGGAAAGAAGACACCCGGATACGGCGGGCCGTCCGCCCGGCCGGACAACGGCGTCGGCGCGGCCGCCGGCCAAACCTACGAAGCCAAAGCTGGCGACACCCTGTCCGGCATTGCCGCGACGCACGGCGTGAAGTTGCGCGCCCTCCTGGAGGCCAATGGCCTGACGGATGCCAACCGCCTGCGCGCCGGCCAGAAGTTGAACTTGCCCGGGCCCTAACCGATGAGTTGAACGCCCAGCCTATGAACTGGTTTCTGAAAAAAACCGACAATACCGTGTATGGCCCGGTCACCTTGGCCGTGCTGCAGCATTGGGCCGCCGACGGCCGGATTGCACCAGGGGATCTGCTCTCGCCGGATCAACAAACATGGCAGCCGGCAGAGGAGTTGCCCGAGCTGGACATGGTCTGGCACGTGGAGTTGCAGGACGGGAGTTTCTACGGGCCCATTCACCTGCTGGCCACGGGCGATTTGGTCCGCGACGGGGCCGTGGCGCCGACGGCCCGCGTGGCCAACCAGAAGACCGGCCGGGAGCACGCGTTGAACGAGGCGTTGCTGTTGACCGTGCTGGAACAGAACGCCCAACTGGGCGGCGCCGCCGAGGAATTGCGCCAACAGTTGCAGGTCGCCGCCGAAGGGGCCGATGCGCCACCCGCCGCCGTGGCCGAACCGGCGGCGGCGCCCGTTTCGCCGCCCGTCGAATCCGGCCCGTTGCCGGGAACCTGGCGGGAGATCACGGCCCAGAAGGAAACCTGGGAAAAGGCCGCGCTGAAGTGGCAGCACCTGTACACGGACGCGCAAGCCCGGGCGGAGCGTCGCGAGCAGGAGCTGAAGGCGCACATCGCCAAGTTACGCCGCGAGGAATTGGCGGCTCGGATCGCGCTGGAACATGCGCAAAACAGGCTCGCACACCTGGAGCAGCTTAATGAACAGATTCAGCTGGCCACACAGGGGAAAACCGATCTCGAACTGCTGATCATCCAGCGCGCGGCCTTGATGGAAGCCTACGATGGACTGGCCCAGCGTTGCGACATCCTGATGAGCCGGCTGGCTGAGAAGACCGCCGAGTTCGATGAACTCAATGCCGCCCGGATGCGCATCGAGCAAGAGGCCGGGGAGCGCATCCAGCAAAGGGATGCGCAGGTGATCCAGGAGCGCGACGAGGCCGACCGCGCGCGCAAGCGCGCGCTGATGATCGAAGCCGATTATCTGCAGCTCCTGCGCGCCTACCGGGAGCTCAACGACCACTACATCCGGCTGCGGCAGAAATTCCCCGCCCCCCGGGAGCGGCCCCCGGACAATTCCGCCGCCGCGGCACTGGTGGCAGCCCCGCCGGTATGACGCCCGGCGCGGGCCCTCCGTGACCGACGCGGTTCACGGAATAGAGCTGACAAGACGAACGGCTTTCCGTATTGAATAGCGCATGAAAATAGGAGTCCCCAAGGAAAGTGCGTCCGCCGAGCGCCGCGTGGCGCTGACACCGGAGGTTTGCCAGGCGCTGGTTAAATCCGGGCTGGAGGTCCTGGTGGAAGCCGGCGCGGGCCGCGGCGCTTTTTTTCTGGACGAGGACTATGTGCGCGCCGGGGCGAAGGTGGCGCCGGACGCGGCCGCGGTGTTCGGCGTGGCGGACATCGTCGTTAAAATTCAAAAACCAACCGATCAGGAAGTGGCCGCGTTGCGGGCCGGCGCGGTGCTCATCGGGCTCCTGCAGCCGGCGACCAGCCCGTCCACCCTGGCACTGCTGGCCCAGCGCAACGTCACCGCCCTGGCGCTGGAAGCCGTGCCGCGCATCAGCCGCGCGCAAAGCATGGATGCGCTCTCTTCGCAGGCCACCGTGGCCGGCTACAAGGGCGTGCTGCTGGCGGCGGCGGCGCTGCCGAAATTTTTCCCCATGCTGACCACCGCGGCGGGCACGATCCGCCCGGCCAAGGTGCTGGTGCTCGGCGCCGGCGTGGCCGGCCTGCAGGCGATCGCGACCGCGCGGCGTCTGGGCGCGGTGGTGCTGGCGTTCGACGTGCGGCCGGCGGTGAAGGAGCAGGTGGAAAGCCTCGGGGCGAAATTCCTGCAAGTCGAATGGGCTGACCGGGAGACCGAGGACCGGGGCGGCTATGCGAAGGAGCTGTCGGAAGAATCGCACCGCCGCGAAATGGAACTGCTGGCGCGTAACATCAAGGACATGGACGCCGTCATCAGCACGGCGGCGATCCCCGGCAAGCGCGCGCCGCTGCTGATCACCCCGGAGATGGTCGCCAGCATGCGCCCCGGTTCCGTGATCGTGGATTCGTGGATCTGGCCGCCGAAACGGGCGGCAACTGCGCCCTGACCGCAGCCGGCCAGGAGGTCGTCGTCCACGGGGTGACCATCATCGGCGCGGTGAATCTGCCGGCCAGCCTGCCGGTGCATGCGAGCCAGATGTACGCCCGCAATATTCAGGAACTGCTGAAATTGCTCGTCGCCAAAGACGGCACGCTGAAGCTGGATTTCACGGATGAGATCATCAAGGGCGCCTGCGTGACCCACCCCGGTCCCACCCCACCCTAGGCGGCGTTGGCGCCCAATTGCTTCACCAACTGCAGGGTAAACGCCTTTGCGTCGCCGAACAGCATCAGCGTCTTGTCCAGGTAATAGAGTTCGTTGTCGATGCCGGCAAAACCGGGGTTGAGGCTGCGCTTGATCACCATCACCGTCCGCGCCTTGTCCACGTCCAGAATGGGCATGCCGTAGATCGGGCTGGCCTTGTTGTTCCGCGCGGCGGGATTGGTCACATCGTTGGCGCCAATGACCAGGGCCACGTCGACCTGGGACATTTCGATGTTGGCGTCCTCCATCTCGATGAGGCGGTCATAGGGGATGTTGGCCTCGGCCAGCAGCACATTCATATGGCCGGGCATGCGGCCGGCCACGGGATGAATGGCAAAGGCAACCTTGATCCCGCGCTTGGTCAGGACTTCGAACAGTTCGCGCACGGCATGCTGGGCCTGGGCCACCGCCATGCCATAGCCGGGCACAATCATCACAGATTGCGCGTTTTCCAGCAACGACGCAGCCTCCTCCGGCGTGGCGCTGTGGGCCGGTTTCTGTTCGCCCGCCGCCGCGGCCATTTGCACCTGGCCGAAGGCGCCGAAGAGCACGTTGGCGAACGAGCGATTCATCGCCTTGCACATGATGATCGAGAGGATCAAGCCGGACGAACCGTCCAGCGCGCCCGCGATGATCAGCAGCTTGTTGTTGAGCACGAAGCCCATGGCGGACGCGGAGAGGCCCGCGTAAGCGTTGAGCAATGAGATCACCGTGGGCATATCGGCGCCGCCGATGGGGATAATCAGGCAGATGCCGAAGATCAGCGCCATCACGGACAGGACGGGGAACAGGGCGCGGTGGCCCGGGTGCAAGATCAACCAGATGGCCACCAGCACGGCCAGGCCAAACAGGCCCAGGTTCACCACGTTCTGGCCCCGGTAGGTCATGGGCCGCGTGGGCAGGATGCCCTGCAGCTTGCCGAAGGCCATCAGACTGGCGGTGAACGTCAGATAGCCGAGCAAAACCTCCAAGGCCAGCGCGGTCATCACGAACGTGCCGATCTGCGGCGTGCGCAGGTAAAACTCCGCCGTGCCCACCAGGGCGGCCGCCAGCGCGCCAAAGGCATGCGATAGCGCCGTCCGCTGCGGCACCGCGGTCATCGGCATCAGGGCCATCGGTACGCCGATACACGAGCCGATCACAAAGGCCGTCAGAATCCAGCGGTAGGTGGCCCAACTGGCGGCCGGCACTTCCGCCCACAGCAGGGCCAGCGTCCCCCCCACCGCCAGCAACATGCCGGCGATGCCGGTGATCACGCCGCGGCGGGCCGTGGGCACGGCGCTGAGCCATTTCAGGGCGAGAATAAAGCAAATCGCGGCGGCCAGGTAGACCAGATGGATCAGGTGTTCCATTAGGGCATTTTCTTCGGTTCGCGCTTCTTGAACATCGCCAGCATGCGGTAGGTGATCAGATATCCGCCGACGATGTTGATCATGGACGCGGTCACCGCCACCGTGCCCAGCACCGTGCTCAACGTGGTTTCCTGCTTGCCGGCAATGACCATGGAACCGACCACGGTGATGGCGGAAATGGCGTTGGTCAGCGACATCAGGGGGGTATGCAGCAGCGGCGACACCCGCCGGATGACCTCCAGGCCCAGAAAGGTCGCCAGCACGAAGATATACAAATTGACCAGG
The DNA here is from genome assembly GCA_026398385.1 of Kiritimatiellota bacterium. GTDB lineage: Bacteria > Verrucomicrobiota > Kiritimatiellia > CAIQIC01 > CAIQIC01 > CAIQIC01. The sequence goes on along the minus strand of JAPLSZ010000122.1, from coordinate 16,496 downwards.
ATGTCAGATGACATGCGCGGTTGTATGGCATAAAACCACGAACTGCGCAAGCGCGGTCTGCATTTTTTGCGCGGGCGCAGGGTCGTGCCCCGGGGTGGATCGGCAAGACAGGTGGCGGGACGCTATTGGACAAAGTGCGGCGCTGCTGCTGGTGCGCCCAGGCCGCAGCGTCCGCGGCTTTTAGTCGAATTGCCAGCTCAGCATTTTGAAGGGCAGCTTTTTGAAGTTCTGCAGAGCCCGGTGGCACTGTTCAAAATTGGCTTTGTATTTTTGGGCACAAGCCGAGCATAAATTACTTGTGTCACCGCATAAGGGGTTCTTACAATACACACCACGTTCCCACCCCAGCCAGTCGGTCGGGCACGGGAAAATCATGCATTTCTTGAATTGCACCGCAATACCCTGTCCCAAGGCACGCCCCAGCTCCTGCTTGTCGCTGGTTTGCGGTTGATAACCGCCCCGATTATAATACGAACCAACCACCGGATTTCCGCCCCAAGGGTGGGCAAAGGCCGACTGCCCGCCAATTATCGTTAGCTTTTCGCCGGTTATGTAAAAGGTGAACAACGTGTCGTCAGGGATCTCTGTGTTCTGCAATAGTTGCCGGGAGAATTCTCCCATGGAATGCCGTTCTTCAGCCTCGTTAAAGGCCCCTACCGGGATGGGAGTGGCATCCTTGATCACCACCTTGGTTCCGAACCATTCTTCCACCACTTGGCAAGCATAATACACAATACCGGTATCCGCATTGCCTACCGGAAAACAGTAGACCTTATACTTGTCCGGTATGCGGCACACATCCTTTATGGCCACGGAGGGATGTACGTCCGCCGGCACCAATCCCTTACGCCCGGTTTGTTGCTCGATCCGGGTCAATTGGGTGCGGCCGTAATTCCGTGTCGTTTGAATGCCGTCATAACCAGGGTACGCCACAATAATGGCTTGGTAGGCCCGGATGGCTTCTTCCGTCCGGCCCCATTGAAGCAGATAGTCGCCACGTAAGGCTTCCACGGGGATGAGGCCGGCATTCCCCGTTTCCTCCCGCAACTTGGTAAGGTTCAACGACGCGACCTTTTCCATCCCCTCCCGTTTTTTCAGCAGCATGAGATACCGCATCACATCATATGCCCAAAGTCCAAGCTGTTGTTTGAACTCATGTTGCAGTGCGCGGAATTCCTGATTTTCATCCCGCACCCGATCATCCTGGGCAATATTTGCCAGCAGTCGCCAGATGCACCTCTGAGCGTATCCTTCCCACTCACAATGTTCGCGCATGCCACGCTCGAAGATATCCGCCGCCTCGCGCGCCAGCGGCAAGGCCTCCATCGGCCGGTCCAATTTGAGAAGACAGGCGGCCAACAGGAATTTCGCCCAACCCGGCGACGCGCCCGGATATTCCCGCAGGCTGCGCTGCGCCAGTTCCATGGCCTTTTCATAATAACCGGCCCAACCCCAGGCCTGCGCGCGCGTCAACAGCGGAGCATAGACCGGCCCATCGTATTCCACTGACGACAGCAAGTGGTCCAGCAGCGCCGTGGCAACTCCCGCCATGGTGGGATCAATTTCTTCAGGCGAATCTAAATGGCAAACCCAGCGGTACAACATCTGCATCAACGGGGCGATTACATGCCCATCAAGCAATTCCGGCTGGTCCCCTTGCAGCAGATACACGATCTCGACGCGGTTCAGCATCGGTATCTCCAGCCTCCATTGGCGATCGCCATGTTCGTCCATGAGGAATTCGCCAAAGAATCCGGCTTCACGCCTGCGCTGCCAAGCCGGGCTGGGCGGGAAGGCCGGCGGTTTCCTGGCCCGTCCAGCCAGCAGCAGGGCCGAGGTGCGCGCCAAGTCAGCCAGATCCGTCTCTGCTGCGCACGCGGCCTCGCGCGCATCCATGACGACGGAGGAGTGGGCATTCACCAACTGCATGTTCAGCCGCCACCCCTGGGCCTCCCTGCTCACCGCCCCCATCAGCAACCAGTCGGCGCCCACCAGCCGCCCGGCCGGCCCAGCCGTGAATTCGTTAACGCCCATGAGCGTATTCAATTTCAACTCCGCCAAGGTTGCCTTAATGAGGGCACGATCCACCAGCCGACCCACCTGCCCGTGCGCCTGGAGCGCGGCCTCCACGGCCACCGCCAAAGCCTCGTCGATTACGGTCGAAAGCGGTGCTCGCGCCGGCACTGGCTGTCGTTGGTTAGCTTCTTTTTTTCTGGCCGCTTCCTGCCGGATCTCCTCCAGCGTTCTTTCTTTGCCATAGTAAATCCTATCCTCCTGTTGCACGGCGGCAAACAGCGCTTCCGGCAGCGCGTCCTGCCGTGCCCGCCAACCAAAAAACCTCGCACACTGCTCCGCTGCCGGTTCCGGAAGCGTGACATCCATCCTGGCGAAGGGCAGGACGGCCCAGACAGCGCCCCGGGCGGCCGCATTGACCACCCCCGCGGCCGGCGGTGAAGCGCGCTTGGGCAGGCCCAACGCCTCCGCCAACATATCGGCAGCGCTGTCCGCGACAAAACGGTAATCGCGGCTGTTCCTCTGTCCCACCATCACGGATGGCGTGGGCACTTTCCGCCGCAGATACTCCGTCTTTTTGTCCACATCGGCCCGGATGTCTTTGTACGTGACGGACAGGAGCATGTTCGTGCCTTCGGACGCGGGCCGCAGGTGGATGCGCACGGCATAATCCGCCGCCAACACCTGGGCGTCGGCGGGCCGCGCCGCCGCCAGGGCGGCCAGCCGCCGGATCTCGGCTTCCGTCGCCAGGCTTTCGACATTCGCCCGGCTCAGCACGAGGCAGTCATACTCATTGGCCAGTCGGGCGACGATCTGCGGCCGCAAGGCGGCGGCGGCTTGACGGCTGGCTCCGGGGGTAAAATCGGCCACATCGGAAAGCGAAAGCACGGCCGACCGTTCCGCGGCGGGGACCGCCGCCGCGCAGACCAGCGCCAGGCAGGCCGGTATAATAAACCCCAGTTTCATCGGCGGCGGTCTCCGTTCACCATGATGGGCTGGTTGTTCTTCTCATAGTCCGTCACCCAACTGGCCCTTGTCGTCCATCCGCGACAGGTTGCTCACAGCCCTTGGTTCGCCCAGCAACGCTGCCTGGCGATACCATTTCACGGCCTCGGCATCGTCACGCTGTACGGCTGTTCCCTTCTCGTACATCACACCCAGATTATTGCAGGCACGGGAATTGCCTTTCACGGCCGCCTTGTGAACCCAGCGGAATGCAGCTTGCGGATCGGGACTTCCGCCGTCGCCATGTAAGAGCGATAAGCTCAGAGCCGCCATCGCCTCAGTCACGCTCTGTTCGGCCGCCAACAAAAACAACTTCCGCGCTTCCCGTGGATTCTTGCCCACACCCACCCCTTCGCTATACATAAGAGCGAGCCGACTGACGTAACCATTTGAAGGCCAGTTCGGCATCTTTCTGCACGCCCCAACCGAACAGATAAATCACTCCCAGACTGCCTTGCGCTTCCGCGTCGCCCTGTTCGGCCAGAGGCCTAAGCCCCTCCCGGGCACGGATAAAAAGGCCTTTCGCTATTTCCTCATTGCCCACAACGCCCTTCCCCCGTTGATACAGGCGGGCCAAGGCAAACAGGCCGTAAGGGTGGTTCTGCTGCGCCGACAAGTGGGCCAGGCGCGCCGCTTCCTTGTAATTCCGCGGCAGACCGGCATCGCCATCCTCATAGGCACGCGCCAGCAGGGCTTGTGCCCGCGCGTCGCCGGCGGCACTCTTGGCCTGCAAGGTGGCTATTTCTTCCGCCGCGCCAGCCGATAAAGTGAAACGACAGGCAAGCAGAGCGACCACGACCACCGCCACCCATTGGGTTGCGGCTGTCCCGGACACAGTCGGTTCCATCCTGTTTACTTTTTGTTCCATTTCGCAGCCAGGGAATACAGGAAAGTATCGGCCAGACGGTTGGCCGCCTGCTGAATGGCTTTCTTGCCGGCCACCGCCTCGACCAGGTCCGTGGCGCCGCCTTCGGCGCTGTCGGACAGCAGGATTTCATCGTTGTCCGTGCGCACCGCCTTGAGTTCGATCCGCCCGCGGCAGCCCTCGAAATCGCCCAGGCCGGCGCCGCGCTCGGACAGGGCTTCGCCGTAAAGCAGAATGTCCGCCTTCCGGGCGGCCGCATGCTGCGTGGCGGTCTTGAGGCTGCCAAATAAGCGCTTCGCCCCGGATTGATCGCTCTGCATCAGGTGGACATATTCGGAGTCAATCACCCGGAAGTTCGCGCCCAGGAGGCGTTTGATGATCTCCGTTTCACCTGCCGGGTCGATCAAAGCCCGGGCATGCATTTCGATCAAGGACGGATGTTGGACATGCATTTCGCGAATGATCACCATCACGCGCGGCCGCTTCCAGTCCGCCGGGATAGCCTGGGCGGCCCCTTTCGCGTCCCCGGTCATGGTTCCGCGTTCCGCACGCTCGGCTTCAAGCCGGGCGATCACCTGCTCAAGCTGGGCGGCCAGCATGGCGCCCGCGGCCTCGGCATCTTCCTTGTTCTTAAGAAAGGCATAGGTCGTTTTCACCAGCGTGGTTTCGACCTCAATGACCTTGGCGACAGCCATGATTTTGTCGCCGGATTTGCTCAAGCTGCCGCTGCAGAAATACCGCGCGCCGACCAGCTTGCCGAGCTGCCCCGCGGATGCCGCCGTCACCAGGCCTTGCTGCCCCAGCTTCAATTCCGCCAGCGCCTGATGCAGGCGCTCGCGCTCAACCAGGGTGACGTTGGCCGAGTCGGACAGCTTGGCCTGCAGCACCTGCGAAACGATGGCCGGTTCCGCCTCCAGGCCATCGGACGAACTCAACGGCATCAAGGCCACCACCACCTTGGATTGGGCTTGGGCGGCGGCGCACAGCATGGCGCACACCAACGCTGCTCTGAATTTCTTCATCCTTGCCTCCTGCCGGTTCCCCGGCTGTACCAGACACCATACATTCATACTGGCACTCAGCAAAAACTTTGTCAACTAGCCTTCCTCATTCCACGATTGGAATCCGCGGTCGGATGCGGTATGCTAGCTGCAGCGATTCAACGGAGAACACCATGGCTTGGGAATATAGCGAAAAGACGCGGCAGATTTTCATGGATGCCGTGCACGGCAAGCCCGGCACGCACATGGGCGAGATCGAGAAACCCGACGGGTTCGGCGAACACGGCTCGATCGTGTGCGGCGACGCCCTGCGCTTCTCCTTCCGCGTCCGGAAGCATGCCACGGACCCGTTGCAGGACGTCATTACCGAGGCCCGTTACCTGACCTTCGGCTGCACCTCGGCCATCGCGGCGTCGGAAGCGCTGTGCACGCTCATCGAACAGGGTCAGTTCACGCCGATCCACGCTCTCAAGATCACCACCCAGGACATCGTCCGGTTCCTGGAGGGCCTGCCGGCGCAGAAAATCCACTGTTCCGTGATGGGCGCCGAGGCGCTGGAATCCGCCGTCTACAACTGGGCGCAGAAACGGGGCGTGGATCTGGCGCAGGCCGGTGTGCAACTCCAGACCAAGGGCGAAGACGATGGCCGCATCGTCTGCAAATGTTTTTCGGTCACCGAGCCGTACATCCGCCGGAAGATCAAGGAGCTCAACCTGCGGACGATTCCGGACATCACCAACGCCATCAAAGCGGGCGGCGCCTGTGCCTCCTGTCATCATGCGCCCGGCGGTCTGCAGGATCTGCTCGACGAGGCCTGGGGCCGCAAACCCATGTCCGGCGGCACAGCCCCTGCCCTGCCGGCTGCCGCGGCCCCCGGCGAGCCGTCGCCGTTTCAGTTATACAAGCACATCGAACAGGTGGTCGCCCAATCCATCCGCCCCGCCCTGCAACACGACGGCGGCGACATCGAAGTCGTGGACGTCAAGGACGACCTGGTCTATTGCCGGCTGACCGGCGCCTGCAAGATGATGGTCGAACGCACGTTGAAGGAAGAAATTAACGAACACTTGCGGGTCATCGCGGTCTAGCCCCCCATGAAAACTATTTACATGGACAACAACGCCACCACGGCTATAGCGCCGGAAGTGGTGGCCGCCCTGACGCCGTTTCTGACCGATCAGTATTTCAATCCCAGCTCGGCGTACGAGCAGGCGCGCCCGATTTCCGCCGCCCTAAACAACGCGCGCCGCGAGGTGGCTGCCCTGCTCGGCGGCGTTACCCCGGACCAGATCACCTTCACCTCCTGCGCCACGGAGAGCAACAACTGGGCGATCGGCGGCGTGGCCCGCGCCCAGCCGCAGCGCCGCCATATTCTCACCACGGCGGTCGAACATCCCGCCGTGCTCGAGGTCTGCAAGGACCTGGCCCGGCAGGGCTACGAGGTCACCTTCCTGCCTGTGGACCGCAGCGGCCAGCTCGACCGCGATGCGTATATCCGGGCGCTGCGGCCCGACACGCTGCTGGTGACCATCATGCATGCCAACAACGAAACCGGCGTGCTCTTCCCCGTCGCCGAACTCGCCCGCATCGCCCACGAAACCAATCCGGCCATCGTCTTCCATACCGACGCCACGCAAGCCATCGGCAAAATACCGGTGGACCTCACCGCGGAGTTTGAGCAGGTGGACCTGTTGAGCTTCTCGGGTCACAAGCTCCATGCGCCCAAGGGCGTCGGCGCGCTGTACAGCAAGCGCGGCACGCCGATCCGCCCGCTGCTCATCGGCGGCCATCAGGAAAACAACCGCCGCGCCGGCACGGAGAATGTCCCCTATATTGTCGCTTTGGGCGAGGCGTGCCGCTTGGCGGCTTTGCATTTGGCCGACGTGGATCGCATCCGCGGGCTGCGCAACAAGCTGGAAGCCGCCCTGGTGCAGCGGATCCCGTACCTGGAAGTCAATGGCCGGGACGCCCCGCGGCTGCCGAACACGCTCAACCTGGCTTGCCACTACATCGAGGGCGAGAGCATCCTCTACCAGCTCAACGAACACGGTATTTGCGCGTCCAGCGGTTCCGCCTGCACCTCCGGCTCGCTGGAACCCTCGCACGTGCTCAAGGCCATGCACGTGCCCTTCACCGCCATGCATGGCTCCGTGCGCTTCAGCCTCAGCCGCTACACCACCGCCACGGAGGTGAACCGGGTGATCGAAGTCTTTCCGGAGGTCGTCGCCAGCCTCCGCCGCATCTCGCCCTACTGGGACGCCGCCCGCGACGCCCCCCGCCCCACCGCGCCGCACGAACCGCCGCCGCAGCCCTGAGCGGAAACAGCGCAGGCCGCTGATGCCGGAGTTTGACCCAGCCCGGAAAGAAGCCCGAGCTTTATCCACAGATTTACACAGCCCGGCATAGCCGCAACCAATAACCATGCCGTGCCGCGACTCAAGCCAAAGGCAGAATTCAACCACAGAGGTCACGGAGGTGCTGGAGGTCACCGAGGTAAAGAAGATTTTTTGCCGCGAATGAACACTGATTTACACGGATGACGCGGAAGAAGTGGGGCTGGAGGGCCATAGCGACTTACGGGATTCCGCGGAGCACACGCGCCCCCGCGTGTTGCGGTTGGCGCCCTTGCCAACCGCGCTGCGAGCGAATATCCGCGCGGCAAAGTGTCCGCCGCCGTGGAAGCGACGTCCCGTCGCTTTGAAAAGCGTCCAGCGGACGCTTCTACGAACGCGCCGAACTCGCACGCCGCGTCGGGGCCGGATGCCGCCGCCTGAATCCAGCAAAGGAGGCATATTGACCGCCCTCCCAAAAAAGACCGTCTTGTATGCCTGAGCTGCCGGTACTATGCTGTTTGCCGGTAACGGGCGCAATTTGCGCCGTGCATAGGTGGAATTGAATTCCGTTCAATAATACTGTTCGCCAAACAAGAAGACGGTATACGATGAAGAGAGTTACAAACAATGCGGTAATCGGCCTGGCCATGCTTTCGGTTTGCAGTGCGGGCGCGCCGGGCGCCAACAAGACTCTGGTATCGTGGGTCTGCCTGGCAAACACTACGCAGCAGGGCGGCAGCGCGTTGACGATACAGCGCGGCGATCAGTTCGACGCCATCGTTTTTGGGGAAAGAGAGGCGGGCAAATGGATGGCCGGCAGCGATTTTCTCAAGCGCACCCAAGGCGACCAGCACGCGAACGCTGTGGAGAAAGCTGACCGCAAGACGCTGATCCAGATGGCGATTGTTTACAAGGGCAACCAGAGCTCCATCTATCGCAATGGCGAGCCCTATGCCGCTTACGAAGCCAGCAACATCGATCTGCTGAGCGCCGGCGACAACATGGCGGTCTTCGGCCTGCGGCATGAGGGGGCCGGCACGGGCCAGCACCTGCAGGGGGCGATTGAGGATGCCCGGATCTATGACCAGGCGCTGAGCGCCGATGAGATCAAGAAGTTGGAGCCCAAGAAGGCATCAGCGATCAAGCCGTATGCCTGGTGGACTTTTGAGAAAGGCAAGGAGACCGATCGGATGGGGCGATTTCCCGTCAACAACCTGGACGGTGGGGCCAAAATCGAGGACGGCCGCCTGGTGCTCGAAACCGTCGGGGCCACGCTGATGGCTACCGGCAAAAAGATTGCCGGAGCCGCAGCCGCCGAGTTTGAAACCCCGGCCATGCCGGCGAATCCGCCGGATGACTGGCTGACCTACCATCTGCTGCATCCCGGCCCCGGCGGCGCCATGCCCGGCGATCCCAACTGCGCCTTCTATTGGAAAGGCTTGTATCACCTGCACTACATCTACAACCATAGAACCGGGTTCGCCTTTGCCCATGTCTCCAGCAAGGACCTGGTGCACTGGACGTGGCACCCGGCAAGCCCGCCATCATCTATCATGGCCAGGGGTCCGGCAGAAACCAGCTGGCTTTTGCCCTGGATGACAAGCTGGAGAAGTGGACCAAGCCGGGGCCGCTGAACCCCCTGGATGCCGCCGGGAAGGAGCCGTCGATGCGTCATTGGGACCCTGACTGCTGGCTCAACGGCGATACCTACTATGCGCTCAGTGGCGGCGGGAATCCTCTCCTGATGAAGTCGTCGGACCTCAAGACCTGGACATTCCTCGGGCCGCTGCTGCATGACGCTTACCCGGCGAATCTCGGCGTGCCCAGGGGGGAAGACATCTCGTGCGCCAACATGTTCAAGATCGGCAACAAATGGATGCTGTTGTGCATCAGCCACGGACTAGGCTGCCGCTACTATCTCGGCGACTTTAAAGACGAGAAGTACCTCCCCGATTTCCAGGCGATGATGAGCTGGAACGGTAACAATTTCTTCGCTCCGGAATCCGTGTTGACCAAGGACAAGCGCCGCGTGATGTGGGCCTGGCTGCTTAATCTGCCCGTTGCTCCGTGCGGGGTCCAGTCGCTGCCGCGTGAACTGGAACTTCCGAAAGACGGAGTGTTACGGATTAAGCCGTTGAAGGAACTCGAAGCACTTCGCTACGACCGGAACCAGGAAGAAGGGATCACGGTAAAGAGTGATACGGTGCACCCGCTCAAGAAGATCAGCGGTAACACTCTTGAACTGGAAGTGGCCTTCCAAGCATCCACCGCGAAAGAATTTGGCCTGGATGTCCTGTGCGACAATACTGGCGAAAACGGCGTGAGAGTTGCCTACCTGCCGGAAAGCAAGACCTTGAAGGTGGGCAAGGTGCCTGCACCGTTTGAACTCAAGCCCGGCGAAGCCCTCACCTTGCGGGTGTTTATCGACAAGAATCTCGTCGAAGTGTTTGCCAACGAACGCCAGGCCGCCGTCGCCGCAGGCAGGTATGTTCCGGAAAATCTCGGAGTCAATTTGTTCAGCAAGGGCGGCGATGCCGTGGTGAAGAAGAACATCTCGGCTTGGAAGATGAAATCGATCTATGCCCCCCGGTAACCAGGATGAACGCCGGACCATGGGCGTATGAAGGGATGACAGGAGCGAACAACGCGTCGCTCCCTGTCTCGTGCCCCGCTGACGGGGCACTCGGCGGGAGAACGCGGGCGTTCGCCAAAAGGACGAAGTTCAGGATGTCGTTAAGGTTACAACGCATGGGTTTGGTCGTATGCCTGGTGGAAAGGCTCTACGCGCCAAGCGCTCATTCCACGCCGCCGCCCGTGCCCGTTGTTGAGGCAGAATATCAGGTCTATGACATGAGTGACCCCAATAATGGCGCGGGGCCCATGTGGTGCTATGGAAAAGTGCTGCGTCCGGCGCACACGTCACATGCAGAGATCCGTCAGAACGGCGGGGGTCGCTTTTCCCACTGGAAGACCTTGCTCTATTTCTCGACAACCGATGGCTCTGCCCCGCGCAAAAATGGCCGCAAGTACACCCGGTGGATAGATGAGTAAATCTGGAATAGAGGACGCGGCGAACCAGGCGCGGGCGGCGCTGTATACGTATACGCGCCATCTCGCGACAGCACCGCGGACGGGCCAGTATCACGCGTGATCTGCGCGGCCCGATCCGCGCCACCTCATCCGCCCCCCACCCCCGGTAACCCTCACGGCTCGATCCGTGCCACATCTTCGCCCCCACCCCCAGCTTGGAGCCCACCCTTCCGCCTCATCTTTTCTTGTTTGCCTGCCGCCCTCGGGCGGCTACAATCCCAGCATGGCCGGGGAGTTGTTCGGGATGCGTTGGAAAATCAAACAGGCGGCGGCAATCATCCGGTTGACCGTGCTGGAGGCGATCCGGCAGCCGGTGTTTCTGCTGCTGATGACGGCGGTGGTGGCGTTCATCGCGCTGCTGCCGCTGGTGTCGGCGTTTACGCTGGGCGAGGCCCAGCGCATGGTGCGCGACAGCGCGCTGGCGCTGATGTTCGTCGCCGGCCTGGTGCTCGGCTGCTGCACGGCTTGTACTTCGCTGCAACACGAGATCCGGCGCGGCACGGTGGCGGCCATCCTCAGCAAGCCGGTCGGGCGCGTGCTGTTTTTTCTCGCCAAGTTTTGTGGCGTGGCCCTGGCCATGGCCTTGTTTGCCGCCGGTACGACCATCGCAATCCTGCTCAGCACGCGCATGGCGGTTTACGATTTCCAACTCGACTGGCGGGTCGGGCTGCCCCTGCTGGCGGCGATCCCGGCGGCCTACACCCTGGCGGGCCTGGTGAATTACTTCACCGCGCGTCCGTTCGTCTCCAACGCCTTTGCGCTGCTGCTGGGGACGCTCCTGCTGGCACTGGGTACGGCCGGCTTCGTCCATGAGCCGGGGGCGGTGGTGCGTTGGGGCGCCGAGCTGCCCTGGAAGATTCTGCCCGCCAGCGCGCTGATCCTCATGGCCATCATGGTGTTGTCAGCCATGGCCGTGGGCCTGGCGACGCGGCTGGATACCGTGCCGACGCTGGCGCTGTGCAGCGTGCTGTTTCTGTTCGGCCTGATGTCCGATTATCTGTTGGGCCGTCATGCCGGCGCCAGCGGAACCGCCGCCGCACTTTATGCCCTGGTGCCCAACCTGCAGCATTTCTGGCTTGCTGACGCGCTCGCCGGCGAGGGCCGCATCCCCTGGCGTTACGTGGGCCAGGCCGGGGTTTACGCCGGGTGCTATCTGGCGGGCGTGCTGGGCCTCGGCCTGTTGGCCTTCCGCCGCCTGGACGTCGGATCACAGACCTGACGCGCGGCGGGTTGCGGCCAGCCCGCGTTTCGCGGATGGGCGGCCGCTGATGAAAAGGGATTGATGGATAAACGCAACGAGAAGCTGGCGTGGCTGGGCGCGGCGGTGGCCGTCGCCGGCCTGTTGCTGAATCTGTTGCTGGCAACGCGCACCGGGCTGCTGGCCCTGCCGACGCTGTTGCCCATCCACGCCCTCGCGCTGGCCGTCGCCCTGCTGGTGGCCGCCCGCCTGCGGTTGCTGCGGCTGGCCGGGGAGGAACAGCGCGACGTGGCGCTGGCGCGCCGGGAGGCGCCGGATGCCGGCCTCTTTGCCGCCGAAACCGAAGCCGGCGCCTTCACCCAGGCGCGCAGCCGGAATGAGTTCGAACGCTGGCTGCTCCCGTGGTTTGCGCCCGCGCTGGCGGTCGGGCTCGGCCTGTGGGCTTACCTCTTGGCGCGGCGCCTGAGCGCGCTGGCGGGCATGCCTACCCAGCCCCTGCTCGCCGCCGCTTTCCTGGCGGGTGAAAGTTTCATCCTGTTCCTGGTGAGCCGGTTTCTAATCGGCCTCAGCCGCGAAACACCGGCGCGTCTGCTGCGCGGCATCGGCGCCTATCTCGGTCTGGCCGGCCTGGCCAATCTGCCGGTGCTGGCCGCCGCGCTGGCTGCGGAGGCCGAGTTTACGGCGGCGGATCGCGGTGTGGCGCTGGGGCTGGTCGGGTTGATACTGGTGTTGGTCGTGGAACTGTTCTTCCGTACGATCGCCGCGCTCTACCGCCGCGCACGCCCCGGCACGCCGGCCACGGTCTACGAAAGCCGGCTCGCCGGCCTGCTGACCGATCCGTCCGCCTGGACCCATAGCGTGGCCAGCGCGCTGGATTACCAGTTCGGGTTCCAGGTGTCCGAGACCTGGCTGTATCGCTTCCTGCGGCGCGCGTTGCTGCCCCTGGCGCTGCTGAATCTGTTGGTGCTGTACGCCTGCACTTGCGTGGTCTTTCTGGGTCCGGAGGAGGAAGGCATTCTGGAGCGGTTCGGCCGGCCCCGGCCCGATGCCTGGCAGCTCGCCAGCGGCGCGCACCTGAAGTGGCCCTGGCCGTTCGAGACCGTCCGCCGCTTCCCGGCGCGGCGCATTCACACCTTCAGCGTGGGCTTCGTGGCCGAACCCCAGGCCCAGCCGCCCACGCTGATCCTCTGGACGATGCCGCACTATCGGGAAGAGGATGCGTTCCTCGTCGCCAACCAGGCGGAGTCCGCCGCCGCCACCGGCGCCGTCGCCGAGGCGGCCGTGCCGGTCAATCTGGTGTCGGTGAACCTGCCGGTCGAATACCAGATCACCAACCTGTTCCAGTACGCCTATCGGCACGCCGAGCCGGACCGGCTGATCGAGCAACTGGCTTACCGCTCCGTAACCCTGGAGCTGGCCGGCCGCGACCTGTTCGCCGTGCTCGGCGCGGGCCAGGAGCAGACGACCCGCGCGCTGCTGACGCGGCTGCAGGGCGAAACGGATCGGCATCAGCTCGGCGTGCAGGTGCTGTTCGTCGGGCTCGCGGGCGTGCATCCGCCGGTGGGCGTCGCCGACGCGTTCGAGTCCGTCGTGGGCGCCGTGGAGGAAAAGGAGGCGTCCCTGCTCAACGCCCAGGCCCACCGCAACCGGACCCTGCCCGCCGCCGCGGCCCAGGCGGCCCGCATCCAGATGGAATCCGTGGCCTACCGCACGCGCCGCATGGAAATCGCCCGCGCCGAGGCGAATCAGTTCACCCAGCGCTTGGCGGCCAATGACCGCTCGCCCGCGGTCTTCCGCGCGCGCCTGTATCTCGACACCCTGGGCGGCGCCCTGACCGGCATCCGCAAGTACATCATCGCCACCGCGGGCGCGCGGGAGGTGCTGACGTTCAATCTGGAGGAAAAACCGAACCTGGACTGGATGGACCTCGGCGCGAAGCCGGAGGAGAAGGCCAAGAAGAAGTAGCAGAAGAATAAAATCCGAAATCCGAATTTCGAAATCCGAAATAATATCGAAATACAAAAGAAGAAAAATTCGAAAGGAAATATGACGATGGCCGGCCAGTGGCGTTGGGAGATCATCTACTGGCCACCCGAGTACGCGTGCTGAAATTGCATCGTTTTCTTAATTTCTCCGCCATTAGAATTTTGAATTTACTTCGGATTTCGATATTCGAATTTTCTTCTTTAATGAGGTATGCATGAAACGAACCCTATGGATTCCCATCATCGGCCTGCTGGTGGCCGCACTGCTCCTGCTGCTGCAGGTGGTGTTCATCGTCCGGCAGGGCGAGGTGGCGGTGCTGACCACCTTCGGCCAGCCGCAACGCGCCATCACGGAGCCGGGGCTGTACGCCCGCTGGCCGTGGCCCGTGCAGCGCGCCTACTTGTTCGACGCGCGTCTGCGCTGCCTCGAGGGGGCCTACGAGCAAATCCTGACCCAGGATGGCAAAAACCTGCTGGTCGCGGTCTATGCCGGCTGGCGGATCAGCGACCCCCGGCTGTTCCTGGAACGCGTCGGCACGCCGGCGCAGGCCGCGCAAAGTCTCGACGGCCTGCTGCGCAATCACAAGACCGCCGTGCTCGGCCAATACACCCTCGGCCAGCTCGTCAACGTGCGCCCGGCCGACTTGCGCTACGCGGAAATCGAGCGGCGCATGCTGGAATCGGTGCGCGCCGACGCCCGCGCGCGCTACGGTGTGGAAGTCGAGTACCTCGGCATCCGCAAACTCGGCCTGCCCGAGTCCATCACCGCCAAGGTGTTTGACCGCATGCGCGAGGAACGCAAGGCCATTGCCGACGGCTACCGCTCCGAGGGCGAAGGCGAGGCCATCCGCATCCGCGCCGAGGCCGACAGCGCCCGCGACCAGACCCTGGCCCGCGCCGAGGGCGACGCCAAGCGTCTGCGCGCCGAGGGCGACGCGGCGGCGGCGGAATATTACCGCGTCTTCGAAAAAAATCCCGAGCTCGCCATGTTCCTGCGCAAACTCGAGGTGCTGGAACAGACGCTCAAGGAGAAGGCCACGGTCGTCCTGAGCGCCGACACCGAGCCGTTCGACCTGCTGCAGGGCAAGAAAACCAACCACCGCACTACGGAGGGGGCGGAGAAGAAATAGGACTGTAGAGAGTTTGACTGCGAATAACAGCCAGAGATTAGGATTACGATTAAGATTAGGATTAAGAGGGGTTGCTGTTCGTAAACAACGGACAACTGACCAATGACAACTGACAAGGGAAAACTTGATTCCGGCCAACAGGCGCTGGGCGAAGCGCTGGCGGTGAGCTTTCGCGTGCTGCGATGGATGCTGGGCATGTTGCTCATCCTCTACCTGAGCTCCGGCTTCTTCATCGTCCAGCAGCACCAGAAAGCGCTGGTGCTGGTGTTCGGCCGCGTCGCCGGACTGGGCGCCGACCGCCTCAAGGAGCCGGGGCTGCACTGGACCTTCCCGCCGCCGGTCGCCGAGGTGGTGCGCGTGCCCGCCGAGCGCGTCCAAACGCTGGAGACCAGTTCCTTCTGGCCGAAGGCCGGCGCGCTTGATCAACCCGCCGGACCGGATACCGAGCCGGCCGCCCCCACCCTCAAGCCCGGCGCGGACGGCTACACGCTGACCGGCGACGCCAACCTGCTGCACTCGCGCTGGGCCATCCGCTACACCATCAGCGATCCGGAGACGTATCTTTTCCGTCATGCCGCCATCCCGGCCGTGCTCCGCGCCGAACTGGATCATGCCGTAATTCAGGCCTCGGCCGGGCTGCCCGTGGACCAGGCTCTGCGCACACAGGTCGAGGCCTTTCGCGCGGCCGTGGAGAACGAACTGCGCCGCCGGTGCGAGGCCCTCTTCCTGGGCCTGCGCCTGCAGGGGCTGGACGTGCTGGCGCTCATGCCGCCGCGGCAGGTGGCCGCCGCCTTCAACGCCGTGGTCGAGGCCGAGAACGAGCGCAGCACCCGGATCAGCGAGGCGCGCGCCTACGCCGCCCGCCGGACGAACGAGGCGCGCGGCCAGGCGGCGCAACTGCGCGCCGAGGGCGCCACGCAGAAAAGCCGGCTGCTCAGCCAGGTCAGCGCGGATGCCGATTATTTCGACAAGGTGCTGGTCGAGTATGCCAAGAACCCGGACCTGATCCTGCGCACCTTGCGCCAGGACGCCGTGCGGCGCGCGTTGGCGCAGGTGGAGCAGAAATTCGTGGTGTACCGCGGCGCCGACGGCCAGCAGGAAGTCCGTCTGCAGATCAGCCCGGAGCAGGCCAAGAAGAAATAGGGCAACTACGAAACACGCGAAAGGCGCGAAACAGGTTAAGCATATGATTAAACGCAGCGGACAAACGACAACTGGTAATTGACGACTGACAAATGACCAATGACTAATGACATTCCTCCATTCTTACAACTGACCACTGACCACTGACAACTGACTTTTTCCATGCTTACCCGCCACCATTCCGAAGAAGTGGGCGCCGAACACGGCCACGCCGCCGGGCGGCTGCTGCTGTGGATCTTTCTGGGCACGGCGTTCGTCCTCAATGGCTATCTGGCGCCGTTTATTTTCAAGGACGATCCGCTGATCGGCGACGTTTCCGCCGCCATCGGCGCGGTCCTCCTGCTGCTGCCGATCCTCAAGACGGCCATCGAGGACCTGCTGCACGGCCACATCCACATGAACGAACTGGTGGCGCTGGCCGTGCTGGCCGCCATGGCGCAAGGCGACTTCCGCACCGCCGGCGTCGTCGCGTTTTTCATGCTCATCTCGCTGGTGATCGAAACCCGCTCGGCCGAGGGGGCGCATGCCGCGATCGAGAAGCTCATCCATGGCAAACTAGAAACCCCAAAAATGAATTAAAATTTCTGGCAAGCTTGCCGGCGGCGATGCGACATCAAAATAGAAAACGATGAAATAATTGCTCCGAGAATCATCCGAGGGAGGGCGCTATAATGCTCCGAAGGAAATATATATTGCAGGCGGCGCTGATTTCATGCGCGGTTCTGGCCTCCGC
>JAPLSZ010000232.1 GCA_026398385.1 Kiritimatiellota bacterium | reverse complement strand
CGACATCTCGGGCGGCGTAAAGAACGTGTTCATCCAGGATGTTCGCTTCGACAAAACCCTTCTGGGATTCCAGATCAAGAGCGCGCCCCGGCGGGGCGGCTACGTCGAGGATGTTTGGGTGGAGGATGTCCGCGCCCGGAATCTCAACGGGTGCCTCTCCTATATCAATGCGAACTACGCAGCCGAACCCAAAGCAGTCAAGCCCAGCCCGGTGGCGCCGCCCAGAGTGCGCAACATCCATCTCAAGAATCTTTCCGGCAGCCAGATCGCGTCCCCGAACCGCCCCCCCATTGTGATCGAAGGATTCCCCGACAAACCCGTGGAGGAGATCTCGCTTGAAAACGTCGAGTGTTCCGGTCGGGACGGAGTGGCGCTCCGGCATGTGCGGAACGCCACTCTGAGGAGTGTGACCGTGAACCAGCGGAGCGGCCCGGCCATCCGGGTCGAGGATGTCCGCGATCTTGTGATCGAGGATGCGAAATCCTCGCGGAACAAAGATGTTCTGCTGGAAGTGAATGGTCCGCAGTCCCGCAACATCGTGCTCAAGACGGGCACCCCATCGCCGTCGAAACAGCGGATCGTTCTGGGCCGGGGCGTTTCACCGGACGCAGTCAGGCAATGAGAAAACCAATTTTCCAGCAATAATAAAGGAGGGGTTAATGAGAGTTCTAAGATCAATGTTGTTGGCCGTGATCAGCGGCTGCGCTGGGTTCCCTGCTTCGGGGATTTGCGGGGAAATCCATGTCGCTCCGGACGGCGACGACCGCAACCCGGGAACCCTTGAAAAACCGTTCGTTACGCTGGGGCGCGCGCGGGACGCCGTGCGCGCACTGAAAGCGGCCGGACCGGGCCGGGACTTCACGGTCCAGATTCGCGGCGGGTCCTACCGCCTTCGCAAAACGGTGGTCTTCGGTCTGGCGGACGGCGCTCCGGATGGACACACGATCACCTTCGCCGCCCGGGCGGGCGAGACGCCGGTGTTCACGGCCGGGGTGCCGATTACGGGCTGGCGGAAGGTCGAGTCGCCGCCGTCGGAGCTGCCCGACAAGGCGCACGGCAAGGTGTGGTGGGCGCCGGTGCCGGACGGGCTGGATCGGTTCCACACCCTGTACGACGGCGCCCGCCGCCTTCGGCGGGCTCGCGGAAATGGGTTCAAGCCGGTCGGTTCAAGCCCGCAGTTCCGTGCGGATGACCAGCATGTTCTGCGGTTTCCCGCAGGGGCGATCCGCAACGGGCAGGGTTTGGCGGACGTGGAGGTTGTACTTGTTACAGCAGCTCCGTGGACCATGAACATCCTGCCGTTGGCCTCGGTGGACGAGGCAGCCGGCGTGGCCCGAACGTCTATCCCCGGCACCTATGCGCTGCTCAAGCCGAGGTTTGGCAACTTCCCAGCCAGCGCCTGGGTCGAAAACACCCTCGAGGCGCTGGACGAGCCGGGCGAGTGGGTGCTCGACAGCCGGGCGCGCCGGATCTACCTCTGGCCCGAAAAGGATGAGCCCGGCTCGGACATCGTGGCACCCGCGCTGACCGAGCTCATTCGCGTCGAGG
Source organism: Kiritimatiellota bacterium (assembly GCA_026398385.1). Classification (GTDB taxonomy): domain Bacteria; phylum Verrucomicrobiota; class Kiritimatiellia; order CAIQIC01; family CAIQIC01; genus CAIQIC01. Next base: position 22,978 of record JAPLSZ010000232.1, on the reverse strand, counting down.
GCGCCATCGACTACGACGGCCCGCGCGATACCCCGGTGCGGGGACTGGTCTTCCGGGGGCTGACCTTTACGCAGGCCGACCGCTACACGTACGAGAAGGGGCGGGTCGGCTGGGGGCTGCAGCATGACTGGGAGATGTTCGACCGCTCCACCGCGATGGTCCGGCTTCGCGGGGCGGAAGAGTGCGCCATTGAGCAGTGCCGTTTTGCCGATTCGGGCGCCGCCGCGGTGCGGCTGGACCTGCATTGCCGGAACAACCGCATCGACGGCAACGTCATCGAGCGCGTCGGCGGGGTGGGGGTCCTGCTGGCCGGCTACGGTCCGGGAACGAAGGACGTCAACACAGGCAACAGCGTGACCGGCAATCACATCCACCACATCGGCGAGCTGTACTGGCACTCGCCGGCAATCTTCGCCTGGCAGAGCGGGAGCAACCGCATTGCCAACAACCTCATTCATCACACGCCCTACTCGGCGATCGCCGTCACCGGCCGGATCGCCTGGGACCGCGAGGGCAAGGGGGAATGCTCGCGCACGGTGCGCTGGAATGAGGTCGAGGCCGCACGGCAGGCTGATCCGCGCGACCGCCAGGACTGGTATGAGCGCGAGCGCTTCCTGCACGGGCGCAAGAACATGGTTTTGCGCAACGAGATTCATCACGCCATGGAAATCATGTGTGACGGGAACGGCGTGTACATTTCCGGTGCCGGTGGAGGCAACGTGGTCCGCGAGAACTTCATCCACGACTGTCCCAGCGAGCATTTCGGCGAGGGAATTCGCTGCGACGACGATCAGTACGAAACCGTGATCGACCGCAACATCCTCTGGCGCCTCGGGGGCATGGCGACCTTCGTCTGCCTGAAGGGAAAGAACTACGTGACCGGAAATATCCTCGCCGAGCCGCTCGCGCCGCCAAAGCGCGGGATGTTTTCCATCGAAGCGCAACGCTATCCCATGGAAGGCGCGAAGATCGAGCGCAACATCTTCTACGCGACACGCCGGGGCGACAAGATCTTCGAAGGCGAGAAATACCTGCCCCGCTGCGAGGTCGCCCGCAACCTGTACTTCAACACCGCGGACCCGGAGTGGGGCTCCCGCTACCTGACGTCCGGGCGCAAGCAGGATCCGGAGCAGAAAAGCCTCGTGGCCGATCCGTTGTTTGTGGACCCGGCAAGCGGCGACTTCCGCCTGAAGCCGGGTTCACCCGCCCTGACGCTCGGCTTCGAACCGATCAACCGGAGCGTGATCGGGCTGATCGAACGCCCGCGGACAGAGGCAGGCGCGAAGTGAAGGAGAAGCTGATCCGACCGAATCCTAACAAGCTGAAAGGAATACCCTGTGAGGCACAATAACCACCGATTCCTCATCCTTCTTCTCGCCCTGGGCATCGGCCTGCCGGGCGCGCGGGCGCAAGAGCCGGCCAATCCCGACCCCTACGCCAACGAAACGCCCGCGCAGCCGCAGCCCGTCGCGGTGCATGACACCAGCGTCAACCCGTTCATCATGCCCCAGGGTGGCAAGGAAATCGGCGATCCGTTTCCGTCGTACTGGGACGGCGTCTGGCACCTGTACACGCTGAGCGCGGACCTGCGGCAGGTTTACCATCTTACCAGCACTGATCTGGTCAAGTGGAGCGAGCACGCGCCGGCCATGGTCGGCCGCGGGATCGCCACCGGCACCGTCGTGCGGCATGACGGCAAGTACTACCTGTTCTACACCGACGCGGGTCCGCAGACCATTTGCCTGGTGGTCAGCGACAACCCGTGGCGGTTCGACTTCAACAAGAGCCGGCTCGTGGCCAAGGCGGACAACAAGGTCTATCAGCTCCACAAGAAGAAGTTCCGCGATTGTTACGTGTTCTTCAACGAGGCCGAAAAGCGCTGGTGGATGCTCGTCGAAGCCACCAGCGACGACAAGGTCGCGGTGGCGTTGTTCACCTCGCAGGACCTGCTCACCTGGACGCAGCGCGATCCGATCTTCAAGGACGGTTCGCGGGCGCATGCCAGTTGTCCCCAGGTGTTCGAGCACGACGGGCGCTGGTACCTGACTCTGCTGGACGCCAACACCTGGGTCTACGAGTCCGCCTCGCTCCATGGCCCTTGGGAGAACGCGGGGTTTTATCACAGCACCCATTTCACGGCGGCGTCGCGTCATGCCGACGACGGCAAGCGGCGGCTGTGTTGGGGGTTCTTTACCAGGCGCAATACACCGGAACGGAAAATCAAACCCGAGTACGGCGGTCCCATGGGCGTGGGACGTGAACTGGTGTTCGACGCCGCAGGGAAACTCGGCGTGCGGCCGCTGCCGGAACTGGTGGCCGCCATCCGTGCGCCGGCGCACAATGCAGCGCTTTTCGACTGCGCCCGCACCCTGCGGGGAACTTGGGAGATCGACGCCGGCAAGCAGGAGTTCCGGTGCATGGGCGAAAACGGCGGCGCCCTGCTGCTCGACCTTCCGGGGGAGAACCCGGACTATTACTTCGAGGCGGAGATCGTGCTGACCGCCGCCGACTCAAGGGCCGACTTGCTGGTTAGGACCTCGGGGACCTTTGACCGCGGCTACCGCATTGCCCTCGACGCCGGGGCCGACGAGATCGTCATTCGCCAGGCCAAGACCGGCGGCACGTTCAACAAGGAGGATTATCCCCTCGCCAAGGGCCAGACGGTCAAGGTGCAGGTTTTTGTCTGCGACAACCTGATGGAGGTGTTCTTCGACGACCACAGCTCCTTGAGCACGCGGGTGTTCGACCGGTCGGGACACCGCGTGGCGATCGAGATAACCGGCGGCCGCGCCACGATCCGCAATCCCCTGCTGCACTATTTCAAACAGGAGAATTGAGAGTATCATGCAAACGTACCGGAACCGAGAAGCATCTAAACCGGAGCCGAATTGCCGAATGGAAGTTCATCGCTCATCCACCATAAAGACAATGTCCTGGAAACTGTTGCGCGCGAACGTCACGTTTTCGGCGGTGCTGGCGGCCCTCGCCGCGGCGTCCGGTCAAGAAGTCCCCGACATCAGGACCGTGGAACCCGATCTGGTCGTTCCGGCGATGGTCGAGCGCGTTCCCGGCCCCGGCAGGCGGGTGAAGCAGACCACCGCCGGTTGGGAGGACACGCAGGTTTATCACGCCCTGTACCTTCCCGTTGACTGGCAGCCCGACAAGCGATATCCGGTCATCGTGGAGTATGCCGGCAACGGCCCCGTCACCAGCCCGTACGGGGATGGCTCCACGGGCAAAGTCTAGGGCAGCATCATGGGCTACGGCATCAGCGCCGGCAAGGGCATCATCTGGATCTGCATGCCGTATCTCAACGGCGCCGGCACCGCAAATGTCATTTCCTGGTGGGGGGATCCGCCAAAGTATCAGCTTCAGCCAACCATCGACTATTGCACGGCCACAGTGAAGTTGATCTGCGAAAGATACGGCGGGGATTCGAGGAAGGTCATCCTCGCCGGCTTCTCCCGGGGCTCGATTGCGTGCAACTACATCGGACTGCAGAACGACCAGATTGCCTCGTTGTGGCGGGGATTCATCTGCTACGCCAACTATGACGGCTTGCATGCGTGGCCCTATCCGGACGACGACCGCGCCTCCGCCGCAAAACGCCTGCAGAGGCTCGGACGGCGGCCGCAGTTCATCTGCCAGGAGATCGTGAGCAAGCCCAAGGACGCGCTTGATGTCACCCGGACCTACCTCAAGCAGGCATATCCGGACGGCAATCTCACCTTCGAGCTGATCCCTTTCCGCAACCACAATGACGCCTGGACCTTGCGAGACATCCCCTCGCGCCGGGCGCTGCGGAAATGGTTCGCGGAGGCGCTCCTCGCCGGCATGGCCGGTGCGAATGACCAGCCGCCGCCAACCTTCCGACTTGTCCCCGACGGCAACAAACCCGCCTTTGAACTCGGTCCGAACCAGTGCCGGATGGCGAGCTGCTATCGCGACAAGGCCGGGACCTATCACCTGTTTACGGATTTCATGGAGAAAGTGCCCGATTCGTTCGGAGCGGAGATCCGCTACTATCGCAGTAGCGACCTGCGCAACTGGATCTTTGTCGACACGGTCGTGAAGAAGGGCGCGGGAGCGGATGCGGATGCCTTTGGTGCGGCCAGCCCCCATGTGCTCGCCACCGACAAGCGCATCTACCTTTTCTATTCCGGAAGATCCGAGCCGGTGGGCGGAAGATTCGACGCATACGCGCGGCCCGGGCAGCCGGGTTATGCCGCCGGTCGGATCCTGTTGGCCACCGCCGCGGCCGACGAGCAGGGCGCTCCCGCCGGAGCGTTCCGGAAGCAGGGTGTGCTCGCCGAGCCCGGCGACGGCTGGGACGCGATGCGGCTGGATGATCCATGCGCCGTCCTCGAAGGCGATACGGTCCACCTGTTCTTCAAGGGGTTCGACAATAACCGCAACCGGGACCACGTGCGGGTCGGATATGCGCGTGCTGCGCTTGCCGAGATGCGGTTCACAAAGCACTCCGAGCCAATCCTTGCCGTTCCCGGCGGCGGCGAAATGCCCAGGGTGTTCCGGGAAGGCGGCGCCTGGCACATGTTCTATCATCATTTCGGCGTCGGCAGCACCTGGCGACACCATGTTTCGGAGGACGGGCTCCATTGGCGCCTTCACGATTCATCCTTCTTCGGGGGACATCTCACCGGCGGACCCCGGGATATCATGATGATTTACGGCATGAACGGAACCCTGCTCGAGGAACCCGAAATGCTCGTTGCGGGATCTCAAGACGGAATCAACAAACTGTGGCTGTATTACCTGCGAAAGAAGGGGGCTGAAGGAAAATGAAGGCGGTCATCCTCGACGCTGCCGTGAAAACTGACGGGGCCCACATGAAGACCAGTAGATCGGTTGTTGCGACGCTGCCCGGCGCGGGCGTGATGGCGCAGTTGGCCGTCCTCATCGCCTTGGCCATGCTGCCGGGCGCCCGCGCGGCCGACGCGCCGAAGCCGCCGGCACACGTCGACATGACCCGGCGGGCGGAGGAACTCAAGGCCCTGCACTGGGGCATGTTCATCTGCACGCTCCGCAAAGTCGGCGAGATGATCCGCCAGAAGGCGCCGGAACCGAGGATATAGCATGATGAATCCTGACCAACCCCATACCACCATGAACCGTCTATCATACAAAACTCTTCTCACCGCCCTTGCTTTGTCCCTGGTTGCGCCGCTGGCGAAAGCCGCTGATTTGCCCGCCAACGCGCCGAATCACGATCCGGTCATCCACGTCGCGCCGAACGGGGACGACGCCAACCCGGGAACCGCGGCCGCGCCGCTGCGGACGCTGGCCGGCGCCCGGGATGCGGTGCGCAAGGTCAACCGAACCGCGTCCGGGGATGTGGTCGTCAACCTGCATGGCGGCGAGTACCCCATCCGTGAGGCCGTTACGTTCGACGCACGGGATTCCGGCTGCAACGGCCACAAGGTGATCTATCAGGCGGTCAAGGATGAGAAGCCGATCCTGACCGGCGGCATGGCGGTAACCGGCTGGAAGCTGCACGACAAGGACAGGAACATCTTCCGGGCCGCCGTGCCAAATGGCGGATTCCGGCAGGTTACCATTGACGATGCCAGGGCGGTTCGCGCCCGTGAACCGAACCGCGACAGCAACGATACCTTCGGGCCGTATTTGAAATTTGCCGGCGCCAATGTCGCGAATAAGGAATGTCGTCTGACCAAACCGCAGTGGGACATCTGTCGCGTTGTCAAGAACGTGGCCGAGGTGGAAATGGTGTTGATCAGTCACTGGTACCAGCAACGTCTCCGGATCGGCAACCCCAAGCCGACGGACGGCGGCGCGGTATTCACCCCCGTCAACCCCTCAAACAAGCTGACCAAGCCCGATGGATTCTATCGCGGATCATGTTTTTTCTTCGAGAACGCGCTGGCCTTCGTGGATCGACCCGGCGAGTGGTACCACGATCCACGCGAGGGGTTCCTGTATCTATGCGTCGCGGAAGGAGTCGACCCCAACACGTTGCGCGTGACGATTCCCCGTGTCGCCACCCTGGTTGCCCTGCGCGGGACGGTGGAAGATCCGGTCAAGGACATCGAGTTTCAGCGTATCACGTTTGAATGCTCGAACTGGCCCAGCCCCTCCGACCATGGATTGAACGTCACCCAGTTCGTCCAGCCCGTCGGCGTGTCGGCGGCGTGGGAGGGCTTGGACTGGCCGCCGGGAATGATCCGCGCCAAGCACGCGCGCAGGATCGCATTCCGCCACAACACGATCCGCAATGCGGGGGCGCATGGGATCCAGTTCTTCGCGGATGTCGACGATGCCGACATCGAGGGGAACGAGATCCATGACATCGCGGGAAACGGCATCGAAATCGACTCCCATGCGTCCCGCAACCCGCCCCCGGAGTTGCAGAGCAGCGGCGTCGCGATCTGGAACAACCACATCCGGAAATGCGGGCAGGATTACACCAACGGCGGCGGGCTGCTGGCGCACAACGTGCGCGGGTTGATCGTCGAGCACAACCACATCCACGACATGCCCTACAGTGGCATGCAGATTGGCAACCAGCCGGGCAAAGGGTTTCAGGATCTTGGCTGTGTCGGTAACCGGATACGCTTTAACCACATTCATCACTGCGTGCAGCTTCATGACGATGGTGGGGGGATTTATACTTTAGGAGGGATTCAGGAAGGAAGCGTCATATCCGAGAATTATGTGCATGACATCAAGGCCTCAAAATGGGCGGGACGTTACCCCATCGACTTGATCTACCTCGATAACAGAACGTCAAAAATACTGGTGAAGGACAATGTCGTGAACGGTGGGCGAGCCGCAGAGCGGAATGGCTCCAAGGGCAACAGCCTCCAGAACAACACACAGGGAAGCTCCGAGATCGAGAAGAATGCCGGCATCAAGCCGGGCTATCACGCAAGAAAGACAACCGAATGAAACAGCAGAACCGTCGAGTTTTTCTCACCCTCCTCGCCCTGGGAATTGCAACATTGAACGGCCGCGCCGAGGAGTCGGCCGGGGCCGGCGAAAGCGTTTATTACGTCTCATCCGCCGGCGACGACGCATGGTCGGGACGGCTCGCAGAACCCAGCGCGGACAAGACCGACGGCCCGTGGAAGACGCTCGCCAAAGCCGGTGCGACCGTCCGGCCCGGCGATATCTGCCGCCTCCGCAAGGGTGTCTATCGCGAAGTCCTGAAACCTGAAAGAGACGGCACGCCGGAAGCGCCGATCACCTTTGAAGCACAATCCGGCGAAGACGCCTGCTTGAGCGGCGCCGACCCCGTCATCAACTGGCAAGCCGCGGATGATGGTTTTTTCAAGGCATCCCTCGCGTGGGACCTCGCCGATCAGAACCAACTCTTCACCGGCGTCCAGATGCTCACCGAAGCGCGCTGGCCCAACAGCCAGGGCAACCTGCTCAAGCCGGTGCGTGCCGTCGTCGAGTCCGGTTCAGCCAGCACGATCGTTGACTCCAAGCTGCCCGGCGGCGACGATTTCTGGAAAGGTGCCGTGCTTTGGTGTGCCGGTGGCGAACGCTGGTATTGCTGGAGCGCCACCGTCACGGGTTTCGACGCGAAGACGAAGACCCTCACCTTCGGGAAGCCTCAACCCGACAAGTGGTACACGCCGCGCAAAGGTAACGAGTACGTCTTGATGGGCACCCGCATGGCCATGGATGCCGACGGCGAATGGATCTTCGACCGCGCACGGAAATGCCTGTTGCTCAGATCGCCCGGTGGCAAGGACCCCAATGGGCTGGGCATCGAAGCCAAGCGGCGAATCCACGTGATGGACTTCTCGGGGCGCTCGCACATCCGCATCCAGGGCCTGCGCTTCCGTGCCGGCGGCGTGTTGACCGACGCCATGAGCAGCCACCTGCTCTTCCGCAACGTCAAGGGCGAGTACATCGGGCACTCTTACGTGAACGACGTCAGCGGAAACGGCACGGTGCTCATCAAAGGCCATCACATCGAACTGAATAGCTGCGAACTGGCCTACGCTTCGGGCAGCCTGATCCGCATGGAAGGTCACGACAACCGCCTGATCAACTGCTTCATTCACGACGGCGACTACGCCGGCAAGTGGAACGGCACGGCGTCCTTCTCCGGCCGGCGGCAACTGATCAGCCACAACACGATCCGTGACTCGGGCCGCGACGTCTGCACGCTCCACGGCCTGATGGAGAGCCTGATCCAGTACAACGACCTCTCGCATTCGGGCTGGCTGACTTCAGACCTCGGCATGACCTACGGCCACAACACCGACTTCATGGGTACCGTCATCCGCTACAACTGGGTCCATGACAACCTGGCGCACGGCCATGGCGCAGGGATCTACTTCGACCACTGCAGCCACAACGCAATCGTGCATCACAACATCGTCTGGAACGTCCGTGGCTCGCCGCTTCAGGTAAACAACCCCTCGTACTTCATGCTCTGCTACAACAACACGCTCTGGAAGAGCGGCGGGATCTCGACCTTCGACCACAGCCACCGCAACGATATGTTCGGCTGCCGATTCCAGAACAACATCACCGCGCAAGGCCTCAAGCTGCCGCCGCACGTCGTCGTCACACCGAACCTGATCGACCCAAACCCGGGCCTGACCAACCCCGAACAGGGCAACTTCGAGCTGAGGCCGAATTCCAAAGCGCGCGGCGCCGGCGTGCCGCTGGCCGGTATCACGGCCGCCGCGGGCGGCGAGGCACCGGACCTGGGCGCGTGTCCGTCCGGCTTGCCAGCGTGGAAAGCCGGTCATGACTTCAAGAACCCGCCCGAGGTGAACGTCGACGTACCCGAAGTCGCGTACGGTAACGCGATCCGTAACGCAGCCTTCGAACTGGGTTCGACTGAATGCTGGACGGTGAGCGGCGCAGGCAAGGCACAGACGCGCAAGGGCAACGGCTGGGGCAACGGTTTCGGCCGCGGCGCGGTCGAGAAGACGGGAACCTCCAATCACGAACTCCAACTGACGGGCAAGGTCCGCATCGCGCAAGTCATCGAAGGCCTGAAGCCGAACACGAAGTATCAGCTCTCGGGCTGGTTCAAGGTGACTGACGGGAAGTCGCCGGTGACCTTTGGCGTCAGCGGCTACGGCGGCGCGGACGCGACGGTCAGTTGCGCGGACCAGGGCTGGGAGCGGAAGACCGTGGATTTCACCACCGGCGCCGGCGTGACGAAGGTGACGGTTTTCATCGCACGGACAGCCGCCGGCGGCGATGCGTTCGCCGACAACCTGGGGTTGCCGAGGTGATCACGAATCCAGCAAGTGGCCATCAACCAAGAAGGACAACCAAGTACATGAAACAGCAGAACCACCGATTCCTCATTCTTCTTCTTGCCCTGGGCCTCGGCATGCCGGGCGCGCGGGCGCAGGAGCCGGCCAACCCCGATCCCTATGCCAACGAAACGCCCGCGCAGCGCGACGCGCGCATGGCGTGGTGGCGCGACGCGAAGTTCGGCATGTTCATCCATTGGGGCGTCTATGCCGTGCCCGCCGGCACGCACGAGGGCCGGCGCATCCCCAAGATCGGCGAGTGGATTATGAACTTCGGCAAGATCCCCTGCGCCCGCTACCAGGAGTATGCCAAGGAGTTCAATCCCGTGAAGTACGACCCCGACGCGTGGGTGCGCCTGGCCAAAGAGGCCGGGATGAAGTACATCGTCATCACCTCGAAACACCACGATGGATTCGCGTTGTTCGATTCGGCCGTGACCGACTGGGATGTCGCGGGTGCCACGCCCTACAAGAAGGACCTGCTGGCACCGCTGGCCGAGGCCTGCCGCAAGCAGGGAGTCAAGCTCGGGTTCTACTACTCTCAGGCTCAGGACTGGAACCACAAGGGCGGGGCCGGCAACCGCTGGGACCCGAGTCAACAGGGCAGCATGGATGACTACATCCGCGACATCGCCGTGCCCCAGGTGCGCGAGATTCTCACGAAATACGGCGACGATGTTCCGGCCGTGCTGTGGTGGGACACGCCCAAGGGAATGAACGCCGCGCGGGCGAAGCCGCTGATCGAGTTGCTCAAGCTCAAGCCCGGCATTATCCACAACAACCGCCTCGGCGGGGGCTTCGGCGGCGACACCGAGACGCCCGAACAGCATATTCCCGCGACCGGTTTTCCCAACCGGGACTGGGAAGTGTGCATGACGATGAACGGGACTTGGGGATACAAGTCCTACGACAACGGATGGAAATCCGTCGAAAGCATGATCCGCATGCTCGCCGATATTGCCAGCAAGGGCGGCAATTTCCTGCTCAATGTGGGACCGACCGCCGAGGGCGAGATTCCGCAGGCCAGCATCGAGCGGCTCCAACAGATGGGCAAATGGCTCAAGGTCAACGGCGAGGCGATTTATGGTACCCGCGCCAACCCGTTCGATAAAATGCCCTTCGACGGCCGCTGCACACGCAAGCCGGGCAAACTCTTCCTGCACCTCTACTGCCGGCCTGCCGACGGCAAGATCACGCTGCCGTTAGCTAACAAAATCACCAAGGTCTATCTGTTGGAACAACCCGACGCGGCCCTGAAGGTGGAGGACAAGACCATCACCTTGCCGGACTCTCTGCCCGACCCGGTCGCCACCGTGGTGGCGGTGGAAATCACCGGCGAACCCGCCGTTACCCAAGAGACGTTCCAGACCAGGGACGGAAAGAATCCGAAACCATGAAAACAGAAAGGAACCACATGAAAATCAGGAGATGGATTGCCGCGGCGATGCTGGTCGCGGCCTCAAGCGCTCCCGCGGCCGAATTGCCAGCCACGTCTCGGCCGATGGCAAGCTGCGCGTGGTTCGCTCGGCCGACGGGACCAACTGGACGTCGGTCGCGCTGATGATCCGCGCCGGCGTGGACCTGCGCGACGCGAAGCTGGCGGTGACCCAGGACCAGCGCCTGATGCTCCACGGCGTCGAAAAATTCCCGGATGGCTCGTCGCCCCTGCGCCGCAACCTCGCCTGGTTCTCCACCGACGGCACGCACTGGGCCGACCCGGTCACGATCGCCGAAGACGACCTTTGGTTCTGGAAGCATACCTGGCACAAGGGCACCGGTTACGGGGTGGGTTATGCGTGCGCGCCACCCTATTTCGCCCGCCTCTACACCAGCAAGGACGCGACTCACTGGACCACGCAGGTGGCAACCCTGAACAACTCCGGCTATGTCAACGAGAGCAGCATCGTCTTCATGCCCGACGATACCGCCCACTGCCTGTTGAGAAGAGATGACGGGACCCGCACCGCGCTGTTAGGGACTAGCTCGCCGCCTTATACTACTTGGAAGTGGCAGGATCTTGGCCGTCAGATCGGCGGCCCGGAGATGATTCGTCTGCCGGACAACCGGCTGCTGGCCGCGGTGCGACAATATCCCCAGGCGACGTGGCTGTGCTGGGTCAGTCCCAAGTCCGGCACCCTGACCCCGGCCCTGAAGCTGCCATCCAGCGGCGATACGAGTTACGCGGGCATGGTCTGGCATGACGGGCGGCTCTGGGTCAGTTACTATTCCAGCCACGAGAAGCGGCGTACTGGCGTTTACATCGCCGAGGTGGCCTGCCGGCCCGGCGGTGCCAACGGCAGCCGGACTAAAAGCGAATAGACGCACACAAAGTGAAGAACACTCACATGAACAAACTCACAACATTCATCCTCGCCGCCCTGCTGCTGGCGCCAAGCGCCAAACTGTATGCCGCCGAAGCCGCCGCTCCGGCCCTTGCCACCCGCACGCTCAAGCTCGACAAGCAATTCCTGCTGCTGCCCATCGGCACCGCGCCGAACCCGGACTACCACATGACCATCACCGTCGGGGACGAGAAGATCCACGACTTCTTCATCGACCTCGGCGTGGACAAGGTCGGGTGGTGGACCCACATCGATGTTTCCCAATGGGCCGGCAAGACCGCCACGCTCACGATCGACAAGCCCCAGGAAACCGCCGCCGGTTTCGAACGGATCGAGACCGCCGACGCGCCGCGCAACCTGCATCCGCTCTACGACGAGACGATGCGCCCTCAGTTGCGCTTCAGCCAGCAGCGCGGCTGGAACAATGACCCGAACGGGCTGGTCTATCATGACGGCGAATACCATTTGTTCTGGCAAAGCAACCCGTTCGCCTGGAAGTGGAAGAACATGTATTGGGGCCACGCGGTGAGCACCGACCTGATCCACTGGAAGGAACTCCCGCACGCCCTGCGCCCGCGCGCGATGGGCAACACCGGCGAGTGCTTCAGCGGCAGCGGCAATATCGATGAGAAAAACACCGGCGGCTGGCAAACCGGCAAGGAGCAGGTGATGGTGCTGGCCTACACCGACACCGGGCGCGGCGAGTGCATCGCCATCAGCCGCGACCGCGGCCGCACTTGGGAGTCGATCCAGGAAAACCCGGTGATCAAACACCCGGGCCGCGACCCGAAGCTCATCTGGTATGCCTACGATGCCAAAGACACGCCGCTCAACGACCGCGCCAAGGAACTCGGCGGCCACTGGGTGATCGTGGTCTTCGACGAGGCGAACGAACACGGCCGCAACTTCACCTTTCACACCTCGACTGACCTCAAGGAGTGGACACTGCAAAGCCGGATGAAAGGCTACTTCGAGTGCCCCGAGCTGTTCGAGTTGCCTGTTGATGGCGACAAGAACAACACCCGCTGGATCGTCTTTGACGTCCACGCCCAGTATGCCGTGGGCAGCTTCGACGGCCGGACATTCACCCCCGAGCACGACGGCCGGCGCCAGGTGCACTGGCCGCGCTTCGTCGCCTCCCAGTGCTTCAGCCGCGCGCCGGGCGGGCGCGTGATCCAGGTCGCCTGGGCGCACGCGATCGAAACCCACGGCATGCCGTTCAACCAAGTCTTCGCCCTGCCCGGCGAACTGACGCTCGTCAACACCCCGGACGGCGTCCGCATGCGGCACTGGCCGATCAAGGAACTCGAATCGCTGCGCCAACCGCCAATCACCGCCAAACCGGGAACCATCGCGCCCGACCAATCGCTGTCGATCAAGGTTGACAGCCAGCTTTTCGACATCATTGCCGAGGTCGAACCCAAGGGTGCCAGGCAGATCATCCTGCAAATCGGCGCCACCAAGGTGGCCTACGATGTGGGAAAGGCGATCCTCGACACCATGACCCTGCCCCTAACCGATGGCATCCTGCGGCTGCGCGTCATCTCCGACCGACCGATCTACGAACTCTGGGGCGGTGCCGGGGAGGTCCATCGGTCGAACTACCGTGAGGACCGCGGCCGTCCGATTTCCGACATCCGCCTCATCGCCGAGGGCGGCGAGGCCGTCGTCAAGTCGTTCACCGTCTATCCGATGAAATCGATCTGGAAGTTATGAACAGCCCCAATTTCATGTCCCTGAATCTGCCTTTCCCATTTGCAGCTCCACTGGCAAGACTTGCGATGAGCAGCGGCCTCTGGCTGGCGATTTGGTTTGGCGGGACGGCTCAGGCGCAGGAACCCCGCTGGACACTGGCGTGGGAGGATGATTTCAACGCGGGCAAACTCGACACCGCGAAATGGACCCTGATCGAGCGCGGGAAGAGTGACTGGAATCGTCACATGAGTCATGATCCCGCGTGCTATGATTTCCGTGACGGCAAGCTGGTCCTTCGGGGTCTCGTCAACACCAATCCGGCGGATGACGCCAAAGTGATCACGGGCGGCATCACGACGAAGGAGAAGTATTCCTTCACCTATGGCAAAGTGGAGATCCGCGCCAAACTTGGCCACAGCAAGGGCGCGTGGCCGGCCTTCTGGATGAAACCCACCCAGCGACATCCCAAGTTCAAACACAACGGCGAAATCGACATCATGGAGCATCTCAATTTCGACAAGTTCATCTACCAGACGGTGCATACGCATTACACGCTGGACCTGGGCATCAAAAACAAACCTGTCAGTCACGCGACCGCGAAATTCAATCCGGACGACTTCAACACCTTCGGACTCGAATGGTTTCCCGACAAGCTGGTGTTCACCGTGAACGGTCGGGGAACATTCACTTATCACCGCATCAAGACAGACAAAGCAGGGCAATGGTTTTTTGACCAGCCGTTTTACCTAATCATCGGCATGCAGCTCGGCGGCAACTGGGTGGGCAAAATTGAAGAAAGCCAGCTCCCGGTGCAGATGGAAATCGACTGGGTGAAAATCTCCAAGAATACGGCGGCGGCCGGCACGTAACGGTAGTTTGCACCTCCATTTTTGAGTCACCATGAATCGTTCCAACCTCACCATCCTTGTTCTCCTGTCGGCGGTCCTCTCCACTTGGGCCGCCAACCTCCGGGCGGAGAATCACCCTGATGTCCTCACCATCGCTCCCGATTTGGAGAATCCGGCCATCACGGCCGACGCTCCTGCGCCGGGGAAGATGGTGCTGCAATTCCTGCCGGCGTATGCGGGCGCTGAGGTCGCCCACGCGCTTTACCTGCCGACGGACTGGGCGCCGGGGAAACGTTTCCCGGTGCTCATCGAATATTGCGGCAACGGGAGTCAGGTTCGCGATGGCAACCGGCTGGGCTACGGGATCACCGGCGGCAAAGGGTTCATCTGGGCCGTGCTGCCATTTGTCAGTCAGGATCACAAGCGTGACCTGGACTTGTGGTGGGGTGACATAGCGGCCACGGTTGCGTATGCGAAGGAAGTCGTGCCTGCCCTCTGCCGGCAATGGGGCGGGGATCCCAAGCAGGTCATTCTGGTGGGCCATTCGCGCGGAGCGATCGCGTGTAACTACATCGGCCTGCACGATGGCGAGATTGCCAAACTCTGGCGCGCGATGATTCCGTTCAGCCACTACGACGACGGGCACGAAGCGTGGGGCATGGCGCCGGCGGAAAGGAATCTCGCCCCGGAACGGCTGCGCCGGCTGGGAAGCATCCCGCAGTTCATCTGCGGCGAGCATACCTCGAAGTCACGGCGATACGGCGAGGCGAGGCTGCTCGCCGCCATCAAGGAGAAAAACCTCGCCACGTTCAACGCCGCGAAGAAGGAACTCGGCCTGGTGCCGCTCACGGAAGCGGAGGGAACGCGGCAGTTCATCGCTAAGCATCATCCGGGGGGAAACTACACGATTGTCGATTTGCCTTGTGTTAATCACACCGCGAAGTTCATGCTGCGAGACACACCCACACGGCAACAGTTGCGCGAGTGGCTGCAAAACGTGCTCCGCAGTGCGCCTGCCAAGGAACCACCACCAACCAAGTAACACTACCACCAATGAACATCACCAGAAGAAACTTCCTCACCACCGCCGCCGCCGGAGCCTTGGCGCATCTGGGCGGCGCACCATTCGCCATGGCCGCCGCTGTTCCGCCCGAACTCGATGCCGGCTACCCGGGTGGCAACGTGCGAATCGTCAGTCGCGAGGGCGACACGTTCACGCTCGCGCCGGACCTGCGCGACACCAAGGGCTGGTGGTTCTACTTCAACTTCCGTCTCCGCGGGCCGGCGGATCAACCGGTAACCATCCGGTTCGCGGACGCGGATCCGATCGGTGTGCGCGGGCCGGCGATGAGCAGCGACGGCGGGCGTACCTGGCAATGGCTGGACCGGAAGGCGGTGCTACAGTCCGGCAAGAAAGGTTCGTCGTTTAGTGCCGTCGTGCCGGCAGGCGCGCAGGAGGCGCGCTATGCCTTCGCGCCGACGTATCTGGAATCGCACCTGCGCGAATGGCTGGCGGCGCATCGGGCGAATCCGGCGCTGCAGGTTTCCGAACTCTGCCGCAGCCGCAAAGGCCGCGGCGTGGAACTGCTCCGCGCGGGTTCTCGCGACCCGGCGAAGGCGCGCGGCGTCGTGCTGCTTACCGCGCGGCATCACGCCTGCGAATCCATGGCCAGCTACGCGCTGGAAGGTTTCCTCACCGCCGTGCTGACCGACGATGAACCGGGCCGCCGCTGGCGCGAACGCTGGCAGGTCATCGCGCTGCCCTTCGCCGACAAGGATGGCGTCGAGCAGGGCGATCAAGGCAAGAACCGCGCCCCGCATGACCACTGCCGTGACTACAACGCCGCGCCCCTCTATCCCGAAGTCGCCGCCTGGATGAAGCTGGGCGATTCGCTCAAACAACGCGTCGTCTTCAGCCTCGACATGCACTGCCCCTACCTGCGTGGCGATTGGCACGACCGCGTCCACTTCGTCGGCTCTCCGGCTGTGGCCGCGGCGGAAAAGGAAAAGGCCTTCGCCCAGATGCTGGAGCGCGTGCGCCGCGGGCCGCTTCCCTTCCGCGCCGCCGATGGCATTCTGCCGCATGGTGTCGCCTGGAACACCCCGGAGAGCTTTCGCGCCGGACGGTCGAACTTTTGCTGGGCGGGCGACACGTTTTCCGAAGCGCGTTTCACCGGAGCGATCGAGATTCCCTACGCCGACGCGCGGGGCGTGGAAGTAAATGCCGACGCCGCCCGCGCCCTGGGCCGTGATCTGGCTTGCGCTGTTCTGGAGCATCTGGAACCATGAAATCCATCCTCGTCTTCATCACCGTCCTATTTTCAATCCTCGCCGCCGCCGTCGTGCCGCTCACCGCCTTGGCCGGAATCGAACCGCAGCAGAAAGAACTGGACCAAGCCAAAGTCAGTGTCAACGCCCACGAACTGGAGGTTTCAACCGGCGCTATTTCCCGTAAATGGAAGTGGACCGGTGCCGGCTGGGTCACCACCTCGCTGCGCAATACCGTCGAAAACCGGGAATACGCGAAAGACCTCGGGCTCCGATGTGATTGGAGCCTGCCGGGCAAACTGGATGATAAATCCGTTGGCGAACTGACCGATTGCGTCATCCGCGAAAGTGATGACGACGGCTTCTCCTCCAAACACCTGGAAGTTGTTTCCACGGTCAATTATCCGAAAGCCGGAATGGCGGTTCAACATGTCGTCTGGATCTTCCCCGGCGCCCCCGGGATACGCACCCAGCTCCGCGTTAAGGCGCTCCCCGGCTACGTCGCCAAAGGCGCAGCGGCCGATGATCAACCATACAAGGATTACGGCGGTACCCGTTTCCGTCCCGGCGCCCGTGCGGATCTTCTGCCGCTCGACCTCTCCCAACCCAACAGCCGACGCTACTGGGGCATCTACAACGACCCCGGCAACCGCCTCGACCAAAGCAAGCCGATGCTGGAAGAGAAGGTCATTAACGGCTTCCCCGTTTTCCAGCCGGAAGTCATCTCCTGGGCCAGCGGCGAGGCGGTGGATTACGGCGACCGCGGCGTCATCGCCGTCAAGGAATCCGCCAAGGCGGTCAACCAACCCGCCCACCTGACCGGCGGGTTCTTTTCCGGACCGCAAGGCGTTCAGATTACCGGATGGGGTCTCGCGCCGGATGAAATCGCCCCGGACCGCTTTCGCGACTGCTGGGCGACCTGGAGCATCGTCTACTCGGACGGAAACGACGGCATGCAGATGGCGCTCAAGCGGTTCGACGCCTTCCGTTATCCCGTTTTCCCCCAACGCGACATGTTCATCCTTTCCAATACCTGGGGTCCCGCCAATCCGGGCGGCATGCAGTTTACCGCCGAGAACACGGTCATGAAGGAAATTCCCGCGCTCGCCGAAATCGGCGTCGATGTGCTGCAAATTGATGACGGTTGGCAGCAAGCCGGCCGCGGCTCCGGCGCCAAGAGCTTTCTCCCCAAATACAACAACGGATGGAAAGGCATCAAGGAGTTGGCCGACAAAAACAAGATCCGCCTCGGTCTTTGGGTCGCCGTGCGCAACGCGAACCTGGACGACCTGAAGAAAAACATCGATGAACTCGGTTTTATCGCGTGGAAGGTCGACTACGATCATCTCGCCAACCGCGGCGACTACGAAGCACGAACCGCCCAGTATCGCGCCGTCATGAAACACGCTTGGATGAAGTCGCAGTTTACCCTCTGTCCCGAATACGACGATCCCCGTTACGGCTGGAACTTCGCCAAGGAATACGGCAGCATCTACTTCCAAAATAACATGGAAGGACTGCCCTCACACCTGACCTTCGTCCCCTATCATGTTCTGCGGCAACATTGGTTCATGGCGAAATATTTCCCGGCCAACAAGCTCCAAGTTCTGCTCCAGAACCCAAAGCGCACCCGCAAGGACTTCAGTGACGCCTATCAACACAGCCACGGTTATTGCTTCGCCATGGGGATCCCTTTCGTCCCATGCTTCTTTCAGCTCGCCCAGCATCTCGACGACGACGGAAAGAAGGAGTTGAAAGCACTCATCGCTGTCTACAAAAAAGATCGCGAAGACATTTTCACCAGCATCACCTTCCCGATCGGCGACGAACCTAACAATGCCTCCTGGACCGGTTTCCAGATGGTCAGCACCCGGCGGGCCGACTCCGGCCACCTGCTGCTCTTCCGCGAACTCCATAATCCATACTCGAAACAGGTCGTCAAACTCAAATTCCTCGCCGGAAAAACTATCAGCATTACCCATCTGCGAACCGGAGAAAAAACCGAGGTGTCCGTTGATCCCGAAGGCAAGGCGCCTTTCTTCATCGCACATCCTGCCGATTACTCGTTGCTGCATTACACGATTAAGTAATCAGGAGAAAGGGTTATGATCTTCCTTGGCGCCATGAAGAGACGGCTGACATCGCTGACGGCCATTCTGCTCGGAACCATGGCGGCGTGGGGGAATGAACTCGTTTCCGAGGATTTCACTTTTGCCAGCAGTTTCGACGGCGCCTCTCCGCTCTACGCGGCCGCCGTCTATGAGAAGGAATCCTCGCCCCGGCCCCTCATAGTGGTCCAGCATGGCTATGGCGGAGATCGCCGGTCGGTGGGACGCTCCGCCGCACGCATGGCTCGGCGCGGGTTCTTCTGCGTTTGCATAGACTCGCTCAAGAAAAACGGTGGGGCCACCAAGAGATATGACTGCGGTGGGATTGAGGTCATGGACATCTACGATGGTATCCAGGCCGCGATCAAGAAGTATCCCGACCGGATCGACCCAAGCAAAATTTCGATCGTCGGATACTCCGGCGGCGGCGGCACGGTCTGTTTCGCGACCGTGCGGTTTCCCTTCCTGTTTCGGGCGTCCATGTCCTTCTTCGGGATTCCCGATTATGGGAGGTGGAATGCCCCTGGCGTCCGCCGGCCCAAGTGGGGCATACCAACCCCTGTAACGATAGCGGTTGGCGGTACGGTGGCCGAGATGCCGGACAAATATCTGGTTCGCAACGCCGGCCTGGCGGCTGGTAACCTCCGCGGAAGACTTTTTGAGATGGCCTACGACGAACGCGAGAACATCTGTCCGGTGGCGATGCAGGAGGCCTTCATCCAGGCGGTGAAGAAGGCCGGATACCGGAATCTCGTGGTCAATATCAGCAAGAAAGGCGATCTACACCGATGGCGGCACGGCCACAACAGTGGCCAACTCGATGCCGCGGAGGACCGCTTTATGGACGACATGGCCAAGATCGACACACCGATGCCGGTGATGCCACCGACCGGGGAACTGGTCGTATTGGGATATCTTGTCACCCCACGGTTCACCTGCGTGCTCGGCAAAGGCGATGACGCCGCCGCGAAGATCACGTACGAATTCACGAACGACACGGTACGATTTGTCCTTTCCCCGATGACTTCCGATCGGAAGGCAAAAGCCGCTGTCACACTTCCTGATGACCGTCCGATAGCCGTACGCGTGGACGGAGAACAAGTGGAAATCGTCAAGGCGGGGGACAAACGCAAGATTGAAGGGACGATCAGTTCGACGATGGTGATTTCCTTCCGCCGTTAGGATGCCTGCCGATAGCCAATGAGAAAGAATGTTGATCATGCCGAATGAAAGGAAGACCGCACCCATGAAATCCGTCCTCGTCTTCATTACCGTCCTGTTTTCAATCCTGCCAGCCGCATCCCCTGCCGGGGAGGCGGTGCGCGGCGGGCTCGTCCTGGTCGAAGCCGAGGGCTTCGCCCGGCGCGGCGGCTGGGTCGTGGATTCGCAGTTTATGGACCAGATGGGATCGCCCTACCTGCTGGCGCACGGCCTGGGCCGGCCCGTGGCCGATGCGACGACGGAGGCGGGGGTTCCCTCCTCCGGGACCTATCGCATCTGGGTGCGCACCAAGGACTGGGTGGCTCGGTGGAATGCTCCCGGAGCGCCGGGAAAGTTCCAGTTGCTCATCAACGGCAAGCCGCTCGACACGACCTTCGGCGCCCAGGGCGCACAGTGGCACTGGCAGGAGGGCGGCACCGTGGATATCACCGGACCAACCGTCCGGCTGGCCTTGCACGATCTCACCGGCTTCGAGGGCCGCTGCGATGCGATCCTGTTTGCACGCGACGCGAAATTCACGCCGCCCAATCAAGACCCGGAGATGGCCGCATTCCGGCGCCGGTGTCTCGGGCTGCCGGAGCAACCCGAGCCGGCGGGCGAGTTCGATTTCGTGGTCTCTGGCGGCGGCCTCGCGGGGACGTGCGCGGCGCTTTCGGCAGCGCGGCTGGGGCTGAAGGTGGCGCTGGTACAGGATCGATCCGTGCTCGGCGGCAACAACAGTTCGGAAGTCCGGGTGTGGCTGCAAGGCGCGCGCAACGACGAACCGTGGCCTCGCATTGGCGATGTGGTGGCGGAGTTGGAGCCGGGCAAACGGGCGCACTACGGCCCGTCGAACACGCCGGAGCTTTATGAGGACGAAAAGAAGCTCGCCGTGGTGCGCGCGGAGAAAAACATCACGCTGCTGCTGGAGCATCGCGTGAATGGCGCGGAAGTGGCGAATGGTCGCCTTCGCGCGGTTATCGCGCAGTCCACCACCAGCGGAAGGCGACTGCGCATCGGCGGCAAATGGTTCGCGGATTGCACGGGCGATGCCGCCGTCGGCGCGCTGGCCGGCGCCGATTTTGAAATGAAACCGAAGGGCCGCATGGGGCCGTGCAACCTCTGGAACGTCTGCGAATGCCAGGATGAAAACGCCCTCAACACCGGCACCAAAAAATCAGCCGCCGCCGTGCCGTTTCCACGCTGCCCGTGGGCGCTCGATCTTTCCGACAAACCCTTCCCGGGCCGCAGCAAGACCAAGCCCGACCCGCTCCAGCTCGGCGGCTGGTTTTGGGAGAGCGGATTTGATCGGGACCCGATCGACGAAATGGAGTATATTCGCGATTGGAATTTCCGCGCGATGTATGGCGCCTGGGACGCGATGAAGAACGTGGACCAGGTGCTGCCAAATCATCAACTCAACTGGTCGGCCTACATCCTCGGCAAACGGGAGTCCCGCCGCCTCCTGGGGGATGTCGTGCTCCAGCTTGATGACCTGCTCAAGGACCGCAAGTTCCCTGACGGCGCCGCACCCACAGGCTGGGCCAACGACCTGCACCGGCCCGATCCGAAATATGCCAAGGGCTTCGAAGGCGACGCCTTCATCTCCACCGCCGACATGATAAAGTTCCCCGCCTTCGCGGGCAACCGCGCCTTTTGGATTCCCTACCGCTGCCTTTACTCGCGCAACATCGCCAACCTCTTCATGGCCGGACGCAACATCAGCGTCACGCATGATGCCCTTGGCGCGGTGCGAGTCATGCGCACGTGTGGCGCCGAAGGTGAAATTATCGGCATGGCCGCCAGCCTTTGCGCCCAACACAATACCACGCCGCGTGCCGTTTATGAAAAGCACCTCAACGAACTTCAGGACCTCATGCGCCGCGGCACGGGCAAGAGGGACGGCAGAGCCATCGCCTACCAAAACGAGGGCCGCCGCGGCCGGGCCTCACGCGCCGGAGCCAAGCCCGCGCGTCCCCTGGGCGGAACGGCAAGCGCCAGGTCTACGACTGGGAGGGATATTACGCCCTCATCCGCGAGCTTCAGCCGGGAGCGGTGATCTCGATCATCGGTCCCGACGCCCGCTGGATCGGCAAAGAAGCGCTGCCACACACCATCGAGTTCACCTGGGAGAACCCCGTCCGCCTCGGCGCCGCGCGCATCATCTCCGGCTACTACGCCAACGCCGCCGTAACCGCGCCCGTGCAGGACTTCACCCTGCAGTGGCACGACGGCGCCGCGTGGAAGGACATCCCGGATGCAAAAATCACCGCCAACAAGAACCCCGCCTGGGCCGCTCGATTCACTCCCATGGAAACCAAACGCCTCCGCCTCATCATTACCGCCACCCCGGGCGAAACCTCCCGCATCTGGGAAGTGGAGTTTTACGGACCGCCAGCGGCCAAGTGACGTCAACCTTGTTCCATCGCACGCGCTCATTACGGGGGGAGCACTCGAAAGGCACATGATAGGAAACAACTCTTGAACCTTGCGATGGGAGGAAAACATGGCGGCGTGATTGATGACGCAGCTCTTCCGCAGCAGTATCTCATTGACTATGTGCGTGTCTATGAGCGGATCTCCGGGGGCAACCCGCCGACGCCATACCGTGGGCGCCGCGACTCGATCTCTGGTACAATGCGAATAAACGCGCGGGAACCCTCCCCGCGCAATACACGGGATATTTTGACAGAACGGGACCCCGGGTAAGGAGCAACCATGAATAGAGAACACCTGCAGTCCCTGCGGAATGCTTATCGCGACGGGCTGTTGAACGATGTCGTGCCGTTCTGGCTGCGGCATGCACTCGATCGCGAGCATGGCGGGTACTTCACGTGCCTTGACCGGGACGGAACGGTGATCGACACCGATAAGGCCATCTGGCTGCAGGGGCGTTTCTCGTGGTTGCTCTCGGAACTCTACAACACGGTGGAGGCGCGCGCGGACTGGCTCGACGCGGCGAGGCTGGGCATCGAGTTCCTGGAACGGCACGGATACGACCGGGCGGGCGACGGCCGTCTGTTCTTCCACGTTACGCGGGAGGGGCGTCCGATCCGCAAGCGGCGGTACAACTTCAGCGAAGGTTTCGCAGCCATCGGCTACGCGGCCTGCGCGCGCGCCGCGGGCAGCGAGTACCATCGCGACAAAGCCATTGAGCTGTTCCGGAATTTCGTGGCCTACAACACCACGCCCGGAGCCATGCCGCCGAAGTTCACGGACGAACGGCCCCTGCAGGGGATGGGCTTCCGCAT
>JAPLSZ010000148.1 GCA_026398385.1 Kiritimatiellota bacterium | reverse complement strand
CGTATATAGATGACGCTGGGTTCCAGGGTGAGCGCGGCGCGCAGGCCTTCCTCGATGCTGTCCACATCGGAGCCGAGTTCGCTCTGCAGGACGAGTGAGCGGCCGTGACGAAGCAGAAAGGTGATGCCGGCCTCCAGGATAAAAACGACGCGCTGCGCCTGCTCGCTCAGGCTGCGCAGCAGGGCATAGACCAGCACATTGGTCAGCATGGAGGACGGGCCGGCGACCAGCAGCAGTCCGCTGCGGAAGGACAAGAAATTCTTTTCCACCGCGGCGGCCTGATCGGCCGCGACCAGTTGATCCACCCGCGGCACCTCGCCGGGGATCTTGATGATGCTGGCCACCAGCGAGCCGCGCTGGGTCATAAACGCGACGCGAAACCGGCCGCGCTGCGGCATGCCGAAGGAAAAGACACCGTGCTTGCCGCCGGCACTGACGCCCGCAGCGTGCGTCGTGAGGGTGGCGAGGGTGTCGCGCACGTCCTGCTCGTTGAGCGCGGTGTCACCGATGGATTTCATGCCGTCCGGCGCGCGCTGGAGGGGCATGGCCCCCGGGGCGAGCAGCACTTCGGTGAAGTCGGGGCTTTGCGCCAGATAATCCAGAATGCCCGGAGCGTAATTCATGATGGACAGATAGCACGGAGGGGCCTATCCGGCAATGACAATTAAAATGATTTGTTGATTGACAGGGGCGCCGGGTTGGTGATAGTTTGTCCAAAAATGAGCTGAGGGGTATCATTATGGCCAAAATATTAAAGCCGCTGCTGCTGGTAATGCTGTTGTTGAGTGCCGTTGCGCTGGGGCTGGGCATCTGGCTGTTCGCGAAGCGCGAGGTGCTTAAAGGACGAACCCAGAAGCTGGAGCAGACGGCGCTGAAAATCGCCAAGAACCTGCGCTACGACAAGATCACCGCGGACCAGATCAAGGCCAACACCAAGGCCGAACTGGCGAACATCGAAAAACCCCTGGGCGACCTCGCCACGCAGGCGGAAGTCACCTATGGCGACCTGCAAACCAACATCAAGGACCTGGCCAGCACCAAGGACGTTCTGGATAAGACGAAGACGGAGCTGGCCACGACCAAGGGCGAATTGGCTGCGACCCAAACCAAAGTTACCGAGCTGACCGAAACCGTGTCCAAAAAAGACACGGAGATCGCCGAGAAAGGCACTAAAATCACGCAACTGGAAGCCGACAAGACCAAGCTGACGGGCGATGTGGACGACTTGAACAAGAAGGTGGAGAAGGTGGCGGGAGACCTCGTCGCCGCCAAGCAAACGATCGAAGAGCGCGATAAGAAGATCCGTTATCAGGGCGCGCTCTTGGGCGAGAAATTCCCGATTCCCAAGGGCCTCAAGGGTAAGGTGCTCGCGGTCAACAAGGATTACCACTTCGTCGTGCTGGACATCGGCATAGATGACGGGCTGCTGCCCAACGTCGAGATGCTGATCCATCGCGACAATCAGTTGATCGGCAGGGTGCGCATCGGCATGGTGCTGAAGCACGTCGCCATCGGCGATGTCATCGTGACGGATTGGAAAGCCCCCACCGTCGTTAAGGAGGACGACCATGTTCTCTTCTAAAATCGCCGCCTTGCTCGTGTTAACCGTCGTGCTCTTTTTTGTCGTGCTCGTCGGTTTGCAGACGGCCGAACTCCTGTCGTATAGCAATGAGCCGTCGGTATGGATCGCCTCGCGTTGAATCGCCCTGCGACGGAGCCTCGGCCGCGTCGGCTGGCCGGCGCGGCGGTGGTGCTGTTGCTGTTCGCGGCCCTGCTGGGCGGCGGCTGCGCCACCACCAATGCGGATTCCGATATCCCGTGGAATACCCCCCAGCCTTGGGAAACAGCGCCGGCGATCCCCGGCTTCAACCGCTGAGCCGCATGCACACGCCTCGCCATAGAAAGAGCACTTGCCGGATCCGCGCCCGCCAGGGAGCATGCCGCCCGGACCCGCACGGTTCCGCCCCGATGAAAGGTCTATTATGAAAAACTATACCGGCTGGCGCCGCCGTTTCTTGATGGGTTGCGCCGGCCTGATGACGTTGGTCCTGCTGCTTCCAGCCTGCGGCAGAAAAAACCCGGCGCCGGCGGCCGGCCGCGTGGATCTGTCGCAAGCCACCGGCATCTTCAACGCCGCGGCCAGTTCCCCGTTCAATCCGGCGACGCTGGTGGTCACGGTGAATGGCCGGAAAATAACCCATGGTGACATTCAGGCGGAAATGCAGAAAACCCGGGGCTGGACCGGAAAGGTCATTCCGGCCCAGCAGGCGGTCAACAACCTGATCCTGCGCATCCTGTTGCAGCAGGCCGCGGAAAAAGAAAAAATCGCGATATCCTCCCAGGCGCTGGCGTCCGCCGTGGATTCGGTTCGCAAGCAGATCCCCACCAACACCACGCTCGCCGCCGCCCTCCAGAGCCATGGCATGACCGAGCAGGAATTCCGCGCCAGCGTCATTTCCGAGCTGCAGGTGGCCAAGCTGATTGAGCTCCGCGTGCCCACCGTCCTGCCGGTCACGGACGCGGACATCGCGCAATTCGTGAAGGACAATCCCAGCCTGATGCAGGTGCCGGAAGTCGTCACGGTGCGCCACATTCTCGTGGCCACCCCGCCCGGCGGCAACCCCGCCACAGCCAAAACACAGCAAGCCCGTGCCGCGAAGATCCGCCAGCAATTGCTGCAGGGCGGCAAATTCGAGACGGTGGCCGCCGCCCTGTCCGACGACCCGGACAAGGCGCGGGGCGGCCTGTTGCCCGCGTTTGCGCGCGGGCAGGTGGCCGACAAGGCCTTTGAAGCTGCGGCCTTTTCCCAGAAACCCGGCGAGATCGGCCCGGTGATCCAAACCCAATGGGGCTATCAAATTCTGCAAGTGCAAGAGCGCCGCGCCGCGCGCACCTTGAAGATCGAGGAAGTCAAGGACCGCCTGCGGCAAATCGTGGTGCAGCAGAAGCGCCAGAAGGCCCTGCAAGCCTACGTGGACTCCCTCCGCAGCCAGGCCAAGATTGTTTTCACCCCAGCCGCCAAATAACCGCCTGGCGCTGGACATACGGCGCGCTTCGGCAGCGTAGCAGCGGCGGGCCGCCTCGGCCCCTTTGCTTGTCAGCGTGCCTTTCGGCGCCCCGACAACGCAACTCCCCCATGTGACTGAGGCCTTACCCGTAATGGGTCAGTCACGTAGGGGCGCCGCTGGCGATAAGATTATTGTAGGCCGGGTCTCCGACCCGGCGAAAGGCAACGCCGGCGGGCGCAGCAAGCCTGCGCCCCTACGTCACTGACCCATTACCCCTTACCCGAATAAACACTTCTGTCTGGCGGCCTATTTCATTATAGTGCGTTGTGTTTGAAAACCTCCCGGAAGAATTTCTGAAGAAGGCTGGCGCGGCAGGCGTATTATGGATGAAGTTCATCAGATCGAGGGCGGCATGGAACCAAACCACAGCCCGACCGCATCCGCCGTAAAGGACGGTCCGCTGGATATTGAGGCCGTTGTGGCTCAACATGAAGCAGCGCTGTTGCGTTACGCCGCCCGCTTGGCGGGCAATCCGGTGCTGGCGCAGGATGTCGTGCAGGACGCGTTTATCCGCCTGGTGCGGCACTGGCGCGACGGGGCGCGACCGGCCGTGCCGCTGGTCCCCTGGCTGTACCGCGTCACGCATAACCTCGCCGTGGATTACATCCGCCGCGAGGACCGGCTCCGGCGCCTGCATGCCCGCCAGGCCGAGGAGACCGCGCCGGACGTGCCGACTGGTCAGCGCCGGCAGGTCGAACGGCAGGAGGCGCTGCAGTGGACGCAACGGTTTCTGCGGGAACTGGATCCCGCCGAGCAGCAGGTGGCCATTCTGAGATTACAGGAGGGCCGCTCGTACAAGGAAATCAGCGAAATCACCGGCCGCAGCACGGGCAACGTCGGCTGCCTGCTGCACCACGCCGCGAAACATCTGGCGGAGAAGCTGAAGCAGGTGGGGGCCATATGAAAGCACCCCCGTCCAATAACGACAGCCAAGCTGGTGGAGACGCGAACATGAGCTGCCAGGATTATCAGGAACAATTGACCCTTTACTTGCTCGGCGATCTGGAAGCCGGGCCGGCGGCGCAGGTATGCGCCCATCTGGAAACTTGCGCGGCGTGCCGGGCGGCGGCGGGCGAATTGGAACGGTCCCTCGATCTGATGCGCTCCGCGTTCGTCGTCAGCCCGGCAGTGCCCGCGCAGCTCGACGCCGCGCACCGCCGGAGGGTGCTCCGCGCCAAGTTCCGCTGGGGGCCCCTCCCGTGGCAGGATCTGGCCAAAATCGCCGCCGTCCTGCTGCTCTCGGCGGGCCTCCTAAGCGCACTGCTGCTGCCGGCCGTTAAATCCGCCAGACAGAAGGCTATGATCATCGGCAGGTTGGGCGAGGTTCGCGGCTTCCGCGTGGCGACCGTCAGGCCATCCGCCACAGAGCCCGACAGCTCGCCTTCCGCCGTTAATCACTGGGGCGCAGGCGCAGAAGTTGATCAGAGAACCACCGCGCAAGACTCCGGCGTTAGCCGGCCGGGACTGGATCTGAAACCAACCAAGGAAACTTATCTGCGGCCGCCGGAGGTCTCCTCCAAGAAACCGACATGGAGCATGGAGGTCAGCCGAGATGCCGAAAAACGCGAGGGGGCCAGCGGAGAGCAAGCCGCACTGGGCGATGCGGTCGTGTCCGGCGGCGGGATCCTCTTGGCCAATGCCGAGCGCAGGCATAAATCCGGCCGTGCGGATGCCCCGGACAAACAACCCGACGAACGGGTCGATCCTGCTGATCGGAATCAAACCACCGGGAAGGAAGCCGCCGGCATTGCGAAAGGCGGCAGCGCCGTGTTCCTGAAAAACGGTAGCGGCACGCTGACGCTCAACGGCGTCAACACCTACTCCGGCAGCACTACGGTCAGCGCCGGCCTGCAAGCCGGCGCAGGCACCGTGGGTAAATTGGTGGATGGCAGCGGTCGAGACCCAACAAGTGGCGGCCAAACGGGCGGCGACCAATTTGCCGACAATTTCAACGTCGCGCAGAGCGCAATGTCGGCCGGGGGCACCATGGTGCCGCTGCGGACGACGCTGCCCAAACCGACGATGGTCGGCACGCCGACCCAGATTCGGGTACAGAATCTCGCCGCCGCGGAGCCGCACTACGCCTATGCCGCGCGGGCGGGTGGCCGCGAAACGGATAGCCCGCCTTCGCCCGATCGCCTGAAACATGACGAGAAGGACAAGGAAAAGCCTCCGCAGTCAGGTGATATACCCGTTACGGGCCGGCTGTTCGCCGAAGCGCCGCCACCCCCGACGCCCCAGCCGGAGACGACGCCGGCCGTCGATGATTCTCGTCGCGCCCGCGAGCTCTATGTCGCTGGCGAAAAAAGCCGCGGGGGTGGGTCGGGCGGCGGCGGTTCGGGCGGCGAAGCCGGCGGGCAGGATCTTGCCCGTGCCACGCTGAACTGGGAAGGCGCGCTCGACAAACGCGCGCCAACCGCCAGACCGCAGAGCCACCGCAGCGTAAGTGCAAAGTTTGCGCAGACCAAGGAAGAGGCGGACGCCAACGGACTCGTCCGTACGCTGGACTACGCCGGTTGGGCGGACAGAGGAGGGCAACAGCCAGGGCAGCAGGGCGGCACCGACCCCAAAGGGGAGGCGCTGTGGGCGTTACGCACCGCGCCACCCAAAACGACGGAATTGAACAAGCAGTTGAAGGAAGTATCTGCTGAATCGGGCATCGCCTCGTTGAGCGACGTGACCGACTCCAGGACGGATACCCACCGGCGCTTCCTGCCTGCGCGGGCGGGCGAAGCGAAGAAACTGGAGGACCTTCAGAGAAGCGTGGACGAGCTTCGGACCCTCCCGGCCGCCGCAGCGTTGCCTGCCCCGCTCACGCGGCCCGACGGCTACGTCACGGGAGGAGACGTGACCAGCTTTGCCGCCCAGGGCAAAGCGGGCCATGAGGCGCTGGATTACAAGGAGCAGGACGGCCGCTCGAACGTGGGCCGAGCTGGCCTATCCGACGGCGAGCCCGCGGTGGCGGCGGGATTCTTCTACGGTCCCGGCGGCGCGCCGGCCGAGAGGCTCGCGCGGAAGGACATGCTGGCGGGAAAGAAATCCGGCAAGGACCTGGTGGTAACAGATAAGCTTGGCGGGGAGTTTCTTGGGCTCCGCGATAGTGACAAAGGCACCAAAACGGGCAGCGACACAAAACCCACAGGCGGCGGCAAGTCGTTTGGAGGCGGCGGTCCGGGCGACGATGCCGGCGGCATAGATTTTGCCGGCGCGGCGACAGGCCCGCTCGTCTTGAAAGGCATCGGGCATGGCTCATACAGCGGGCGCCTCGGCGGTGGCAATGAAATCGTAAGGTCCAAAGATGATCTCGTCAAGTTGGAGGGCAAGGATCTGGTGAATGGGGCCACCTTCACCGATGGTAATGAGAAGCAGCAAATCTTGCGTCGGCAAGTTGCCGATGCCCAAATAAGCCTGAATCTCATGCGCCAAGCTCTGGGGGATGATAACCCCGACATCCAGCGGCTGAAGACGCGGCTTGGAAGACTCTTACCATGTGGCCAAGGTCAAGCATGACCGGTTGGAGGAAACCGAATTGGCCTCGGTCAAGACCACCGACATGGAGAAATCGAAAGCCCAGCCGGAAGAGACGAAGCCGACCAAGCCGGTCTTCCGCGCGGCGGGGGTGAATCCATGGGTGGCGGCGCAGGCACAGACGTTCTCGACGTTCTCGATCAGCGTGGATTCGGCCTCGTTCACGCTGGCACGCCGCTACCTCAACGGCGGGCAGCGGCCGCCGCCGGAGTCGGTGCGCACGGAGGAATTCGTCAACTATTTTGACTACGCCCTGCCCCCGCCGGGCCGCGACCTGTTCAGCGTCCAGGCGCAGGCCGCGCGCACGCCCTTCTGCCCGCCGGGCGTGCAGTTGCTCAAGCTCGGCGTCAAGGGCCGGCTGGTGGGCCGCGAAAACCGCGGCGCCAACCTGACCTTCCTGCTGGATACCTCCGGCTCGATGAACGCGCCCGACCGGCTGGACCTGGCGCGCGCCGCGCTCAAGCTGCTGGCTGCGAAGCTCGGCCCGGCCGACCGCGTCGCGCTGGTCTCCTTCAGCAGTCGCGCGCGGCTCGTCCTGGATTTCACATCCGCCACCGAGCAAAAAAAGATCCTCGCCGCGCTCGACGGCATCCAAGCCGCGGGCTTCACGCACCTCGAAGCCGGCCTGAAGCTGGCCTACCAGACCGCCGCGCGCGGCTTCGTCAG
>JAPLSZ010000211.1 GCA_026398385.1 Kiritimatiellota bacterium | reverse complement strand
GGGCTCGGCCGGATAGAAGGACCGGATATGGGCCGCCACCTCGCCCACCTGCTGCTTGTCCACGCCGCTGATGTTGATCGCCGTGCTGTCGGTCACCTTGAGGGCAATGCCCTCCGGCACCGTGAAAACGATCGGGTGCGAGTAGCCCAGCGCCAGCGTCAGCTGCCGGCCCTGCAGCGTCGCGCGGAAACCCACGCCCTGGATTTCCAGATCCTTGGCATAGCCCTTCGTCACGCCTTCGACCATGTTCGCCAGCAGGTTGCGGGTAGTACCGTACAAAGCGCGCGACCGTTTCTCGTCGTCCCCGCAACGCACTTCGATCCGACCCGCCACCACCGCCGCGGACACAGGCGCCGGGATGTTGAACACCATCTCGCCCTTGGGCCCCTTGACCGTCGCGCGGGAACCCTGCACCACAGCCGTCACCCCCGCAGGCAGGGGCACCGGTTTCTTGCCTATTCTCGACATAATCCGACCTTTTCGTTTACCAGATGTAACACAAGACTTCGCCGCCGGTGTTGTTCTTCTTCGCATCGCGGCCCGTCATGATCCCCTTGGACGTGGTCAGAATCACCGTGCCCATGCCGCCCAGCACCCGCGGAATCTTCGCCGCCATCACATACCGGCGCAGGCCGGGTTTGCTGACGCGCCGGATGCCCTGAATCACGGATTTCTCGTCCGCGCCATACCGCAAATACACCCGCAGGATCTTCCGGATGCCGGCCTTTTCCGTCAGGTAATCCTTGATGAAACCTTCCTTCTTCAGGAGGCGGGCCAGTTCGCCTTTGAGGACGGAATGAGGTATGTCCACCACGGCCAGCCCGGCGGTCGCGCCGTTGCGCAGCCGGGTCAGCATATCGGCAATAGGATCGCAAAAACTCATGATGACTTCTTCCTTCCTCTACCAACTGGCCTTGATAACGCCGGGCAGCTTGCCTTCCAAGGCCAGCTCGCGGAAACAAATACGACAAAGTTGGAACTTCCGCAGGTAGGCATGCCGCCGCCCGCAACGCTTGCAGCGGTGATAGCCCCGCGTGCTGAACTTCGGCTTCCGCGCCGCCTTCACCATCCACGATATCTTGGCCAAAGCAAACTCCTTTCTTCCATCCGCCTCACGCGGCCGCGAACGGCACGCCCAGCAAGCGTCGAAGCCAGCGTGATGTCCATGCCCTGCGCTTTCTTCACCTGATCGGGCCGGATCTCGGGGAACAGCGTCTGTTCCTTCAGCCCCTAGGTGTAATTCCCGCGCCCGTCGAAACTTTTGAGCGAGACCCCGCGAAAATCGCGGACGCGCGGCAGGGCTGCGCTGATCAGCCGGTCCAGAAACTCGTACATGCGGTCCCCGCGCAGCGTCACCTTGGCGCCGATCGGCATACCTTCGCGCAGCTTGAAGTTGGAAATGCTCACGCGCGCCTTGATGATCACCGGCCGCTGGCCGCTGATCCGGGCGAGATCCTCGGCGGCGTTCTTGATCACCTCGCGCTCCGCCACCGCGTTGATGCCCATGTTGATCACGATCTTTGTCAGCCGCGGCGCCTGCATGCGGTTCTTGTATTTCCCCGATGCCAGCAGCGCCTTGACCACCTCGGTCAGGTACAATGTTTTCAGTTTCGGTGCCATGCGCTCTATTCTCCCTCCCGGCCGCCGCCGCCGGGTTACTGTTCAAAATCAGGCCCTTCCGGCTAAGACGCCCCCGTTGTTTGCTCCACGGCCTTCTTTTCCGGCACGCCGGACGTGCGCAGTTTGAGCTTGGCCACCGCCAGCGCGGCTTCTTTTTCCACAATGCCGCCCTTGGGATTGTCCTGGCTTTTGCGCATGTGCTTCTTGATGAGATTCAGGCCCTCGACGATCGCCCGGCCCTTCTCGGGCATCACCTGGAGCACCTTGCCGGTCTGGCCGGCGTGGTCGCCGGATAGGACCTCGACGATGTCGCCGCGCTTGATATGGGCTTTCGGGGCGCGCTTCATCAGACCACCTCCGGCGCGAGCGAAATGATCTTCATGTGGTTCTTATCGCGCAGTTCGCGGGCCACGGGTCCGAAAATGCGCGTGCCGCGGGGATTCTTGTCGGCATCCACGATGACACAAGCGTTGCGGTCGAACTTGAGCAGCGAACCGTCCGGCCGGCGGATGGACTGCTTGGTGCGGACGATCACGGCATCGTGCACTTCGCCCTTTTTGACCAGGCCGACGGGCTGGGCTTCCTTGATGGCGACTTTGATGACATCGCCGATATGGGCGTAGCGCTTGCGCTGGCCCAGCACGTGGATACACTGGGCCACGCGGGCGCCGGAGTTATCGGCGACATCCATTCTGGATTTAAGCTGGATCATGTTCAGTGCCTCCCGGCGCCGGCGCCTTGCCGCGTTCGAGAATGCTGACCAGCCGCCAGCGTTTCAGGCGGCTGAGCGGGCGCGTCTCCATGATCAACACGCGATCGCCCGTGCGGGCCTCGTCCTTCTCGTCGTGGGCATAGTATTTCTTGAAGTGCTTCATTTCCTTGCCATAAAACGGGTGCCGCACGCGGCGCATGACCTGGACGACGATGGTTTTATTCATCGCGTCGCTGACGACGACGCCCTCGCGCTCCTTGCGCACGCCCCGCTGTTCCGTAGTGTTCGCCATGATTATTTCGCGGCTTTCGCCCGCTCCTTCAGATAGGTGTTGGCCCGGGCGACGTCCCGGCGCAATTCGCGGATGCGCGACGGCTTTTCCAGTTGCCCCGCCGTCTGCTGCAGGCGGAGGTTAAACAGCTCCTTGAGCGCGTCCTGGCGCCGCTGTTGCAATTCCTCCGCCGTCAAATCTTTCCACTCGTTTTTTTTCATGTCGCCAAATTCCTCAGGCCAGCCCGCGGGTGATAAAGCGCGTCTTGATCGGCAGCTTGCTGGCGGCCAGCCGCAAGGCGATGCGCGCCGCCGACTCGGTCACCCCGCCGATTTCGAACAGAATCCGCCCCGGCCGGACCACGCACACCCAGCCCTCGACGGCGCCCTTGCCCTTGCCCATACGCACCTCCAGCGGCTTCTGCGAGTAGGGCTTGTCCGGGAAGATGCGGATCCAAAGCTTCCCCTTGCGCTTCAGGTCGCGATTGATCGCCACGCGGCACGCCTCGATCTGAATGGCGGTGATCCACACCCGATCCAGCGCCTTCAGCCCGTACTCGCCAAACTCCAGCGTCTGTCCGGCATACGACAGCCCTTTGCGGTTCCCGCGCTGGGACTGGCGGTACTTCACCCGTTTAGGCATAAGGGGCATGCGTATCCTCCTTGGCCGCCGGCGCTTCTTCCTGCTTGCAGATCCAGCACTTGATGCCGATCTTGCCGGCCATGGTATGCGCTTCCGCAAAACCGTACTGGATGTTGGCGCGCAGGGTATGCAGGGGCACCTTGCCCTCCTTGTACCATTCGCGGCGGGCCAGCTCCGCGCCGCCGAGGCGCCCGCTGGCGTGCACCTTGATGCCCAATACGCCGAGACTCATCGCCATTTGCACCGCACGCTTCATCGCGCGGCGGAAGGACACGCGGCGCTCCAACTGCAGGACGATGTTCTCCGCCACCAACTGCGCGTTGGTGTCCGGATCCTTCACCTCGCGGATCTCCACGTAAATTTCCCGGCCGGTGAACCGGGCGATCTCCTCGCGCAGCTTCTCGATGTCCGCGCCTTTGCGGCCGATGACAATGCCCGGGCGCGCCGTGAACACCGTGACCCGGGCGCGATTCGCATAGCGCTCGATGATCACCTCCGGCACGGCGGCGTCCTTCAGGCGGAGCTTGACGAGATCGCGGATCTTGAGGTCCTCGTGCAGCAACCCGCCGTAGGCTTTCTTGTCCGCGTACCAGCGGGAGCGCCAATCCTTATTGACACTGACCCGGAAACCAATTGGATTTACTTTCTGACCCAAGACCGGTCTCCTTTCCCTATCCCCAGCATCATTTCTGCCTCGGCTTTTCGTCCGTGAGCGTAATGCGGACGTGGCTCGTCCGCTTGAGCACGGGGCTGACCATGCCGCGGCTGCGGGGCCAGAAGCGTTTCTGCATCGCGCCCTGCTCCACCACGGCTTCCTTCACATACAAATTTTCCGCCGACAAAGCATGGTTGTTCTCGGCGTTCGCGATCGCCGACTTGAGCGTCTTGGCCAGGTAGAACGCCGCCTTGCGCTCGCTGAACTGGACGGCCCGCAGGGCGGCGGGAACGGCGAGTCCGCGCAGCGCGGCCGCCAGGTCCACCGCCTTGGACGGCGCCATGTGCACATGCTTGGTTTTGGCCGTTGTTTCCATCGCTCCATCCTCACTTCTTCCGGGCCACCAACCGATCCCCGGCCACCGGTGTTTTCCCCGCGTACGTTCTTTCGATCACCACGCCGGTCAACGCCTCGCGCACATCCACCGCCCGGACGTCGGCCACCGGCTCGCGCTCGTGGACCACGCCAAAGCACATGCCGGCCCTCATCCCCCGGGCCCGGCCCGCGTCCACCACCAGCATGCTCAGCGCCGCGTTGACCTCCAGCACCCGGATGGGGTCGCCGGTCAACGCCTCGGCGGCCGCCGCCGGCAGCGTCTCCGCACTGCCAGCCGCCGGCGGCGTCCGCCGGAGCAACGCCGCCTCCGCCTGGGCGGCCGCGCACTGGCCGGCCCACGCCGCCGCTTGCGCCCGCGCCAGGTCGCCTTCGCGCTGCAGGACCACCAGCCGCGCCTGCTGCGCCCGAATCAAGCGCTGTTCCGCCGGGTCACCCGCCTGCCTGGCCACCAGCCCGCTCCACCCGCAGACGAAGCCCGCGCCCCAGCCGGCCGCCAATCCCACGACCACCAGCATCCAGGTTCGGGCCATGGCGACTGCGCTTACTTCAGCGCCACCACCTTGTCCGTGGCCACGCCATGCTTGCGGAAGGTCCGCGTGGGCGAAAATTCGCCCAGCCGATGGCCGACCATGTTCTCGGTGATATACAAATTGATGAACGTTTTTCCGTTATGCACGGCAATGTTCAGCCCGATGAACTCGGGCAGGACCATCGAGCGCCGCGACCAGGTTTTCAGCGGCCGCTTGTCGCCGCTGCGGATGATCACGCCGATGCGCTGGAGGAGCTTCTCCTCAACATACGGGCCTTTTTTAATCGAGCGAGCCATGGTTTACGGTCTCCTCTGGAGAATGAGATTCTTGGACGGTTTCTTGCGGTCGCGCGTGCGCTTGCCCTTGGTCAACTGCCCCCACGGCGTGACCGGATGTCCGCCGCCGGAGCTGCGGCCTTCGCCGCCGCCCATCGGATGGTCGATCGGATTCATGGCCACGCCGCGCACGGTCGGGCGGATGCCCAGCCAGCGCTTGCGGCCGGCCTTGCCCAGCGAAATGTTCTCATGCTCCAGGTTGCCCACCTGGCCGATCGTCGCATAGCACGTGACGTGGATCTTCCGGAGCTCGCCGGAGGGCAGCCGGATGTGCGCATAGTCGCCCTCACGCGCCATGATCGTGGCCGCCATGCCGGCACCGCGTACAATCTGAGCGCCCCGGCCGGGATAGAGTTCCACATTGTGAATCGGCAGGCCCGGCGGAATCTGGCCCAGCGGCATGGCATTGCCCTCGGCGGGCTCCGCCCCGGGGCCGGACATCAGCACCGCGCCCACCTTGATCCCGTTCGGCGCCAGAATGTACCGCTTCTCGCCGTCCCGGTAGTACAGCAGGGCGATGCGGGCCGAACGGTTCGGATCGTACTCTATCGACGCGACCTTGGCCGGAATGCCGTGTTTGTCGCGCTTGAAGTCGATCAGCCGATAGTGTCGTTTGTGTCCGCCGCCGTGATGGCGGACCGTCACCCGGCCCATGGCATTGCGTCCAGCGGTGGATTTCTTGACCCGGATCAGGCTTTTTTCCGGCTTGCTCCTGGTCAGCTCCGCAAAATCCGGCAGCGCCGTGAAGCGCAGGCTCGGCGTGACCGGTTTGAATGTATTAATGCCCATGTCTCAACCTCATTGCGCCAGCTCGATTTTGTCGCCCGTCTTCAGGGTCACGACCGCCCGTTTCCAGTCCGCCGTCCGGCCGAAATTCATGCTGCGCTGGCGCTTCTTTTTGCCGCTGCGATGCATGGTGTTGACCTTCAAGACGGTGACATTGAAAATCTTTTCCACCGCCCGTTTGATTTCCACCTTGTTGGCATCCGTCGCCACCACGAACAGGTACTGGTTCAACTTTTCCGTCAACCGGGTGCCCTTTTCCGTGACCAGCAGGCGTTTGATGATGGAGCGGGCCTCTTTCATGAAGCGCTCCGATCCGGCAGAGCCATCCGTTTTTCAAGTTGCTCCAGAGCCGCCTGGCTGACCACCAGGTGCGGGTAGCGCAGCACCTGATAGGTATGCACCTTGGCCGCCGAAGCCAGCGCGACGCCGTCCAGATTCCGCGCGGCCAGCGCCAGGTTGCGCGTGACGGTCGCCATGACCAGCAGGACGCCGCGCGTGACGTTCATCTTCTTCAGCACCGCCAGCAGCAGCCGGGTCTTGGGCTCGGCCAACTCCAACTGGTCCACCACGAGCACTTGGCCCGCGGTCAATTTTTCGCTGAGGGCGCGGGCAAACGCCAGCCGGGCCACGCGCTTGTTGAGCTTCTGGCTGTAGTCGCGCGGCTGGGGGCCGAACACCACGCCGCCACCGCGCCAGATGGGCGAGCGGATCGAACCCGCGCGCGCGCGGCCGGTGCCCTTCTGCTTGAAGGGCTTGATGCCGCCGCCGGACACCTCGCCGCGCTTTTTGGGCTTCGCCGTGCCGAGCCGCTGGTTCGCCAGATAGGCCACCACCGCGTCATGCACCGCTTGTTCGCCGCGCCGCCGGATCAGCAACTCTTCCGGGAAAGCCACTTCCCCGGACTTGTCGCCGCGGGCGTTATACAGGGTTAATTTATTCATGACGCCTTCGTCGCTTTCTTGATGGCCTTGCGCACCAGCAGCAGGCCGCCCGTCGGCCCCGGCACGGCGCCGCGGACCAGGATCACGTGGTCTTCGGGCCGCACCTGCACCACCTTCAAGTTCTGCTGCGTGGCCTGGACGTGGCCCATGTGGCCGCTCATGCGGCGGTTCTTGAACACGCGGGACGGCCAGGTGCGATTGCCGATGGAGCCCGACCGGCGGTGCATCATGTGTCCGTGCGCCGCCGGGCCGCCGGCAAAGCCGTGGCGCTTGACCACGCCCTGAAAGCCGCGCCCCTTCGTCGTGCCGATCACATCCACATACGCCACGCCCTGAAAAATCGCCGCGGTGACAGTATCGCCCACCTGCGCGGTTTCGCCGCGATCCAGCGCCACCTCGCGCAGGAAACGATGACAGGCCACGCCGGCCTTCTTGAAATGCCCGGCCCGCGGCTGGCTGGCGCGCGTCGGCTTGATCTCCACGAAGCCCAGTTGCACGCCCGCGTAACCGTCCCGCTCCGGCGTCTTGACCTGCGCCACTACGCAGGGCCCGACCTGGAGGACGGTAACCGGAACGTTGATGCCGTTGTCGTACACCTGCGTCATGCCAATTTTTTTGCCCAGCAGTGCCTGCATGCCCAACCTCAAAGCTTGATCTGGATATCCACCCCGGCGGGCAGATTCAGTTTTTTCAGTTCATCCACCGTACGCGCCGTGGGGTCAATGATGTCCAACAGCCGTTTGTGAGTGCGGATCTCGAATTGCTCCATGGACTTCTTGTCCGCGTGCGGGCTCCGGTTGACCGTGTAGCGCTCGATGCGGGTGGGCAACGGGATCGGACCCGTGACCCGCGCCCCCGTGCGCTTGGCGGTCTCCACGATCTCGGCGGCGGATTGATCCAGCGCCCGGTGATCGTAGGCCCTCAATCGTATGCGTATGCGTTGCCCGTTCATTATTTCCTTTACCGATTAATCAAAACCGCCTGCACCGTTTCCGGAACCGCCTCGAACCGGCACGGCTCCATCGAGTAACTCGCCCGGCCCTTGGTCAGCGAGCGCAGCTTCGTCGCATAGCCGAAGAGCTCCGCCAGCGGAACCTCGGCGCTGACGATCTGCACGACCTCGCGGCGTTCGATGTCGCGAATCCGCCCGCGCCGTCCGTTCACGTCCCCCAGCACGTCGCCCACGTATTCCTCCGGCGTGATGATCTCGAGTTTCATGATCGGCTCGAGCAGCACCGGTTGCGCCGCCTGGGCCGCCGCGCGGAACGCCATCACCGCCGCCGAGCGGAAGGCGACCTCCGAGGAGTCCACCGGATGGCACGCACCATCCACCACGCGGACCAGCACATCCACCAGCGGATAGTTACCCACCACGCCCGTCATCAGACCGTCGGCGATGCCCGCCGCGACGGCCGTGTGAAATTCCGCCGGGATCGCACCCTCCGCCACCTTGAACTCCACCCGGTTGCCGGCGCCGCGCGCCGCGGGGGCCAGGTCGAGCACCACGCTGCCGTAATGACCGCGGCCGCCGATCTCGCGCTCGAACAGGTGCTCGCCGCGGGCCGCCGCCTGAATGGTCTCCTTGTACGCCACCATCGGCTTGCCGGCGCTGGTGCCCACATGAAATTCGCGCGCCAAGCGGTCCTTGATGATTTCCAGGTGCAATTCGCCCATGCCGTTGACCAGCAGCTGGCCGGTCTCGGGGTTGGTCGTGATCCGGAACGTGGGGTCCTCGCCCTCCAGCGCCGCCAGCGCCACGCGCAGCTTGTCGCGGTCGGCCTGGGTCCGGGGCTCGATGGCCATGGCGATGACCGGCTCCGGAAACTCGATGCGCTCCAGCGCCACCGGTTTGTTTTCCGGGCACAGCGTATCGCCGGTGGTCGCCTGCTTCAAGCCCACCAGCCCGCCAATTTCACCCGCGTGCAGGACCTCGATGTCCTCGCGGTGGTTGGCGTGCAGTTCGACGATGCGGCCGACGCGCTCCCGTTTCTGGGTGCGCGGATTGTACACATTCTGGCCCTTGCCCAGTGTGCCCGCATACACGCGCACGAAGGCCAGCTTGCCAATATGCGGATCGTTGGCGATCTTGAACACCAGCGCGCTCAGCGGCTCGAAATCGCTCACGTCGCGCCGCAGCACTTCCCCGGTCTTGGGATGATGGCCCGCGACGGCCGGCACATCGAGCGGCGCGGGCAGATAATCCACCACGGCATCCAGCAGCGGCTGGATGCCCTTGTTGCGCAGCGCCGCGCCGCACAGCACCGGCACCAATTGGTTCGCAATGGTCGCCCGGCGCAGCCCGGCCTTGAGCAGCGCTTCCGGCACATCGGGATTCTGCAGGTAGGCGGCCAGGACGCCCTCGTCCCGCTCGGCGATCTGCTCGATCATCAGCGCGCGGGCCTCCTCGGCGGGCGCCTTGAGCTCGGCGGGGATTTCCCCCTCCAGCACCGTGGCGCCGCGGCTGGCCTCCTCGAAGCGCAGCGCGCGCATGCGGATCAGATCAATCACCCCTTGGAATTGTTCCTCGCGGCCGATCGGCAGCTGCACGGGCACCGCCGGCGCGGCCAGCTTCTCGCGCAGTTGCCGCACCACCGCGGCGAAGTCCGCGCCCACGCGGTCGAGTTTGTTGACAAAGGCGAGGCACGGCACATGATATTTCTTGGCCTGCCGCCAGACCGTTTCGGACTGCGGCTGCACACCGCCCACGCCGCAAAAGACGCCGATGACGCCGTCGAGCACCCGCAGGCTGCGTTCGACCTCGACGGTAAAGTCCACGTGGCCCGGCGTGTCCAGCAGGTTGATCTGATGATCGCGCCAGAAGCAGGTCGTCGCGGCGCTGGTGATGGTGATGCCGCGCTCCTGCTCCTGGACCATCCAATCCATCACCGCGGTGCCCTCGTGCACCTCGCCCATCTTGTAGACGCGGCCGGTATAGTAGAGCATGCGCTCGGAAACCGTGGTCTTGCCCGCATCAATGTGGGCCACGATGCCCATGTTGCGGACCAGCGCCAGACCGC
Source organism: Kiritimatiellota bacterium (assembly GCA_026398385.1). GTDB lineage: Bacteria > Verrucomicrobiota > Kiritimatiellia > CAIQIC01 > CAIQIC01 > CAIQIC01. The sequence goes on along the minus strand of JAPLSZ010000211.1, from coordinate 14,495 downwards.
GGCGGCGGCCAGCCGCTTCGCGCGGCTGCGAGGCCTCCGTCGTCTTCTGCTGTTGGGGCTGTTCCACCACGGTAACCATGATCATCCTGTCGCTTACCACCGGTAATGCGCGAACGCTTTGTTGGCCTGCGCCATCTTGTGCGTGTCGTCGCGTTTCTTGACCGCATTGCCCTGGTTCTTGAACGCGTCCGCCAGTTCCAGCGCCAGCGCCTTGCCCATCGGCACGCCCTTGCGGCCCTTGGCGTAGTCGATGATCCAGCGGAATGCCAGGCTCACCTGGCGGTCGCCGCTGACTTCGACCGGCACCTGGTAGGTCGCGCCGCCGACGCGGCGGCTTTTCACCTCGAGGTGCGGCTTGACGTTGTCCAGCGCCGTCTGGAAGACCGGCAGGGGGTCCTGTTGCGCCAGCTCCTTGAGCTGCGCCAGCGCGGTGTACACAATGCGCTCCGCCGTGGACTTTTTGCCGCGCTCCATGATGCTGGTGATCAACCGCGCCACGATCTCGCTGCCAAAGCGCGTATCCGGCGTGATCTTCCTTTTTTCCGCTCTGTGCCTTCTCGCCATAATCGCTCTTCCTTAACAATAGCTGGTCCGCGCGTCCTACGCCTGTTTCGGCGTCTTGGCGCCGTACTTCGACCGGCTGCGCCGGCGATTTTCCACGCCCAGGCAATCCAGCGTGCCGCGGACAATATGATAGCGGACGCCGGGCAGATCCTTCACGCGGCCGCCGCGGATCAGCACCATGCTGTGTTCCTGCAGGTTGTGCCCCACGCCGGGGATGTAGGCCGTGACCTCCTGGCCGTTGGTCAGGCGCACGCGGGCAATCTTGCGCAGCGCCGAATTCGGCTTCTTGGGCGTCATGGTCTTGACCAGCAGGCAGACCCCCCGGCGCTGCGGACAATTCGTCAGCGCGGGCGACTTGCTTTTTACCTTCGCCGGACGTCGTCCGTATTTCACCAGTTGATTGATGGTCGGCATGCGCGCCCTTCCTTTTTCAGAACGTTTTTTTATTATAGCAAAACTTCTTGCGCGTTACAACTCTTTGCTCGCGGGCGTTTCCATGCGCAGGCCGCCATCCAGCAAATCGGCCACGGGCATCTCCTCGATGGAGACCGGTTCGGCCAGCGGGACCAGCTTGACGTCCCGGTACATGCTGAACCCCGTGCCGCCCGGAATGACGTGCCCCATGATCACGTTTTCCTTGAAGCCGCGGAGATGATCCACGCGGCCCAGGGTGGCGGCGTCGGCCAGGACGCGCGTGGTGTCCTGGAACGAAGCCGCGGAAATGAAGCTCTCGGTTTCCAGCGAGGCCTTGGTGATGCCCAGCAGGACCGGCGACGCTTCTGCGGGGCGCTTGCCTTCCGCGATCGCCTTCAGGTTGACGTCCTGGAAGGTGTGCCGTTCGACCTGATCGCCCCAGAGAAATTCCGTGTCGCCGGGGTCGGTGATCCGGACCTTGCGCAGCATCTGCCGGACGATGATCTCGATGTGCTTGTCGTTGATCTCGACGCCCTGCAGGCGGTAGACCTCCTGCACTTCGTTGACCAGGTATTCCTGCAGCTCCTGGGGCCCGCAGACCTCCAGGATTTCCTGCGGCACCACCGGCCCCTCGGTCAAGGGTTGGCCCTTCTTCACATGATCGCCCGGGAAGACGACAATGTGCTTGCCCATGGGGATCAGATGCTCCTCCTCGTCGTTGGTGCCCGGATCCTTGACCAGCAGCCGGCGCTTGCCGCGGACGGTGCCGCCCAATTCCACCAGACCCTCGATCTTGGCAATCTCGGCCGCGTCCTTGGGCCGGCGCGCCTCCAGCAACTCGGCCACCCGCGGCAAACCGCCGGTGATGTCCTTGGTGCGGATGATCTTGCGCGGCGTCTTGGCGAGCATGGCGCCGGCCACGACCTCGGAGCCCTCCCGCACGATGACGTGCGCGCCGGTCGGAATGGAGTAATTGCCAAGCACTTCGCGGGTCTGCGGATCTTTGAGCACGATCCGTGGATGGCGGTCCTCCTTGTGCTCGATCACCACGGTGCCTTTCATGCCGGTGGCCTCATCCACTTCCTTGCGGTACGTCACTTCCTGGATGAAATCGTGGAACTCCACCACGCCGGCCTGCTCGGAGAGAATCGGCACGTTGTACGGGTCCCACTTGACGAAGACCTGGCCCTTTTTGACGGGCGTGCCGTCGGGGGTCGAAATCTGCGCGCCCAGCACGATGCTGTAGTGCTCGAGCTCGCGCCCGCCCTTGTCGCGAATGCTCACCACGCCGTTCTTGTTGAGCGCAATGTGGCTGCCGTCCTTCGCCTGCACCACGCGCAGTTCCTGGTAATGCACGACGCCGTCGTGCTTGGCCATGATCTGCGGCTGCTTGAACACGCCGCTCGCCGTGCCGCCGATGTGAAACGTCCGCATGGTGAGCTGCGTGCCGGGCTCGCCAATGGACTGCGCGGCGATGATGCCCACCGCCTCGCCCAGCGCCACGGGCCGCTGGTTGGCCAGGTTGCGCCCGTAGCATTTCACGCAGGTGCCGCGCCGGGACTCGCACGTCAGCACGCTGCGGATGCGCACGCCGGGCACTTCCGCGGCGGCGATCCGCTCCGCGGCCTTTTCGTCGATCTCCTGGCCGGCGGCGACCAGCATCTCCTTGGTGCGCGGGTCCATGATGTCGTCCAGCGCCGTGCGGCCCAGGATGCGGGCGCGCAGCGGCACCAGCTCGTCATCGCCCTCGTGAATCGCCTTGACGATGATGCCGTTGAGCGTCTTGCAGTCCTGTTCCACCACAATGACGTCCTGCGCCACGTCCACGAGCTTGCGGGTCATGTAACCGGAGTCGGCGGTCTTGAGCGCCGTGTCGGCCAAACCTTTGCGGGCGCCGTGCGAACTGATGAAGTACTCCAGCACGGTCAGACCCTCGCGGAAGTTGGCGATGATCGGCTGCTCGATGATTTCGCCGGACGGTTTGGCCATCAAGCCGCGCATGCCGGCCAACTGCCGGATCTGCTGCCGGCTGCCGCGCGCGCCGGAGTCCACCATGATGAACAGCGGGTTGACGTAATCGCGGCCATCGTTGAATTCCATGGCGCTGAACATGGCCGTGGAAATTTTTTCCGTGGCGTGCGTCCAGATATCCACGATCTTGTTGTAGCGCTCGCCATCGGTGATGACGCCCTTCTGATACTGCGACTGGACCTCGGCGATCTGCTTGTGGGCCAAGCCGATTTCCTTGGCCTTGTCGGCCGGAATGATCATGTCTTCCATGCCGATGGAAATGCCCGCCAGCGTGGCATGCTCGAAGCCGATGATTTTGAGGCTCTCGAGCGCTTTGACCGTCTCCACGTGGCCGGCGAGCTGGTAGCACGCCAGGATCAGTTGTTCGAGCTGTTTCTTGGTGGCCGGCTTGTTGAAGAAACCCAGCGAATCGGGCCAGATCTCGTTGAAAAACACCCGGCCCACCGTCGTCTCGATGACCGCGCGGCCCTGGTCGCCAAAGCGCGTTTCCCGCTGATAATCCGGGTTGCGGAAGCGGATGCGGTCGTGGGTCCGGACCACGCCCTCATCGTAGGCGGCGTGCACTTCCACGGCGCTCGCCATGATGGGCAGATGATCGAGGGACTTCTCCTCCGGCTTCCGCTGCAACTGGCTGAGACGGTCGCGCTGCGAGGAAATCGTCAGGTAGTAGCACCCCAGCGTGATGTCCTGCGTGGGCATGGTGACCGGCTTGCCGCTGGAGGGCGAAAAGATGTTGTTGGAGGCCAGCATGAGCAGGCGCGATTCCATCTGCGCCTCGATCGACAGCGGCACGTGCACCGCCATCTGGTCGCCGTCGAAATCCGCGTTGTACGCCGTGCAGACCAGCGGATGGATCCGGATGGCCTCGCCCTCGATGAGGATGGGCTCGAACGACTGGATGCTGAGCCGGTGCAGCGTCGGGGCGCGGTTCAACATCACGGTATGCCCGCGGGTCACCTCTTCCAGAATGTCCCACACCTCGTCCGCCTCTTTTTCGATCAACTTCTTGGCGCTGCGCACCGTGTGCGCCTTGCCCAGTTCCTTCAGCCGGCGGATGATGAAGGGCTCGAAGAGGACCAGGGCCATCTTCTTCGGCAGTCCGCACTGGTGCAGTTGCAGCTCGGGGCCGACAACGATGACCGAGCGGCCGGAGTAATCCACCCGCTTGCCCAGTAGGTTCTGCCGGAAACGGCCCTGCTTGCCCTTCAGCATGTCGCTGAGGGATTTGAGCGGCCGGTTGCCGGCGCCGGTGACGGCCCGGCCATGGCGGCCATTGTCGTACAGGGCGTCCACCGCCTCCTGCAGCATGCGCTTTTCGTTGCGGATGATCACGTCCGGCGTCTTGAGTTGCAGCAGGTTTTTCAGCCGGTTGTTGCGGTTGATCACGCGGCGGTAGAGGTCGTTCAAATCGGACGTCGCAAAGCGGCCGCCCTCCAGGGGCACCAGCGGGCGCAAATCGGGCGGGATGACCGGCAGCACCTCCAGGATCATCCATTCCGGCCGGGTGTGGTTGGCGTGAAACGCGCTGAGCAGCTTCGTGCGCTTGGTCAATTTCTTGCGCGTCTGGACGCTGCGCGTGTTTTCGAGATCGACTTCCAGCTTGTCCAGTTCCTCGGCCAGGTCCAGCTTCTTCATCAGGTCGCGGACAGCCTCCGCGCCCATCCGGGCGACGAAACTTTCGCCGAACTTGTCCTGCGCCTCGCGGTAGTCCATTTCGCTCAGGAGCTGCTTCGCGTGCATGGGCGTGTTGCCGGGATCGATGACGAGGTAATCCTCGTAGTACAGCACGCGCTCGAGTTCGCGGGCGCTCATGTCCAGCACCAGGCCCAGGCGGCTGGGCGTGCACTTGAAAAACCAGATGTGCGACACCGGCACCGCCAGCTCGATGTGGCCCATCCGCTCGCGGCGCACCCGGGCGATGGTCACCTCCACGCCGCACCGGTCGCAGAGCACGCCCTTATGCTTGATGCGTTTGTACTTGCCGCAACTGCATTCCCAGTCCTTCGTCGGACCGAAAATGCGCTCGCAGAACAGGCCGCCCTTTTCCGGCTTGAAGGTCCGGTAGTTGATGGTCTCCGGATTCTTGACCTCGCCCTTGCTCCAGGAGCGGATGGTCTCGGGGGACGCCAGCGTGATGCAGGCCACATCGAACGCGGTCGGCGCTTCCGCCCCCAGCATGGACGCCGAATTATTGTTGCTTTGCACCGGACATCTCCTTCTTCGCCGGCGGCGCGGCCGCCGCTGGCTGCTCGCTCTATTCCACCGTCTTCTGCAGACGCACGTCCAACGCCAGACTCTGGATTTCCTTCATCAGCACGTTGAACGATTCCGGCATGCCGGCCTCGAGCACGTTTTCGCCCTTGACGATGGATTCGTAAATCCGCGTGCGGCCCGCGACGTCGTCGCTCTTGACCGTCAGCAGTTCCTGCAGCGCATAGGCGGCGCCGTAGGCTTCCATCGCCCAGACTTCCATCTCGCCAAAACGCTGGCCGCCGTACTGCGCCTTGCCGCCCAGCGGCTGCTGCGTCACCAGGGAATACGGCCCGACGGCCCGCGCGTGAATCTTGTCGCTCACGAGATGATGCAGTTTCAGGATGTAAATCATGCCGACCACCACGCGCTGGTCAAACGGCTCGCCCGTGCGCCCGTCGTAGAGGACCGCCTTGCCGTCCGCTTCGATGGGCAGCCCTTTTTCGTCATGGGCTTTTTGCAGCATGTCGTGGATCTGCTCCTCGCGGATGCCGTCGAACACCGGCGTGGACACATGCAGGCCCAGCGCCTTGCAGGCCATGCCCAGATGTGTTTCCAGCACCTGGCCCACATTCATGCGCGAAGGCACGCCGAGCGGATTGAGCACGATGTCCATCGGCGTGCCGTCCGGCAGAAAGGGCATGTCCGCATCGGTCACGATCCGCGCAATGACGCCCTTGTTGCCGTGCCGGCCGGCCATCTTATCGCCCACCGATAGCTTGCGCTTGCCGGCGACATACACCTTGACCTGCTTGATGATGCCGGGGTCCACGTCGTCGCCGCTTTCCAGGCGATCCATGGCGCGCTCCTGCTCCATTTGCAGCTCGGAGAACTTGTGGCTGATCTCGCCGATAATGCCCTGAATTTTGATCTGAATCGGGCTAGGATCGATGACGATGTGATCGTTGGCGGCCGCCAGCTTGCGCAGCAGGGTCTTGGTGATCTTGCGGTTGGCGGGGATGATGACCTCCCCCGTCTCCATGTTGACCACGTCGAGCGGAATTTTCTCGCCCAGCAGGATGTTGCTCAGCGCATCGGTCAGCCCATCGGTGAGCAGTTGCCGTTTCTCTTTGAACTCGTCCTGGACCTGCTTGACCTGCTTGCGCCGCTCGTTGGCGCTGAGCTTCGTGCGCGCCACGTCCTTGCGCGAGGAAACCTTGACATCCATGACGATGCCGTACGTTCCGCTGGGCACCGTCAGGGAGGTGTCCCGCACATCCGCCGCCTTCTCGCCGAAAATCGCCCGGAGCAGCCGCTCCTCCGGCGCCAGCTCCGTTTCGCTCTTGGGCGTGATTTTGCCGACGAGAATATCGCCCGGCTTGACTTCCGCCCCCACCCGCACCACGCCGTCGTGGCCCAGGTTCTTCAGAGCCTCTTCGCCCACGTTGGGGATGTCGCGCGTGATCTCCTCGGGGCCCAGCTTGGTGTCTCGGGCGCCGCATTCGAATTCATCAATGTGAATGGAGGTGAAGATGTCGTCCTTGAGGGCCTTCTCGGAAATGAGGATGGCGTCCTCGAAATTGTAGCCGCACCACGGCATGAACGCCACCAGCACGTTGCGGCCCAGGGCCAGTTCGCCCTGGCTGGTGCACGGGCCGTCGGCCAGCACGTCGCCCTTCTTGACGCGCTGCCCCAGCCGCACCAGCGCCTGCTGGTTGATGCAGGTCCCGGAATTGGAGCGCATGAATTTGCGCAATTCGTACGCCTGGAAGTCGCCGGCCGGCGTCTTCTTGGTCGGCAGCGCGCCGTCATGGGAAACGACGATCCGGCTGGCGGACACATAGACCACCTTGCCGGCCTCCTCCGCCAGCACCATGCTGCGCGAGTCGCGCGCCATGCGGCCTTCCACGCCGGTGGCGACATACGGCCGCTCGGAAACCAGCAGCGGCACCGCCTGCCGCTGCATGTTGGCGCCCATCAGCGCGCGGTTGGCGTCGTCGTGCTCCAGAAACGGAATCAGGCCCGCCGCCACGCTGATCAACTGCTTGGGCGAGACGTCCATGTAGTTCACGCGCTCCGGCGCCACTTCCAGAAAATCGCCGCGGTAGCGCGCCTGCACCGTCGCGGACGAAAAGCGGCTCTTGCTGTCCAGCGCCGCGTTGGCCTGGGCGATGACGAAATTCTCCTCCTCGTCCGCGGTCAGATAATCCACATGGGGCACCACCCGCCCGTGGTCCACCTTGCGATACGGGGTCTCCAGAAAGCCGAACGCGTTCACCCGCGCATACATGCTCAGGGACGAAATCAAGCCGATGTTCGGGCCTTCCGGCGTCTCGATCGGGCAGATGCGCCCATAGTGGCTGGAATGAACGTCGCGCACTTCGAAGCCCGCGCGCTCGCGGCTCAAGCCGCCCGGGCCCAGGGCGCTCAGACGGCGCTTGTGGGTCAGTTCCGCCAGCGGGTTGGTCTGGTCCATGAATTGGCTGAGCTGGCTCCGGCCGAAAAAGTCGCGGATGACGGCCGCCAAGGCCTTGGGATTGATCAGCTTCTGGGGCGTGAGCCGTTCGACTTTGGCGTCGAAAATGGTCATGCGCTCCTTGACCAGACGCTCCGTGCGCGCCAAGCCGACGCGACACTGGTTTTCGAGCAGTTCCCCCACCGTGCGGATGCGCCGGCTGCCCAGATGGTCAATGTCGTCCACCGTGCCCTCGCCGCGGCGCAGGTTGATCAGATACCGGACGGCGGCCACGATGTCGTCCTTGTCCAGCACGCGCGTTTCCTTGGCCTTGTCCATGCCGAGTTTCTGCTGCATCTTGTAACGGCCCACCCGGCCCAAGTCGTAGCGGCGCGGATCGAAAAAGACCCGCTTCAGCATCTGGCGCGCGTTGGCGGTCGTCGCCGGATCGCCCGGCCGCAGCTTGTGATAGATTTCCTTGAGGGCGTCGTCCATGTTGCGCGCGGGGTCCTTCTTCACGCTCTTGAGGAACAGGCCCTCGTCCCAAGAAACATTCACCACCTCGACGTGATCGAAGCCCGTGGCCTTCATCTGCTTGACCAGTTCCTTGGTCAGCGGATCGTACTTGCGGGCGAGAATCGTTTGCGACTCCGCGTCGATGATGTCATCCTTGACCACGCGGTGCAGCCATTGGTCCTCGTTGACCGTGTCCTTGAACGCCACCTTCTCGAACGTATAGAAAATCCCCAGCAAATCTTCGTCCGTGCTGCACCCCAGGGCGCGCAGAAAGGTCGTGGCCAGGAATTTACGGCGCCGTTTTTTGCGGTCCAGATAAATGTTCAGCAGGTCGGTGGCGTCGAACTGCACCTCGATCCAGGAACCCCGGTCTGGAATGATGCGGAACGAGTGCAGGACCGAGCCGTTGGTATGGATGGACTGCTCGTAGCAGATGCCGGGCGAGCGGTGCAACTGGCTGACGACCACGCGCTCGGCGCCGTTGATGACAAACGTGCCCGAATCCGTCATCAACGGAATCTCGCCCATATACACATCTTCTTCCCGCACGTCCTTGGTCTCGCGCAGGCGGAACATGACATACAGCGGGGCCGTGTAGGAATGCCCCTCCCGGATGCATTCGATGGCGGACATCTTCGGCTCCTGGATTTCGTACTTCACGAAGTCCAGCGCGCATTGGCCGTCATAGCTTTCGATGGGAAAGACTTCCTTGAAGACCGCTTGGAGCCCCACCAGCTTACGCTTGCCCGACGGGGTCTTCACCTGCAGGAAGTCCCGGTATGAGTCGGTCTGGATCTCGATCAGATCCGGCAGATCGATCACGTCCGTCAGCTTGCCGAAATTTTGTCTTTCCGCCATCATACACCTGCCAGCTAGAATTGCAGATCAAGCCCCGCACGGGACACGGCCCGGCACACGCCGGGCGCGCCCGCGCGCCACCGCCCGCCGCGCCTACTTGATTTCGACCTTGGCGCCGGCCGCTTCGAGCTGGGCCTTGATCTTGTCCGCCTCTTCCTTGGTGGCATTTTCCTTGACCGGCTTCGGAGCCCCTTCCACCAAGTCTTTGGCTTCCTTCAGACCCAGGCTGGTGATCGTGCGCACTTCCTTGATGACCGCGATCTTGTTGGCGCCGGCGCTGGTCAGCACGACCGTGAATTCGGTCTTTTCCGCCGCCGCCGCGCCGCCCGCCGCCGGCGCCGCCGCCACCGCCAGCGGGGCCGCCGCCGAGACGCCGAGCTTCACTTCCAGGGCCTTCACGAGTTGCGACAACTCCAGGACGGTAATGCCCTGGATGTACTCGACAAATTCGGCCATTTTGCCTTCGACTTGTACCGCTGCCTTCTGTTCTGTTGCTTGCTCTGTCATGACTTCTCCTCCTGATCCGTTTATTCCTCAGGCTTGGGGTTGTTCCTTGGTCTTTCGCTCCTGAAATGCTTTCAAGACATAGACGATGCTCGCCAGCTTCTGGTTCAGCGCGCGCACCAGTCCGCTCATGGGCGCCGCCAGCGTGCCGACCAGCAGGCCGTAGAGCTGCGCCCGCGGCGGCAGGTCGGCGATCTGGGCCACCTCGGCGGGCGTCAGCACCGCGCCCTGAACCACGCCCAGCTTGACGACCGGCAGGTTCTTGTCCCTGCTGAAATCGCGCAGCACCTTGGCGGCGCGCGCCATGTCGCCGCGGCCGCTCACCATGGCCGAGGGGCCCTTCAGCGCCGGCTCCAGGCCCGGCTGGCCCAGTTCGCGCGCCACCACGCGCAGCAGGCGGTTCTGCACAACGTGGAACTCGGCCTGCGCCGCGTGCAACTGGTGGCGCAGGGCGGTCATCGCGCTTACGTCCAGCCCGCGGTAGTCCGTCAGGATCAGGAAGGACGCCGCTTGCACCTGGCTGCGCAGTTCGGCCACCATGGCAATTTTTTCTGGTCTCATGGCTATATCCGGGGCGTCACGCCGCCGCCGTCTCCTTGATCTGGATGTGCAGGCCGGGACCCATCGTCGAGGTCACCGTGGCGCGCTTGATGTAAATCCCCTTGGCCGACGGCGGCCGCGCCGCCTGGACGGCATGGATCACCGCCTTGCCGTTCTCCGCCAGGGCGTCGGCGGTGAACGACAGCTTGCCGAACGGCACCATCACGTTGCCAGTGCGGTCCATGCGAAACTCGACGCGGCCGGCTTTGCAGAGCTTGACCGCCGTCGCCGTGTCTTCCGTCACCGTGCCCGTCTTCGGGTTCGGCATCAGCCCGCGGGGGCCCAGCACCTTGCCGAGCTTGCGGACTTCCTTCATCGTCTCCGCGGTCGCCACTGCCACGTCAAAATCCGTCCAACCCCCCTGCAACTTGGCGACCAGGTCCTCGAACCCCACGTACTCCGCGCCGGCCGCCGTGGCAGCGTCGGCCGCCGGGCCCACCGCGAACACCAGCACGCGCACCTGTTTGCCCGTGCCGTTCGGCAGGGCCACCGTGCCGCGGACGTTTTGATCGGACTGCGTCGGATCCACGCCGAGCCGGAAGGCGATCTCCGCGGTCTCGTCGAACGACGCGCGCTTGTGCTTCTGCAGGAACTCGACGGCCTCTTTCAGGTCGTACAGCTTTTCCACCTTGACCTGGGCCTTGACGGCCCGGTATTTTTTACCGTGCTGTGTCATGACGCCACCACCTCGATGCCCATGCTGCGCGCCGTGCCGGCAATCATCCGCGCGGCGTGTTCCACGTCCCGGGCGTTCAAGTCCTTCATTTTGGCCTTCGCAATGTCCAGCACCTGCTGGGGGGTGACCTTGCCGACCTTCTCCTTGTTCGGCGTGCCGGAGCCCTTGGCGATGTTCGCCGCCTTTTTCAGCAGCGTCGCGGCCGGCGGCGTCTTGGTGATGAAGGTAAAGCTCTTGTCCTGGTACACCGTGATCACCACGGGGATCACCAGCCCGGCGTCCTTCTGCGTCGCAGCGTTGAACTGCTTGCAGAACTCCATGATGTTCACGCCCTGCTGGCCCAGCGCGGGACCCACGGGCGGGGCCGGATTGGCCGCCCCGGCCGGAATCTGCAACCGCACTACGCCTGTAATTTTTTTTGCCATGTTGTCACCCGTCTCTCAGCGTCCGGCGGACCGCCGCCCGTCTGGCCCCTACGCTTTTTCCACCTGCCAATATTCAAGTTCCACCGGCGCCGTGCGGCCGAAGATCGAAACCGACACTTTCAGCCGGCCGCGCGTCGGATCCACCTCCTCGATCACCCCGGTGAAATTCAGAAACGGCCCGTCCACGATCTTAACCATTTCGCCCGGCTCGAAGGTGACCTTGGGCTTGATCCGCTCCTTCTTATCCTCGATCTGGTGCAGCAGCGTTTCCACCTCGTGCGCCTTGAGCGGCACCGGCCGCTCGCCGCCAATGAACCCAATGATGCCCTGCGTCATCTGGTTGGTGAAGAAGTCCCACGCGCGCTCCTCCAACCCCTTGTCGGCCTTGTACAACTGCACGTGCACCAGGACGTAACCCGGAAAAAACTTGCGGGTCTGCGTGCTCCGTTTGCCCTGCTTGACTTCCGAAACCTTTTCGGTGGGAATCAGGACCTCATCCACGAGATCCTTCATCTCTTCGCGCTGCAGCCGGCGCTCCAGGCTCTCCTTGACCTTGTTTTCCTGCCCGGAGAGCGTATGTAATACAAACCACTGCTTTTCCATGCCTTCACCTCGAGCCGTCGTCGGCGCCATCACCGGATGATCAGCCGCATGGCGCCCACCAGCACCAGGTCGCTGAATCCCACAAACACGCTCAAAATCACGACGGAAATAATCACCACCGTGGTGGACTCGATGAGCTCCGGCCGGGTCGGCCACGCGCATTTCTTGAGTTCCGCGCGCACCTCGTCGAAAAACGTGCGCGCGGCGCTCCAGCCTGCCGCGATTTTATTCATGTCCGTCCTTCCACTGCGACCGCAGCAGGATTTGGCAGGCCAGGAGGGATTTGAACCCCCAACAACCGGTTTTGGAGACCGGTGCTCTGCCAAATTGAACGGTGTGCTTGCGCTCGGCAGAGCAGAATTTCTTCAACTCCAGCCGCTCGGTCTGGGTGCGCTTGTTCTTCGTCGTCGTGTAATTCCGACGCTTGCAGTCCGTGCACGCCAACGTGATGATCTCGCGCGGCATAAGGGGCCCGCTTTCCTTCCTGGGGTTATTCGACGATGTCCGTCACGCGGCCGGCGCCCACCGTGCGCCCGCCCTCGCGGATGGCAAACCGCATCGTCTTTTCCATGGCGATCGGCGTGATCAGGCTTACGTCCATGCTGACGTTGTCGCCCGGCATGACCATGTCCACGCCCTCCGGCAGGACCACGTCCCCGGTGACATCCGTCGTGCGGAAATAGAACTGCGGCCGGTAGCCCTTGAAGAACGGCGTGTGCCGCCCGCCCTCGTCCTTGCTGAGGACATAGACTTCCGCCTTGAACTTCTTGTGCGGCGTGATCGTCTTCGGTTTGGCCAGCACCTGTCCGCGCTCGACGTCCTCTTTCTTCAAGCCGCGGAGCAGACAGCCGACGTTGTCGCCGGCGCGGCCTTCGTCCAGCAGCTTGCGGAACATTTCCACGCCGGTCACGACGGTTTTCTGCGTGTCGCGCAGGCCGATGATCTCGATTTCCTCGCCCACCTTGATGATCCCGCGCTCGATGCGGCCGGTCACCACGGTGCCGCGGCCTTCAATCGAGAACACATCCTCGATCGGCATCAGGAACGGCTGGTCAATCAGGCGCACCGGCTCCGGAATGAAGCTGTCCACGGCTTCCATCAAGGCCTGGATGCACTTGGCGTCGGCATGATCCGGGGTCGGCGCCAGAATGGCCTTCGTGGAGCTGCCGCGGATGATCGGCGTCGTGTCGCCCGGGAACTGATACTTGTTGAGCAGCTCGCGGATCTCCATCTCCACGAGTTCGAGCAGTTCCTGGTCGTCCACCAGGTCCACCTTGTTCAGGAAAACCACGACGGCCGGCACGCCCACCTGGCGGGCCAGCAGGATGTGCTCGCGGGTCTGGGGCATCGCGCCGTCCACCGCGCTGACCACGAGGATCGCGCCGTCCATCTGCGCCGCGCCGGTGATCATGTTCTTGATGTAGTCGGCGTGGCCCGGGCAGTCCACGTGCGCGTAATGGCGCTTGTCGCTCTGGTACTCCACGTGCGAGGTCGCGATCGTCAGGATCTTGGTCGGATCGCGGCGGCCCTGCGACTCCGAGGCCTTGGCCACCTGGTCGTAGGATACATAGGTGGCCAGGCCCTTGGCCGCCTGCACCTTGGTGATCGCCGCCGTCAGCGTCGTCTTGCCGTGGTCCACATGCCCAATCGTGCCGATGTTGACATGGGGTTTGGTTCGTTCGAATTTTTCCTTAGCCATGGTCTTCCTCCTGCCTGCCTGGTTTGTTTATTCCTTATTCAATTCTTCGCTCACCCGCCCACCAGCCGCCCGCCAGTTCCCCGCCGGCGGCGCCCCCGCTCCACCCAGGGTTGCTGGAGCCCACGAGCGGGATCGAACCGCTGACCTCGTCCTTACCAAGGACGTGCTCTGCCAACTGAGCTACATGGGCATGCGCCCACCTCTGCACCGCCACCCGGCCAAGCCCCTGCCGGCGGTTCGCATCCGCAAGACAAAACAAAAGAGCAACAGAATCCCCCTTGCTCCGCTTTCTTTTTCAAGAAAGAGGAGTTGGCGGGAACTGCTCAACTCGATCCGTCTTTTTCTGATTTACTTCCGCGGGGCCCAGGCCCAAGTACAGCCGCGAGCGATACTTTACACGAAACCCGCGCGCCGTCAACATCTATTTTTATTTATTTTTTCGCGCGCCCGGCGGACGCTGTTTCCGGCGCGGCCGGTTGCCGGCATCCACCAGCACGACCACGGGCCGGTGGCTATCTGCCCGCGCTGGCGTCCGACGCGGGCGCCGCGTCCGCCGCACCGCGCGCCGCCGGACCGTTGAGCATCACCGTGCCGGAGTCGCGCGGCGCGGGGATCACGTAGGTAATCAATCGCTCGCCATTGTTCAGGTTCAAGACGTGCACCTGCTCGCCGGCCAGCAGGCCGGCCCGCGCCATCAGCGCGCGGTCCAGCGCGATGCTGCCTTCGTAGTCCGGTTCCACGCCCGTCAGCGTGGCCCGGTGAATCTTGGCCTTGAGCATGGTGCATTGCATGGGCGGCATCCTGAACCATTATCCCCCCCGCTGAAAAGCCTTTTCTTTCCGGGGCGGGTTATTTCGCGGTCAGCACCTCGCGCAGCAGGCCGGGCAGCTCGTGGAGGGGATAGGGCTTCGGCAGGAAGCGGTAGCCCCGCTCGCGGATGATGTTCCAGCGGGAACGCTC
>JAPLSZ010000300.1:17622-21273 GCA_026398385.1 Kiritimatiellota bacterium | reverse complement strand
CTATCCGGCCGGATAGATTTTTGTTATGTCTCGATATTCATGGCACGACTACTGCCAAAAAACCCGCTGCTGCTGATGGCGGCCGCGCTGCTGCTGCCGTGCGGCTGGGGGCCGGCGCGTGGGACCGATGAAAAGATCCTGCCGTATCCCATCCACCAAAAGCAGTTGGCCAACGGCTTGAATGTGGTGACGGTATCTTACCCCAGCCCCGGCCTCGCGGCGTTCTACATCGTGGTCCGCGCGGGCGCGCGCGACGAGATCGAGCCGGGCAAAACCGGCTTCGCGCATTTTTTCGAGCACATGATGTTTCGCGGCACGGAAAAGTATCCCAAGGAGAAATACAGCTATGTGCTGAAGGGCACGGGCGCCTCGGCCAACGCCAATACCAGCGCAGACCGCACGGTGTATCACATGACCGGCAATGCCGGTAAGCTGGAAACCATGTTCGACGTGGAGGCCGATCGGTTTCAGAACCTGAAGTATTCCCTGCAGGACTTCAAGACCGAGGCGGGCGCCGTCAAGGGCGAATACATCAAGAATTCAGCCAGCCCGTATAGGCAACTGGAGGAAAAGATTGCGGAGACCGCCTTCAAGACGCACACCTACGCGCACACGACCATGGGCTATTTCAAGGACATCGTGGCGATGCCGGATCAGTACGATTATTCCCTGGAATTTTTCCGGCGGTTCTACCGCCCCGAGCACACGACGATCATCGTGGTGGGTAGCGTCACGCCCGGAAAAGTGGACGCGCTGGCGGCCCGGTATTTCGGCGCCTGGCCGCGGGGCCAGTATGCCTCCCGCATTCCGCCGGAACCAGCGCAGTCGGAGGCCCGCTACACGCACGTGCCGCAGGCCGGTTTTCCGCCATTCCTGAGTTTAAACTATAAGGGGCCGGCCTTCAGCGATACGGACATGGATGTGCCGACGTTGGATGTGCTGTCGGCCATCCTGTTTTCGGAGAAAAGCGATCTGTACAAAAAGCTGGTGTTGCAGGAACAGAGAGTCCGCTCCCTGGGTGGGGGCTGCAGCGACGCGCGCGATCCGGGCCTGATCACTATCAGCGCGTCTCTGGTGCGGGCGGAAGACCTGCAGGTGGTGAAAGACGAGATCGTCAAGGCGCTGGAGGCGGCGAAGACGAACCCGGTGGACGCGCGGGTGTTGGCCGAAACCAAGGCGCATTTGCGCTACAGCTTCCTCATGGGCCTGGATAACCCCACGGACATTGCGGAATCGCTGTCGCATTACAACTGGCTGACCGGCGATCCGGAAGCGCTGAACCGCCTGTATGCCTTGTACGAGAAGGTGACGCCCGCCGATGTGCTGCGTGTGGCCAAAAAATATTTTGTGACTACGGCCCTGACGGTGGGCACCATTTCTTCGGCCGACAGCGTCGGCGTCCAGTAACTCCGGCGCACGTAAGAAGAACACCATGAAATCCATATTTATACGGCTCGCGCTGTTCAGCCTGCTGCTCGTTTCGGCCTGCGCGCAGGAGGTGGTCGAGCTAAAGCTGCCCCAGGCGAACAAGGTCATCATCAAGCTGATGTTCCGTAACGGCTCCGTGTGCGACCCCCAGGGCAAAGAGGGGCTCACGCAGTTGACCACTACGCTGATCACCGAAGGCGGCACGAGCAACCTGACGCATGCGCAGATCACGGACCTGATCTATCCGCTGGCGGCGGCGTACGGTAGCTCGGTGGACAAGGAAGTCGTCGTGTTCACCTTCGGGGTGCCGGCGGTTTTTCTCGATGCGTTTTATCCGATCGTCAAGGGCCTGCTGCTGACGCCGTCTTTCACCCCAGAGGACTTCAACCGTGTGCTGTCGAATCAGCGGAATTACATCGACGAAGTGATCCGCGCCTCGTCCGACGAGGAGTATAGCAAGAAAGCGTTGGAGGATATGCTGTTCCGGCGGACCCCTTATCAGCATCCCGTGGCGGGCACTTCGCAGGGCTTGCGCGCGATCAGCTTGGAGGATGTGAAGGCCCATTACGCCCATTACTTCACGCGCCACAACCTCACCATCGGCTTGGCGGGGAATTATTCCCGGAAGTTTCTGGCCACGCTCAAGGAGGATCTGGTCCGTCTGTCGCCGGTCCGTCCGACCCTGCCGCGGTTGGAGCCGGCGGCTATGCCGGAGGGGTTCCAGGTTGAAATCATTGCCAAGGACCATGCGCTCGGCTCGGCCATCTGCGCCGGGTTCCCATTGAACCTGACGCGGGCCGGCGATGAATTTGCCGCGCTGATGGTCGCCAACTCCTGGCTGGGCGAACACCGTAAATCCTATTCGCGGCTGTATCAGAAAATCCGCGAAGCGCGTTCCATGAATTACGGCGACTATTCGTACATCGAATGGTATCAAGACGGCGGCGGCCACATGCTGCCCCCGCCGGGCGTGCCGCGCCATGAGAATTACTTCAGCATCTGGATCCGCCCGGTGCAGACGGCCCAGGGCCTGAAGACGCAATATCCGGAATTGCGCGACCTCCGCATCGGCCATGCCCACTTTGCGTTACGCCTGGCGGTGCGCGAGCTGGGTTTACTCATCCAGCAGGGGCTCGCGGAGGAGGCTTTCCAGCTTACGCGGGAGTTCTTGCGCAGTTATATCAAGCTGTACATCCAGACGCCCGAGCGCCAGTTGGGCTATCTGATGGATTCGCGCTTTTATGGCCGGAAGGATTACATCGCGGAGATGGACCGGCTGCTGAGCAAGCTGACGCGCGCGGATGTCAATCGGGCCGTCAAGAAATACTGGCAGACCGGGAACATGGCTGTCGTCATCGTCACGGATAAAGGCGAAGCCGAAGACCTGGCGCGAAGCTTGCGGGCGCAGGCGCCTACGCCGATGTCCTATTCCGATAATTTGAAATCGGCGTTGTCGAGCGACATACTGGCAGAAGATCAGGTGATCGAGAAGTACCCGTTGCCGGTCAGAAGCGTGACGATCGTCAACTCCGCGGACACCTTCCGCGCGTGCCGTGCGCGGAGCATGGAGAACACAAGGTATGAATAAGCAGCTAAACGATTGCCGCGGACGGCTGACCATCATGATGGTGCTGGAACTTTTCATCTGGGGTGCGTGGCTGCCGCTGATCTTCGGCTACCTGCCCAGCCTGGGTTTCACGCCGGTGGAGCAGTCCTGGATTCTCAACGCCTTCCCCATCGCCGCCATCGTGGGGTTATTCTTCAGCAACCAATTCGCCGACCGCGTCTTTGCCGCCGAAAAGTTCCTGGGCTTCAGCCACCTGATCGGCGGGCTGGCGATCTTCGGGCTTGGCTATGTTCGATCGTTCTGGCCCTTCTTCGGCTTGATGCTGGTGCACTGCCTGTTCTATGTGCCCACCCTGTCCATTACCAATTCCATCGCCTTTACGCATCTGCGCAATCCGCAGAAGGACTTCGGGCCGGTCCGGATGGGGGGCACGATCGGCTGGATTCTCGCCGCGTGGCCGTTCACGTTCATCCTGGTGGACTGGGACAAGGTCGGGGCTCTTAATCCGCAGGGTTTAAAGGCCTGGCTCGGCACGGTGCTGGCTTCCGGGCTGACGGGCGAAGCGCTCCAGCACGCCACCCGCTGGACGTTCATCGTCGCCGGCAGCGCCTCGCTGATCCTCGCCGCCTATAGCCTGCTGCTGCCGCACACGCCGC
>JAPLSZ010000300.1:0-17596 GCA_026398385.1 Kiritimatiellota bacterium | reverse complement strand
CGCCCAAGCGCGGGGGCGAAGGCAGCGCAGAGAAACTCGCCTGGCTGGAAGCGCTGAAGCTGTTACGCCTGCCGTTTATGCTGGTGCTTTGGCTCGTGACGTTTGCCGACGCTTTTGTCCAGAACGCGTATTTCAATTGGACGGGTACGTTTCTCGGCACGGCGGCGGCCAAGGGCGGCGTAGGGATTTCGGGCAACTGGATCATGCCCGTGATGAGCGTCGGCCAGGTGGCCGAAATCCTGACCATGCTGGCGCTGGGGATCACGCTGAAAAAACTGGGCTGGCGCGCGACGATGGTGATCGGCGTGCTCGGCCACGCGCTGCGGTTTGCGGTCTACGCCTTTCTGCCGCAGTATCCGGCGCTGATCGTGGCCGTCCAGATCGTCCACGGCGTGTGTTATGCCTTCTTCTTTGCCACGGTCTATATCTTCGTGGACGCCTATTTCCCCAAGGACGTGCGCGCCAGCGCGCAGGGTTTGTTCAACGTCATGATTCTCGGGCTTGGTGTGATCGTCGCCAATTCGCTGTGTCCCTGGCTGATGCAGGTGGTTTTCACGCATGACGGCCAGATCGTCTTTCGTTCACTGTTCCTGATCCCGTGCGCCATCGCCCTGCTCGCCGCCACCGCCCTGGCCGTGTTCTTCCGTCCGCCGCCGCAGTCGGCCGCGCCGGCGGGGGAGGGGGTATCATGAGGGCGCCTCTGAACGTCCTGGTCGTCGGCTGCGGCAACATGGGGTCGTCCCATGCGCTGGCCTATCACCGCCATCCCGGTTTTCGGATCGCCGGCCTCGTGGATCGCAGCGCGGAGATGCGCTCGTGCCTCGCGGCCAAGCTGGGTGGCGCGCCGGAGTTCGAGGATCTCGATGCCGCGCTGGCCGCCACGCGGCCGGACGCTGCCGCCATCTGCACGTACCCGGATAGCCATGCCGAACTGGTGCTCAAGGCCCTGGCCGCCGGCTGCCACATTTTCGTGGAAAAGCCGATTGCCGTCACCGTGGCCGAGGCCGAGCGGGTGGCCGAGGCCGCGCGGCGGGCGGAACGCAAACTGGTGGTAGGCTACATTCTGCGGCACCATCCCTCCTGGACGCGCTTCATCGAACTGGCGCGCACGCTCGGCAAGCCGCTGGTCATGCGCATGAACCTCAACCAGCAAAGCTCCGGCACGATGTGGCAGACCCATCTCAACCTGATGAAGTCCACCGCGCCCATCGTGGATTGCGGCGTGCACTACGTAGACGTGATGTGCCAGATGACCGGCGCCCGTCCGGTGCGCGTCAGCGCCATCGGCGCGCGGCTGACCGAGGACCTGCCGGCGGGCATGTATAACTACGGCCAGTTGCAAGTGGCGTTCGACGACGGTTCCGTCGGCTGGTACGAGGCCGGCTGGGGCCCGATGATGAGCGAGACGGCGTTTTTTGTGAAGGACGTCGTCGGCCCGCGCGGCTGCGTCAGCATCGTGGCCAAGGAAGCCGGCGGCGCGTCCAAGTCGGCGGACATTGATTCGCACACCAAGACGGAGTCGCTCAAGGTCCACTACAGCGTTCTGACTCCGGAAAGCGGCTTTGCCCGGCCGGACGAGGTGATCAACCAACATGGCGGACGAGCCCGACCACCTCGAACTGTGCGCCCGCGAGCAGCGTTTTTTCCACCGCGCCATCACGGAAGACCTCGATCTGGCCGATCACGTGCGCGACGCGGTCAACAGCCTGCGCATCGTGCTGGCTGCCGACGCGTCGGTTCGGACGGGAAAGACCGTGGAGTTGTGAGGGGTGCCGGCATCGTGCCTCACACCGCTTAGCGGTTGGATAAGTATCGGCTGCCATGGTTCCGGAGTTGGCCTGCGCCTTCCTGTGGCGACTGGCTGGCCGTAGAGCCAGGCTGCGCGTTTATGTGAAATGATAGAGGACTATTCATGGAGATAAATTCCAGGCGTGGATGGCTGGGCATGGGGGCGGTTCTTCTCTTCGGGCTGGCGAGGGCCGTGGTTGCGAATGAGCCGCAGTATCGATGGCGACAGACCGACAGTTCCCTTGCGCTGGCGGACGGCGAACGCATCGTCTGGCAGTTGAACTTCAAGAAAGAAGAGGGGAAACCGTACTTCCATCCGTTGACTTTGAACAAGGACACGACGCTGACCGCTCTCCGCCCCCAGGATCATCCATGGCACCGCGGGCTCTGGTGGTCGTGGAAGTTCATCAATGGCGTGAATTACTGGGAGGAGAACCGGAAGACGGGTCTCTGTGATGGACGGACGGAGCTGGTCAGCGTCAAGGCGGAGCCCGCATCGGATTATGCGGCGCGCGTGGAAATGCAGTTATCCTATCATGTGCCGGGGAAAGCCCCGCTGCTGACCGAGCGCCGGCTGCTGGAGATGAGCGCGCCCGACGCCCAAGGGGATTATGCGATCGATTGGACCTCGGTCTTCACCGCGGGTCCGGAAGACCTGAAACTGGATCGCACGCCCCCGAAGAACATGGCTGGCGGTTATGCGGGGTTGTCCTGCCGTCTGTCGGCGGCGTGCAAGGGCTGGACCTTCACGGACAGTGCCGGGAGACACGGCGCGACGAATATTTACGGCCAAACGGCGCAGTGGGTGAATGTGAGTCGCGGCGGCGGCCTGGCCATCTTCGATCACCCGGACAATCTGCGGCATCCGACGCCGTGGTATCCGAACGACAGCATGCCGTTCTTCAGCCCCGCCCTGCTGTTCCGCGAGCCCTACCTGCTGCCGGCCGGGAAAACGATCACGCTGCGCTACCGCGTTTGGGTGCATTCGTCGGCGCCCGACTCCAAGGGGTTGGAGAAAGCCTGGCAGGCTTTTGCCGGAAAGCAGGGGCCGGGTTAGACCACCGGTTGGCCGCCACCGCCCACGGAGGCCGCAGTGTTTCCGGCGCCGGTGCCGGTCGCTGCATGCCTGCCAGGACGTTCCGCAAGCAGAAGCGCGAAAATTTCGCCCTGTTTTACAGCCGGTAGTTCGGCGCTTCCTTGGTGATCTTGATATCGTGCGGGTGCGCCTCGGCCTGGCCGGCGGCGGTGACGCGGATGAACTCGGCGCGCTCGCGCAACTCCGTCAGCGTGCGGCAGCCGCAGTAGCCCATGGAGGCCTTGAGCCCGCCGCTGAACTGCGTGAGCACCTGCTTGACCGTCCCGGCGTAGGGGACGATGCCTTCGATGCCCTGAGGCACGAGTTCGTCGCTCTGGGTTTCGGCCTGTCCATAGCGCTCGCGGCTGCCCTGGCCAGCCTGCATGGCGCCGAGGCTGCCCATGCCGCGGTAGGAGACGTACTGCCGGCTCTGGTAAAAGATTTTTTCGCCGGGGCTTTCCTCCGTGCCGGCCAGAACTCCGCCCATCATGACCGCGCTGGCGCCGGCGTCGAGGGCCTTGGCCACGTCGCCGGAAAACCGAATGCCGCCGTCAGCGATGACCGGGATGCTGCCGTTCAGCGCCTGGGCGCAGGCGTAGATGGCGGAGACCTGCGGCACGCCGACGCCGGCGACGACGCGCGTGGTGCAAATGGAACCGGGGCCGATGCCGACTTTGACGGCCGTGGCGCCCGCGTCGCGCAGGGCCAGCGCCGCCGCGCCGGTGGCGATGTTGCCGGCGATCACATCGAGGTCCGGGTAATGCTTGCGCACCCACTTGGTCATTTCGATGACGCCCAGGCTGTGCCCATGCGCGGTGTCCACGACCACGGCATCCACCTCGCTCCGGGCTAGGATGTCCACGCGCGCCTGGTCGTTCGGGCCGACCGCGGCGGCCACGCGCAGACGATACTGGGCGTCGCGGTTGTACATCGGCTCGACATTTTGGATCAGCGTGCGCACGTCGGAGAAACTGTACAAGCCGACCAGCTTGCCTTTCTTATCCACCAGCGGCAGCTTGCCGATGCGCTTTTTCATCATGATGTCGAAGGCCTGCTTCAGGGTGGTGTCCGGCGGCGCGGTAATCAGCTCCCGGGTCATGACGTCCGCCAGCTTGGCGTTGGTGCTGCGCGTGAACTTGATGTCCTTGGTGGTCAGGATGCCCACCAGTTGCTCCTGCTCGTCCAGAATCGGGAAGCCGCTGAAGGCATAGCCCTTGGCCTTGCGCGTCGCCGCGACCGTTTTGAGCGTATCGGCGGCATGGAACGTGATGGGCTTGGTGATCAGGCCGTTCAGATGAACTTTGACCGTGCGCACCATCTCGGCCTGCTTCTCGGCGGCCAGGTTCTTGTGGATCACGCCGATACCGCCCAGCATCGCCATGGCGATCGCCAGCCGGGCCTCGGTCACGGTGTCCATCGCCGCGCTGATGAACGGCATGTTCAGCGTGATCCGGCTGGTCAGCGGACTGGTGATGTCCGCCTCGTTCGGCAGGAAATCGGCATACTGCGTGACCAGCGAAACGTCATCGAAGGTCAGACCTTCGTAGGGGAAGGTCTGCATAAAATCGTCGATTTTCTTGTTGCGGCTCATGGCCCATCCTTTTTGGCCAAAAGATGATCTTCTCCTTCGGCGCCGGTGTCAATGCTGAAAAGCGCGATATTTATCTTTTGAGGGCCTGGCGTCTGCTGATGGTCCGATTGAAAACGCGCGGCCGCGGACTGTCAAGCCCGTTCCTGATGCTATTCACAGATCAAGTGTTCTCTTCCCATTATTGAACAATATTGACGACCAGTGCACGTTGCGAGGAGTGCGGTGAACATAAGTGGCCAAGGGCGGATTGGCATGCTAAGAACGGCGTGACCTATGAGACGACTATATAGCATTGGCTTGACGCTGTGCGCCCTGTTGGCCGCCGGTACCAGCCGGGCGCACCCGGGCGTCCTGGAAGGCGCGCAGTGGATCTGGTTCGCCACCGAGCCGCCGGTGGCCGTCGCGCAACTGCCGCCAGGCAGCGGTTATTTCCGGGCCGGACTGGCCATCCCCGAGAAAACGCGCATTGCCACCGCGGATTTGATCATCACCGCGGACAATCTGTACACGGTCTATCTGAATGGCAAGCTGGCCGGGGAAAGCGCCACGGATCCCGACCTGTGGCACCGGCCCAAGCGGTTCGCGGTGGCTGACCTGCTGCGGCCGGGTTGGAATATCGTGGCCGTGGAGGCGGTGAACACCGCCTCGGGTCCCGCCGGGTTGCTGGTTAAAATGGCAGTTCAGATGGCGGATGGCCAGAACATCGCGCTGACGAGCGACGCGAACTGGAAAGCCCACGACCAGGAGGAACCCAACTGGTTCCAGATCGACTTCAACGATCAGGCCTGGCCCCAGGCGCGGATGCTGTGCGCGTATGGAGCGTTGCCCTGGGGCGCGTTGCTTGTGCCGGACCATGCCGAGCCCGCTGGCCTTACGACCTCCGCGGTCACAGCGACAGCGCCGGCCGATTATCCCTGGCCGGAGGGAATTGTCTTCGTCGGCGAAGATTGCAGCCTGTACCGGCCCAAGGCGGGTACGGGCACCAGCTACGACAGCCTGACGGTCACCCTCTTCAATCCCCGCGACACCCGGGCCTTCCCCGAGCACGATCTGCCCGCGCCGATGAAGGTGGGCCGCAAGCTGTTGGCCCTGCAACCGGCCAAGCCCGGCGTGACGCCGCGCCTGCTGCTGGATGCGGGCCAGGGTGGGCTCGGCTCGCCCAGCGTCTCGTTCGACGGCCGGTGGATCTACGTCTCGATGGCGCGTGAGCGCGAGCCGTTTTTCCATCTCTTTCGCGTGCCGGCGGCGGACGGCGCGCCGCAACAACTCACGGACGGCCCCTTTCACGACATTGATCCGGCGGAACTGCCGGATGGCCGGATCGTGTTTACCTCCACCCGCATGGGCCGGTTCGAGGAATACCACAACACGCCCTCGCGCGCGCTGTTCGTCATGCAGGCGGACGGCCGCGATATCCGTCCGCTCACCCACACGTTCATCTTCGACAACGAGCCGGAGGTTATGGCGGACGGCCGCATCCTGTTCATCCGGTCGGACAACTTTTTCGGCCGCGGCAAGGTGGAGACGCTGCTGCACGCCCTTCATCCGGATGGCACGGCGGGGTGCACGGAGTTTGGCCTGGATCTCGGCCCGGAATATGGCGGGCGTCTGCGGGCGTTCTCCTGCGGCAGTCCGGCGCCCATGCCGGACGGCCGGGTTGCATTCCTGACGGGCACGGATATTGCGGTGGGTCATCCGGGCTGCGCACAGCGGGAGCTGCTCCATCTGCCGGTGGAAGCCGGCGACGTGGCGGCGCTGCCGGACGGACGGCTGCTGTGCACCGTCCCCCGCCCGATGCGGCCGACCCGGCAGGTCAAGGCACAACCGCGCATCAACCACGAGGTGAGTTACGGGAAAATCGGCATCGTGGATCCCCGCGGAAAATCGGCACAACCGGTGATCCTGCTGGATTCACCGGAGGCGCCGCTGCATTCGCCAGTGTATCTGGGCCCGCGTTCGCGTTCGCCGCAGCTCGCCGCCAAGGTGAATCGCGGCAAAGAGGACGATCCCGGCGCCACCGGCGTGCTATTCTGCCAGAATGCGCGCTTCACGAAGAATACCACCGCCGGCTGGTCGCAGGTGCGCGCCATCCGGGTGCTGGCCGGAAAGGGCCTGACCACGCGCTCATCGCATTCTTATATTGTCCACGCGGGCAGCGACGTCACGGAACTGGGTACCGTGCCGCTGGCGCCGGACGGCTCCTTCGCCGTGGAGGTGCCGGCGGACACGGCCATCGCTTTTCAGGCGGTGGATGCCGAGGGGCGCTCGGAGCTGAACGAGATGTCCTGGATTTACGTGCGCCCCGGGGAGGCGCGCGGGTGCGTGGGCTGCCATCAGCCGCGGCAGGTCACGCCGCCGGCCGCCGGCCGGTTGCCGCAGGCGATGCAAACGCCGCCGTTGAAACTGCTGGGACGCGGCCAGCCGCACCGCTTCCGCGGCAACAACGCCGCGGTCACCGGCCTGATGGAAATGCAGTTTGACCGCTACCGCGAGGTCGCCGGGATCAACCGGCACAGCGCGACCGCCGCGGTGCTGGACACCGGGGCGCAAGAGGTGCGGGCACTGCTGGCGGTCCTCCAGCAGGGTGGGGTGGCGCAGCGGATTTCCGCTGCCCAGCGGCTGGCCATCTTCCGCGACCCGGCGGCCGCCCCGGCGCTCGCGCAAAACTTGCGTGCGGCAGACCGGGAGCTGCGCGTGGCGGCCGCCCTGGCGCTGGCGGCCTGCGGCACCCGCGCCTCGGCGCCGCCCCTGCTGTCGGCGCTGGCGGATCCGGATCCGCTGGTGAGACAGACCGCGGCGCTGGCGCTGGAAAACCTCACCGGCCAGGCCCGGCCGTTCAACGCCTTTGCCGAGCCGGCGACTCGGGCAGAGCCGGTCCAGTCTTGGAGCGCATGGTTCAAGGAAACCGGCTGGGACAAGATCGAGCAGGAATTGATTCGATGGCTGGAGAACACAGACCGCGACGTCGTGCGCCGCGCGGCGGTGGCGCTGGGGCACACCGGTGGCGACGCGGCCCGGACGGCCCTGCGCGCTTACGTGACCCGGGCCCGGGAAAACAATCCGCTGCCGGCATGGCGGAAGCATGCGCGTGGTGACGGCGCCATGTTCAATGCGCAGGCCGCTGTCAATCCGCGCACGTTGCAAGCGGCGACGCGGGCATTGGGCAGTTTGCGGGATATGGCGTCCGTTCCCATGCTGGCCGAAACACTGCAACAGCACAAAAATCCGGAGACGGCCAATTTGTTCCTGGCCGAGGCGGCCGCGGAAGCGCTTGGCCGGATCGGTACACCGGAGGCCGAAGCCGCCCTGCTCAACGCCTTTGCCGCGCTGGCGCCTTATCCCGACCATACGCGCTGGTATGGCGACCATGAAGCGCTGATCGCGTGTCATGCCGCGCCGGTGCACTATCTGATCACCGAGGCGCTCGATTACCTGGGCTCAACCCGCGCTGGCCCGATCATACCGCACCTGATTCGTTCGGTACCCACCGATCCAGATCGCGCGCTGCTGCCGGCCAATGACGACTGCGAAGCGCTCGTCGGCCGCGTGATCCGGCGGTCCGGCCAAGAAGGCGTTGTCGTGGACACCTGCCTGGGTATTCTGGGCGACGCCCAGGCGGTCAGGAACCGCGAGATCGAGCAGGCGCTACAGTCGACGTACCAAGCCTGGGGCGGCAAGCCCGACCCCGAAAACCGCGCCGCCCAGATCCTCTCCCTGGTCTGCCGCGACCGCTCCTTCGAACCGCGCATCCGTGCCGCGTTCGACCGCTACCGGATCAAGGCGGTGGACATTCCGCGGGTGTTCGACACCGGCATCCCGGTGGTGACGAAGCTGCCGGTCAGGCATTGGGTGTGCTTTTACCTGGCGCGCACGCTGGGCAACCTGGCGGATGCGCAGTCGGTGGGCGCGTTAGTGGCGGCGCTGGAGCAATCCCCGCCGGAAGCGGCGTCCGGCCGGCCGGATCCGCTCGGGCCGGGCGTGCTGTTTCTCCACAACGATCTGACGCCCTGCTGGCGCGCGGCGGCGGCATGGGCCCTGGGCCGGATCGGCGATCGTCGCGCTAGGCCTGCGCTGCTCAACGCCATCCGCAACCTGGACAACGCGACGGACACCCGCCACGCGGCGGCCGAAGCCCTGGGCCTGCTGGCCACCCCGGCCGACGTGAAGGAAATCAACCGGCTGGCGGCGGGTTATCCGGAAGTCTCCACCCGGCGCGCACTGCTCGAGATTGGTCGCCCGGCGGATGTGGCGGGGGACGGCAGCAAATAAAGGCTTGTCCGCTCGCGCAGGGCCGGTTTTGCGGGCCGGAATCGAAGCCCACAGGGCGGCCTGTTCATGCTTCATGAATAAGTCGGGTTAGCCCGCCGCGCGGGCACGAAACACAACCAATCCTAACCGGCCCTTACCAGCCGGCACGGAGAAAACACCCGCAGAAGCGCCATGCGCCCGGTACCTTTCTGTCGCCCATACCGGGCCGGCAAATTTGCTGTCAAATTTGCTTGACAACACGGCTTGATGTTGCTAAGAGGTTTCTGCGATCACATCAGGAATTATCACAAAAAAGGAGAATGGCAATGTATTCGTGGTCCGGTCGTAGGGCCTGTCTGACAGCGGTATGGGCGTGCGCGGCCCTGTGCGGGGCGGGCGCGGAGGATGGCGCCGGCGACAACGCGTTGTTGCGCGCGCGCCTGGATAAGCTGGAGGACGAACTGGCGCAACTTCACAAGGCCCCCGGCGCCGCCCAGAAGAAGCCGGCCACGGCGTTTCTCGACGTGGAACTGTACGGCTACGTCAAACTCGATGCGGCTTACGACAACGCGCGCGTCTCCATCGGCGACTGCTGCCGCTGGGTTGAGATGGAAGCGCCGGGCGCGAACGGCCACCAGTTCAATCTTACCGCCAACCAAACTCGCCTCGGCCTGCGCTTCAAAGGCCCGGAAAGTAAAGGCCTCCAAACCGCGGGCCTAGTCGAGATGGACTTCTACGGCGGCGGCGCCGCAAACAAGCCGACCCCGATGATGCGCCATGCCTATCTCACGGCCTTCTGGCCGGACCTCAAACTCGGCGTGCTGGCCGGCCAGACGGCCGACACCATTTCGCCGCTCACCATGCCCACGATCAACTATACGGTCGGCTGGTGGCAGGGCAATATCGGTTACCGGCGGCCCCAACTGCGCGTCACCGAAAGCGTCGAACTGGCCGACAAGACGGAGGCCCGCCTCGAAGTCGCCGCCGCGCGCTCCATCGGTCGCACCAACTCCTGGACCGGCGCCAGCTTCGACACCGGCCAGATTTCCGGGTATCCCACGGTCCAGGGACGCGCCAGTGTGAGCTTCCCGATGCTGGCCGACAAGCCCACCGTCCTCGGCGTCTCCGGCCACTTCGGGCAGGAGGAGTACACGAACAGCGTGATGCTCGCAACGTGGTCGTTCAACGGCGACCTGACGCTGCCCATCACCACGTGGCTCGCCCTGCAAGCGGAAGGATTTATCGGCGAGAACCTCGAAGCCTACCTCGGCGGCGTCGGCCAGGGCGTCAACACCGCCCAGGGGCAAACCATCCGGGCGTGGGGCGGCTGGGTGGCCCTGACGCTCACCCCGTGCGCCACGTGGCAGTTCAACGTCGGCGCCGGCATGGACGATCCCGAGGATGCCGACCTGGCCACCAAGGGCCGGACCTACAACACCCTGGTTTTTGGCAACGCCACCTACTTCTTCAACCCCAGCTTCTCCATCGGCCTGGAGATCGCCCGCCTGCAAACCAGGTACAAGGACCAGCCCAGCTGCGACGATATGCGCGAACAGCTGGCGCTCACCCACAAGTTCTGAGCGGGCCGGCTGATGTAAGCGGTCAGAAGCTGTAATAGAAATCGGCAGCGGCCGAGGTCTCCAGTGCCGAAAACGAGCCTCTTGCGGGGTCTTCTGACGGGCGCTCGGCCCCGCGCGCCGTTGGCTCGCGTTTTGTGCACCGCCATCAGACGCGCGGCGCGGCGGTCGGAACGGCAGTCGGGGCCGGCGGCCGGATGGCCAACGTGAGCGCCGCGCCGACAATGAGCAGCAGGCCGGCGGTGACAAACGAGGACGTGTAGTCGCCGTGGCTTTTCGCCGTCAGCGTCTGTTGGAGCCGCGGCAGCACCAGCCCGCCCACGCCCCACGCCGAGAACAACAGGCCGTAGTTCATCCCGAACGTCTTCAGCCCCCACAGGTCCTTCGTGAACGACGGGAACAGCGACAGGTTCGCGCCGTAGTTGAACCCGATCAGCGACGCCAGCAACACGATGATGATCGGCGCCAGCCCTTTCGTGCCGGTGACCGGGATGGCGACGAACATCAGCACGGCTTGCAACAGCAGCACGATCATCAAGGTTCCGCGCCGGCCGATCTTGTCCGACAGCAGGCCCGCCCCGATGCGGCCGGCGGCGTTGCCGATGGCCATCACCGCCACGGCCACGAAGGCCGCCGCCCCCATGCTCTGCTTGGCCATGCCGCTGATGCTGCCGATGACCATCAGCCCCGCGCCGGCGCCGATGAAGTAAATCGCCCAGAGCAGATAAAACCCCGGGGTGCGCAGGACGACGCCGGGCGGCACGCTGGCCGCCGCCGGTTTCGCAACGGTGGCGGAGGCCGGGGCCGCCGCGATGTAATCGGCCGGCGGATTGCGCAGCAGTTGCGCCATGCCGCAGACGATCGCGACAAACGCGAGGCCGAGGATGAGCATGGATTTTTGCACCGGGTAATGGCCGAGCAAATATTGCGAGGTCGGCGCGAGATAAACCGGCGCGAGGCCGAATCCCGCCACGACAAGGCCCGCGATGAGACCGGTCTTCGCCGGTGGAAACCATTTGAGCGCGGGCGGCGTGGCGGACGAGTAGCCGAAGCCGATGCCGAGGCCCGCCAGCACGCCAAAACCCAGCAGCCAGATGCCATAGCTGTTCGTGATCGAACAGAGCAGAAACCCGGCGCCGACGAGCAACCCGCCAATGGACGCCGTCAGCCGCGGGCCGAACCGGTCCTGGCACTTGCCGGCCAGAATCATCGCGAACGCGAAGACCAGACAGCAGAGCGCATACGGGTCATTGAGCTGCTCGGGCTTCCAGCCAAATTCCTTTTCGATGGCGCCCTTGAACATGCTCCAGGTGTACAGAATGCCGAGCGCCAGGTTGATGCCCATGCCGGAGAACGTAACGCTCCACCCGTGATTCTTTACTGCGGACATGATGACCAAACCTTTCCTGCGCAATGAACCGCAGGGGTGGTGCGGGTCGCGCGCCGCCCCTCAGTCGGTTCGAGATTTTACAGCTTGCCTTTGACGAGCGCTTCGACCACGTGCGGGTCGGCCAGCGTGCTCGTGTCGCCGATCTGGTCCACGGCGTTCTCGGCGATCTTGCGCAGGATGCGCCGCATGATCTTGCCCGAGCGGGTCTTGGGCAGCGCCGGCGCGAACTGGATCTTGTCCGGCACCGCGATCGGCCCGATTTCCTTGCGGACGTGGGCCGCCAGTTCCTTACGGAGGTCTTCGCTCTCGTGCACACCCTCGCGCAACGTGACAAACGCGTACAGGCCCTGGCCCTTGATGTCGTGCGGCATCGGCGCCACGGCGGCTTCGGCCACCTTCGCATGGCTCACCAGCGCACTCTCGACTTCGGCGGTACCGATGCGGTGGCCGGAGACGTTCACGACGTCATCAATGCGGCCCATCAACCAGTAGTCGCCGTCGGCGTCGAGGCGGCAACCGTCGCCGGTGAAGTAGATGTTCTTGTACATTGTGAAGTAGGTATCGACGAACCGGTCATGGTCGCCCCACGTGGTGCGCATCATGCCGGGCCACGGCTTCTTGATGCAGAGCTTGCCGCCCTCGTTGACGTCGCACTCGGTGCCGTCGTCGCGCAGGATGACCGGCTCGACGCCGAAGAACGGTCGCGAGGCGCTGCCGGGTTTGATGGTGTGCGCGCCCGGCAACGGCGTGATCAGGATCCCGCCCGTCTCGGTCTGCCACCAGGTGTCCACGATCGGACAATGTTGCTTGCCGATGACATTGTAGTACCACATCCAGGCTTCCGGGTTGATCGGTTCGCCGACGGACCCGAGCACGCGCAGCGAGGAGAGGTCGTACTTGTTCGGCCACTCGTCGCCGAGGCGGATCAGCGAGCGGATCGCCGTCGGCGCCGTGTAGAACACGGTGACTTTGTATTTCTGGACGATCTGCCAGAACCGCCCGGCATCGGGGAACGTCGGCACGCCTTCGAACATGATGCTGGTGGCGCCGTTGCAGAGCGGGCCGTACACGATGTAGCTGTGCCCGGTCACCCAGCCGATGTCGGCGGTGCACCAGTACATGTCGTCGTCGTGAATGTCGAAGATGTATTTGTGGCTGAGGGCGCAGTGCAACAGGTAACCCGCGGTGGTATGGACGACGCCTTTCGGCTTGCCGGTCGAGCCGGAGGTGTAGAGGAGAAACAGCGGGTCTTCGGCGTTCATCTGCTCCGGCGGACAATCCGCCTGGGCCTTGGCCATCGCGTCGTGGTACCAGACGTCGCGGCCGGGGGTCATCGGGCAGGGATCATCGGTGCGTTTGACGACGATGACTTTCTCGACGCAGCCGGCCTTCCGGCAGGCTTCGTCGGCGATTTCCTTGAGCTTGATGTGTTTGCCGGCGCGGAGCGAAACATTGGAGGTGATGATGTACTTGCAGGTCGAGTCCTGGATGCGGCCGGCGAGCGACTCGGCGCTGAAGCCGCCGAAGACAATCGAGTGGATCGCGCCGATGCGCGCGCAGGCGAGCATCGCGATCGGCAACTCGACGATCATCGGCAGGTAAATCGAGACGCGGTCATGTTTCTTGACGCCGAGGCTCTTGAGGACGTTGGCGAACTTGCAGACCTCGGTGTGGAGTTGGCGGTAGGTGATTTTCTTCACGTCGTTTTCCGGCTCGCCCTGCCAGAGGATGGCGACCTTGTCGGCCGTCTTGGTCTGCAGGTGCCGGTCCAGGCAGTTGACTGTCACGTTGAGCTGGCCGTCCTCGAACCAGGTGTGCTTGATCGTGCGGCTGTCGGTGTTCCAGGTGAACTTGCGGGCGACGGTGGGTTGCCGGGACCACTCCAGTATGCGGCACTGCTCGAGCCAGAACTTGTCCGGCTCCTTGATGGAGCGCGCGTACATTTCCTGGTACTGGGCGGCCTTGATATAGGCGCGTTGGACGACCTCGGCGGAGGGCGGGAACGAGCGGTCCTCCGTCATTAGCGAGGTGGTTGATATGGCCTTCGGTTGCTGACTCATCTGGCGTCCTCCTTTTACATTTCCCTGGGGGGGGTGGTTAATTAAAAGACAGGACTTTATAATCAAATCCGCGCACTGTGTCAAGCGCGGCATCGCGCGTAGAATAGAAATATCCCTTTGGGACTCATGATAAATGTCCCATTTTCCGTATGCGTCAAACCGTGTGCGGTTGCGATAGCGTGCCCCCCCGAGCATGGGCCTGGCGCTGCCCTTTACCAGTAATTGATGCTGAACATGAGCTCTAAGCGCGACCGGTGCCGATCCGGAGTTACAAAAGACATGCACTTCCACGAGGCTCTTCAAGCCGCTTGCCAAAGCCGAGCGAGTTCGCCATGCTTGCTGCGTGAAAACGACCCTCTGTTCACTCCTGAGCCTGGCCATCGTTGGCGTCGCGATGGCCCAGGACTATGCCGTCGTCGTCAGCCAGAAGACCATCGGCGATCCCGAGTGGAAACAGGTCGTCGAGGCCTTGAAGCAGAAACATCACGCGGCGGTGATCGTATATCCCGATGCGGTGGGGCAATCGCGTGACGAACTTGCCAAGATTTTCCCGCGCTATGCCTGCTTCGTCGCCACGCCAGCGGAAGCGGGACGGAAGTTCGTCGTCGCCGTGCACCGGCTGACCCGCGCGCTCGATGATGATCCGTACACCGACGTGCTCTGGGGCATCCTCACCGGTTACGATGCGGCCGACGCCTTGCGCATCGCCAAGTACGACCAGCCGCTGGTGATCAAGCGCGGTGCGGCCGGCACGGGGCTGGATCTCGACGCATTCGAACAGGGGCTTTGGTTCAGCGAGGGCGAGAAAGGCGCGAAGTTCGTCAAACTCCCTGACGCCAACGGCAAGCAGAAGTGTCCCGGCGATTCTACCGCGAGCCTCGTCGAGATGCTCAACACCTTTCGTCCGCAGTTCTTCATGACCTCGGGCCATGCGACGTCCCGCGACTGGCAGATCGGCTACGCATACCGCAACGGCCAGTTCCGATGCCAGGACGGGCAGCTTTTTGGGCTCGACCTGCAGGGCCAGAAGTTCCCGATCAATGCGGCAACTGTCTGATCGGCCTGATACCCGATCGGCAATCGATGACCCTGGCGTGGCTGCACAGCGGCGGGGCCTACCAGATGGCCGGCTACACCGTCTCGACGTTCTTCGGCTACGCCGGCTGGGGCATCCGCGACTACTTCGTCGGCCAAGCCGCGCGCTTTACCTTTGCCGAGGCGTTCGTGGCGAATAATCTCGCGCTGGTTCACCAACTCCAAACCCGGTTTCCGAAGAGCGCCGCTGTGAGCCTCGGCGAATTCGACATCGAGTCCAACCCGGCGCTGCCAAACCGGCTCGCGCAGCAGTTTGGTGTGCGTGACCGCGACGAGCTCGGCCTGCTCTGGGATCGCGACACCGTGGCGTTCTATGGCGATCCGGCGTGGGCGGCGCGACTGGCGGAGACGCGCCCGTTGGCGTGGACGCAGAAACTGAGCGAACGCAGCGGCACCTACACCTTCGAGATCGCGACGAACACGAAAGGGAATTGGGGTGGCCGACCGGTCGTGCAATTTCTGCCGCACCGCGTGAAGAACGTGCAGATGCTTGCCGGCAGCGAACGCAAACCGGTCATCACGGACAACTTCCTCCTGCTTCCGCTGACTGGCGACTTTACGGAAGGCCAGCGACTCAAAGTCGTCTTCAGCGCGCAGAGGATTCCACCCAGCCGTTGACGTCGTCTGGGTGCCGAGCGTTTTCATGGACGATGATGATCTTGCGGCTGGGCCTGGCAAGCCTGTTATCCGGTATTTTCCTGCCCGAAATCGTGACGTGCGGGTCGCACAGCCGGCATATTTTCGCGCTGCACGGATAGCCCCCGCCGCGTCGCCGAGGCCACGGGGCGCTGTTCGGAGCGAATTCGCTGTTTGACGGGCGCCACCCGGAGGCCTATCCTCGACACCATGAAAGCGAAACTGCTCTATTTGATCCTGGGGCTGTCCATCGGCGCCGGCGTGACGCTGGCCCTCTGGAAACTGTACATCCCGCCGGAGCCGCCACCCGCGCCGGCGGCGGACGAGCCAACCGTCCGACCCATCGGCAAGCGTGCCGCCACGCCCGCTCCCCGACCGTCGCGGTCGCAGATGCCGATCGCCGTACCGGCCAGTGAGCCGGTGCCGGCGGACGGCCAGCCGTCCGACGCGGTGGCGACCAATCAGGACTGGCGGAAGCTGATCGCGGGCGTGGTGACCAACGAGGCGTTTGCGACGGGTGTGAGCAAGATGATCACTGGCGGCTTGCGGCAACGGCTGGAGGGGCGGCTCGCGACCCTGAAGCTGCGCCTGAACCTCACCGAGCAGCAGGAGCAGCAACTGCGCGGCTTGATTGACCGGAAGCTCGCGACGGCTGGGGACCTTGCGGCGCGAATGATTCAGGGGAAAGGCGCTCCGGCAGATCAGCAGGCGCTGGGAGCGCTCTACGCCGACGCCCAGACGGAGATGCAGCAGATGCTGACGCCGGAGCAATGGACCGCGTACCAGCAATACACGACGGAGGAGCGCCAATCGAACGCGGAACGGATGGCCAACGGCGAACTGTCACGGTTGCAGCGGAACTTGCAATTGACGGACGAGCAGCAAGATCAGGTGTTCGATGTATTCTACAATCAGACCCTGCAGCAGTTGCAAGAGGCAGAGGCCGGCGGTCCGGCGAATGGCGATTGGGCGCAGTCTTTCCAGCAGCGCAACGCGGCCCGGAAAGCCGCGCTTCAGTCGGTGCTCACGCCGGAGCAGATGCAGGCGTACGACAAGGTGCAGGGCGCGCGCGCGAACTGGATGCGCCTGTTCACGCCGGGCGGCGCCGTTCCGGGTGGCGGTCTTTGATCACTTTGGCTCTGAAGCCTTGAGTGTCACGAGCGGGGCCGAGAACGGGACGGACTTGTCGTTCCGGGTAATATTTCCTTCCACCGTCAATGTGTATTCGCCCGGCGCGGTCCACCAGCATCCGCCGCTCACGGCGACGCCGGTTTTCAGAGCGGCGAGTTTCAGGGAATTCCAGTTGGGGTTGTCCGCGATGCCGCGCTTGTTGCCGACCCAGCGAAGGGTGGCATGGCTGCCTTGGAAGATCACGGCATTCGGCGCGAGCTGGTCAAAGATGTCTTGCACGGGGATTTTGCAGCCGCCATCGAACCACACCTCGCGCACCAGGTCAGGGCCGCAGATGGTCAGGACTTCTTCCCACTGTTTGCGAAAGAGCCGGTTCCATTCTTCCTGTTTCTTTGGGTCGTCCGTGACGCCGCCGCGTCCAAAGTTCCTCGCAAACCGCGGCTCATCCGGGTAGATGTAAACGCCCATGCTCAATCCGTGTTTCCGGCAAGCATCAGCCACTTCCTTGACCACGTTGCCTTTGCCGTCTTTCCACGGGATGTTCGCCACGTCGTACGCTGTGGTCTCGCTCGGCCACCCAGATGCGTACGGGCCTTCCACCAGCCACGTTCAAGCTCTTGAGCTTTGCGCAGAGCGTTTGCCGGAATTCGGCGCTCTGAGCCGCGTCTTTTTTGGCGTGGGTCTTGCGCGGCACCTTTAAGACCCCGCCCAATTTTCCCAACCAGTAGTACACTCCCGTGGTGCCCATCTGCACCTGGTGGCGATCGGCCAACCACCGCTGGATTTCCCTGGCCCGCTTCCACGGCCCCTTGCGCAAGCCCTCCCGCAGTTCCTCGAGCATGGGCCCCTGCACACTCGCAGGCACTCCGCCGCCATGCTTACGCACGAGCAAGCCCTCCACACCGCCTTGCTTCAGGGCCGTGAGCCAATAGAAAAACTGCCGGTGACTGACGTCCAGTTGCTCGGCAATCTGGTCGGCGGTGAACTCGCCGCTGGCGGCTAGGC
>JAPLSZ010000179.1 GCA_026398385.1 Kiritimatiellota bacterium | reverse complement strand
GTCCGGAGGAGCTCAAGCGCCTGGGCTGGCCCGTGCCCGAGGCGCCGCTGAACGCGCCGACGGGGCGCGCGGCGGAAGATCAGCTTGCTCCCGCAGCCGGGGCGCCGTCATGAACCCAACCCGCCCACCGCTGGGGTACACGCTGGCGCTGGCGTCGGCGCTGTTCGTCCTGCTGCTCGGCGGACTGCTGGGCTGGAACGAGGCGCAGGGCAAGGTGTCCACGCTCGTGAACTCCGGCGCGCTGACCCGGCTGCACGTGGAACTGCGCGGCCGCCCGAAGGACGAGGCGCTGAAAGAAAAAATCCGACACCTTGATCTCCAACTCCGCCAGAACACGTTCAACCGTCTGCAGCTTTCCCACACCGGGGTCCGGGCGCTATTGCTCGGGCTGGCGGTCTTTCTCGTCAGCGCGCATGTCGTCCGGCGGCAGCGCCGGCGGCCGCCCGACCCCACCACGTGGGGCGCACGCCAGGCCGGGCAGGAAATCCGCCCGCTGCGCCTGGCGGGCGTCTCCGTGGTCGCCGTCTTCCTGGCCGCGGCCGGCGTCGCCGGCCTGCTGGCCCCGCGGCCCGGCGCCGCCGGGACCGGAGACGCCCGCGTTTCCCGCGCCGGAGGAGTTGCTGCGGAACTGGCCGTCGTTCCGCGGCGCGGACGGGTCGGGCGTGGCGCCGACCGCGTCCGTGCCGCTGACCTGGGACGCCAAGACCGGCGCGAACATCCGGTGGACCACCGCCATCCCCCTGCACGGGCTCAGTTCGCCGGTCGTCTGGAGCAACAGCGTATTCCTCACCGGCGCCAACGACGCCTCGAACGCCGTCTTCCGGCTGGACGCCGACAGCGGTCGATTGCTGTGGTCGGCCCTGGTCAAGCTGCCCGGTGGCGCGCGCCCCCCGGCGCCCAAGGTTGGTGATGACACCAGCCTCGCCGCGCCGACCCCGGTGACCGACGGCCGCCGTGTGTACGCGCTTTTCCCCAACGGCCTGATCGCCGCGTTCGACTTTGCCGGCCGGCAGGTCTGGGCGCGCAACATCGGCCCGCTGGATAACTCCTACGGCTACGCCGCCTCGCTGGCCATCTACCAGGACCGGCTCCTGATCCAAAGCGATCGCGGTCAGCCGGAGGACGGCCAGTCGCGCCTGTTGGCTCTGGATACGCTGACCGGCCGGGATCGCTGGCAGGTCCCGCGGCCGGTGAGCGGCTCGTGGGCCTCGCCCATCGTCGTCACGGTGGACGGGCAACCGCAATTGATCACCTGCGCCAACCCTTACGTCATCGCCTACCAGCCCGTGGATGGCCGGGAACTCTGGCGGGCGAAAGGCCTCGAGAGCGACGTGGCGCCCTCGCCGATCCTGGCGAGCAACCTGTTCGTCGTGGTCGCGCCCAATACCGCCATCCGCGCCGTGCGCGCGGGCGGCCAGGGCGACGTCACCGCCACACACCTGGCATGGAAGGCCGAGGACGGCGTGCCCGACGCCACCAGCCCTGTCAGCGACGGCAAGCGGCTGTACATCGTCAACAGCGAGGGTCTGCTCACGTGCTATAACCTGCAGACCGGCAAGGTGCTGTGGGTGCACGAATATGACGACCGGTTTTACGC
This sequence comes from Kiritimatiellota bacterium, assembly GCA_026398385.1. GTDB lineage: Bacteria > Verrucomicrobiota > Kiritimatiellia > CAIQIC01 > CAIQIC01 > CAIQIC01. The sequence continues at coordinate 1,084 of JAPLSZ010000179.1, read as the reverse complement.
TTCGCCGACCATCGCCGGCCAAGTGCTGATTCTCCTGAGCCGCAAGGGCGTCGCCTACCTGTTGGCTGCGGGCGATAAATTCGACCCGCTGGGCCAGGGCGGGGTCGGCGAGGAATGCAGCGCCAGCCCCGTACCCGTCGGCCGACGGCTGTACCTCCGCGGCAAAAACCACCTGTTCTGCATCGAAGCCCCGGAGCGGAAGTGAAACGGCGCACATGACTCCAAACGCATACCAGGCTTTCGTGGAGTCCTTGCTGGCGCGGACCGGACACGGGCCGGAGGCCGTGATTCCAATCCTGCAGGGCCTGCAGCGGCAATACCGGTTTTTGCCCGAGGACGCGCTGCGGTGCGTCAGCTCCACGTCGGGCTTGCGCCTGGCCGACCTGCTGGGCGTCGCCTCGTTTTATCGTCAGTTCCGCCTGCAACCGGCGGGCCGCCATACGGTCTGCGTTTGCCACGGCACGGCCTGCCATGTGAAGGGCGCGGAGAACATCCGCGCCGCCCTGCACCGGCGCCTGCACATCCACGGCAGCGGCGATACCAGCCCCGACGGCGAGTTCACCGTGGAACGCGTGGCGTGCCTCGGCTGCTGCACGCTGGCGCCCGTGGTCCAGGTGGAGGGTTCGACCTACGGCCACCTCACCGCCGACACCGTGCCGGCCATGCTCGAGGAATATCTCGCGACGGGTCACGCCGTACTGGCCGACGTGGACGCGATCGCCGGCTCCGCCGCGGGCCACCGGGCAGAAATCCGCGTCGGGTTGGGCTCGTGCTGCATGGCCAAAGGGAGCGACGCGCTTTTTCACCGGTTGCGCGCCACGGTGGCCGATTTTGACGCGCCGGCGGACGTGAAGCGCGTCGGCTGCGTCGGCATGTGTCATCAGACGCCGGTCGTCGAGGTGCGGCTGCCCGGCGGACCGACCGCCTTCTACGCCCGCGTCGGACCCGCGGACGCCGAGGCGATCGTGCGCCGTCATTTCCACCCGCGGCGGCTGCGGCGCCGCCTCGCGCGCTGGGTGGATCGCACGCTGACGGACCTGGTGGCGCCGCCGGGCGATCGGCAGCGCCTGGTCCACCATGCCCT
>JAPLSZ010000050.1:6232-10715 GCA_026398385.1 Kiritimatiellota bacterium | reverse complement strand
GTGATCTATATTTACGATCAGTGTCTTAATGTGACGGTAGAACAGCATCTGTCCGCAGCAGGCTTCAGCCCCACGGAGAATCTGCCTTCCCTGCGTGCGGTTGGCATCATCAAGTATTGCCGCATTCCGATGGTGGGGGGCCATCGGGCATGACCAAAAGCGATCCCTGTGTGAGCGCGATGCGATGCAGACAAGGGCTCCTGTTGTGGGTCTTGTGTTTGGCGGTAATAGGATTATTCAGCCCGGAGAGGTTGATGGCCCCGGGCGTATGGGTGCTCAAAGAGATTTCACCGGGAGGCTTGCGGGTGACTTATTACAGGGGTGTAAACTTCGATCGGTCCGAGGCTCGGCGAAGTGAGCGTCAGATTATACGAGATTACGGATTTGGCCGCCCCGCTTGGGGAGTGCCGAAGGGTTCTTTTTCGGCTCGATGGGAGGGCGTTTTACTGGCACCCAAGGAAGCCGAGTACACATTCTATCTTCAATCCTGTGATGGGTCGCGACTTTGGCTTGATGAAAAATTAATCATTGATCATTGGGGCGACCATGGATGGATACCTGGGCGGCCTGGCGTAGTACAGTTGCAGCAAGGGCGGCATCAGATTAAGATCGAGCACTACAATCGCGCAGGAAATGCGGCCCTTCGGCTTTGCTGGAGTGGTGGCGGGATTCCTGGCAATAGGGTTCTCGGAACACCGTATTTGCTTAAGCGGTAGATGTGTGGCGGGGCTTGGCTTGGGCGATGATGGCGGAACAGGCACGACAAAATTCGGATCAAGGCTTACCGCCTGCGCGAACTGGCCCGCCAGGCCACGTCCGGCCAGACTGTGATGGCGGCCCTGATCCCGGCACGTTCGCGCGCGTCCGGCGATATTGGTTGGCTACAGGGGTTGGTCAGGTGCTGAAGCATTTCTCATTAAAATCCGCGCGCCGCTGTCTTGTTCCGGCGCTTTTGCTGGTAGGCGGTTGGTGTGTTTTGCTGCGCCCGCATGAGGATACCTTCACCGCGCTCGATCACTCCGGTTACCGGTTGATGGGGCTGACTTTCGCGGCGGGACGCGGCTTTCACGAGACGGATACGATGTTGACCGTGATCCCCCGGGAACTACGTAATTCGTTCATGCTGCTGCCGAACATGGATGAGCGCAATACGCGGGATCGTTCCTTTCTGGTTCACGACTTGGATACCTGTACCACAGAGCCGTTCTTTTATCCCTTACTGCCCCTGTGTGCCGGCTGGTTCGATCGGCTGGCGCCCGGGCGGGTTTACGACTACTTTGTCCCGGTTTGTGGATGTCTTTTCTTGTTGGTCCTGTGGATGACCGGCTATCGCCGGGGCGGGGCTTGGGGCGGGCTGCTTGCCCTGGCGCTGTTTTTTGGAACGCCTCTTCCAGCCTGGTGTTTCCGTGGCTTCTATCCGGAAGCCGTCGGCGCCGGATTGATTGGCGTGGCGGCGCTGCTCTGGGCGGAGGCGTCCTGTTATACCGGGCAACCGGTGGTGCTGGGTCTGTTGTTGGGGTTGGCGCTGAGTTTTCATCCGGTCTTTGTGGCCATAGCCCTGCCGCTGTTGGCCTTGGTGGTATTGACCTCCACCCGTCCGGTCCACCGGGTTGGTGCAATCGCCGGGTTTGCCTTGGGGACCGTGCCGCTGTTGGTCATGACGCAATGGGTGTGCGCGCCCTATGGGCGAATCACCTTGGACAACCTGGCCATGAATTTCCGCGCCAGCGCTTCCCATCGTATCGCGACGCTGTTCGCCCTGGCCGGGGGGTTGAGTCTGCTGGCGATGGTGTTTCTGCCGTGCCGCCGGATCCTTGATCGTGGACAGCGGCTACCGTCGGCTTGGAAGGTTAGCGGGGGAGTGGTGGCCGGCGCATGGGCCGTAGGGCCGTTGGTGTATGCGCTAACGCGCTGGGCGCCACACCAGCAGGTGTATGGTGGCTTGTGCGAACTCGGGTCGGCCCTCCAGTGGCCGTTTGGTCTTATAGTGGCTGGCGGCGCTGTGGCGGTCATCGTTGGGGGGTGTGGACGCGCGCGGGCCTTGTTGTGGCTGACAGTATTCACGGCCCCGATCTTCCTGTATTTGAAGGGCGCCGAGCAGATGGGCTTGTGGAGTCAGCGCCGGTTGCTGCCGTTGGTGATGTTGTTGATGGTGACCCTGTTGCCGACCGTCGCGCGTTTGCCCATGGAGTGGCTGTCCCGGCCGGGCGGGTGGCGGCGCCCGGTCTGGATGGTTGCAATGGCGCTGGTAGCGTTGGCCGGCGCCGCCAATATGGCGCGCTGGCCCGCGCCGTATTGGACTCGCGTCGAACAGGGAGCCCAGCGGTGGGTGAGTCGCATCCAATCCGAACTCAAGGGGCAACTGACTGTTTTTGACTACTATCGACATAGTCTGCCATTTGCCGTTGACAACCGTGCGCGTGTCTTGGGCATGAACCCTTCCCTGCTGCAACTGCCGGCAATTATGGCGTGGCTTGGACAATGCGCGACGACGCAAGCCGTAACCATTGCGACGCCGTATGAACCGGTTGCGCTCGAGGAGGGGTTGACCATGGTTCCCCGGGCATACCATCGCATCCGGCTGGACGATGTCCGAACCAAGGCCAATCTGCCGGCTGATTTTTCGAATCACGAAATCATACTCACCTTGTTGTCGGCGGAGCGCGTGGGGCCGGCCACGCCAGGCCTTCGGCAACACAAGATCATGGACGGCGGACTCTTGGGACTGCGTGGACCATGGGGGCGCAGGGATATCAATCTGGAGACGGTGGAGGGCGCCCGCCTTCCGGCCATGTGGACTCGGCAGGGCAGTGGTGTGGTGGGACCGGTGCCCCCCGTCGGCAAAGCGGTCGAGCTTACTTTGTTGGCTGGTTCAAGCCGAAAAGGGCCCCAGACCCTGCTGCTTTATCTGCCCTGGCGCGGTGCTGAATCAGCCGGCCTGCCCCTGATCATCTCGGAACAGGGCAAACAAGTCCGGCTGCGCATCCCCCGGGAGGACTCGTCTTTTGCCAGGGCGACTGGGGTGTATCGCTTCTTTGCCGATGACCCCTATGATCCTGCCAAAGCGGGGGTCCGTGGCTTCGATGACGATCTGGGTGCTCTGGTACATTCCATCACCATGGAAGTCGTGGATTGATCCTTGGATTTATGGTATAAAAACGGCATGGGAAAGTTCAAACAATGCCTGTTGATACCGGCGTACAACGAACAGGACTCCCTGGTCCTGTTGTTGCATGAAATTCACGCCGTGCTGCCGGACTGGCCAGTGGCCGTGATTAATGACGGGTCTTCCGATGCGACCGCGNGGCGCGATGGCCTTGGACCTGCCGTGCAATCTGGGCGTGGGGGGCGCCGTGCAAACTGGTTTCCAGTTTGCGGTGGAGCAGGGCTTTGACCGCATCGTGCGCATCGATGGCGACGGTCAACACCCGCCGGCGGAAATTCATAAGCTCCTGCAGGTGATGGATCGGGATGAACTGGATTTGGTGGTCGGCTCGCGGTTCGGCCTGGAGCAGAAATGCATCAGTACGCGCTTCCGCTATGTTGGCATCCGGATGTTGGCCGGGTTTTTGTCGCGCATCTGCCGCTGTTCCATCACGGATCCGACTTCCGGCTTCTGGCTGGTCAATCGTCCGTTGATGAATTATTTTTCCCAATATTATCCGACCGATTATCCCGAGCCGGAGGCGCTGGCGTTGTTGCGTCGGCAGGGGTACCGCATGGCTGAAGTCCCGGTCCGGTTCCGTCCCCGCCTGGCTGGCCAGTCCTCCATCCGGACGTGGGGTGCCTTCTATTTTGCCATGAAAGTCGGGCTGGCTCTGCTGGTGGATCGGGTCCGGCCGATCAACCGGATGTATGCCCGCGAGGGGAAGATCCATTCCGCATGAACATGCCGACCTCCCTAGATCATCTGTTGTTCTTCGTTTCGCAATGGGCGGGCGTCACGCTGCCGCGCATCGTGGCCGCGGTGGTCGGCATCGCCCTTTTGATTTGGTGCGGGGAGGCCCTGTGGAATCGCCGTATCCGGTCGGTGGTCGCGGTGCCGCTGGGGGTGGCGGCGGCGCTCCTGGTCGGCATGGCGCTGGACACCGGCGTGTTGCACTGGCTGGTGGCCACGAGCTATCTGACCCGCATCCGGCTGCTCATGGCCTTGCTGAGTCTGCTGGTGCTGATTGTGACTTTCGAGGCCATACGCCGCTCGCACCTGCAGGAGCGCTACGCTTTGATGTGGCTGATCACGGGCCTGTTGGTGCTGGTGTGCTCGGCGTTTCCGGTGCTGCTGGCCTTTATCACGGTGGTGTTGGATGTCCCGTATGTTACCGCCGTGGTTGTCCTGGTGTTCACGTTCCTGGTGTTGGTGGCCTTTCATTTTTCCCTGTCGCTGTCCGATTTGCATGCGGATCGTTCGCGCCTGGCCCAACGCTGTGCCGCGCTGGAGGCCCGGCTGCGCGCCGTGGAGGCCCGGCTTGATATGGCCCTGCCG
>JAPLSZ010000050.1:4055-6194 GCA_026398385.1 Kiritimatiellota bacterium | reverse complement strand
TACGCCTGAGACGCAAGCGCCGGCGGGTGCGGGAGGTACGGCACAGCCCGGGGCGCCGGGCCCGCGCTGGCGCGGCACGCGCGTGGGCGCACCGTTGATCATCTGTCTCGCGGTGGGCTTTGTGGTGCTGACGGGCCTGCTGTCGCCTCAGCCGATGATTGGGGATGAAGTCACGCACTACTATATGCTGGTCGAGCAGGCGCGCCTGTTGCCGTCGCTCAATTATGTTTCGGCGATACCTACCGGCTGGGGCGCGCCGGAGCTGCGGCATTATTCGCATCCGAATGCCTGGCACTATCTGGGCGCCTGCCTGTACCGCTTGACCGGAGGTTCCTTCGCCGCGATTCAGTTTTATCAGGCTTTTTTCCTGCTCCAATTGTTATGCGTTGGTTATTGGCTGGCCCGCTCGCGGGGCGGAGTCGAGTCCCGCGCCGCGCTGCTCTATGTTCTGGTGCTGGCTACGCTGCCCATGGGGCTGATTTTCTCGGTCGCCTTCTACCAGGATGTGCCGATGGCCGCCCAGGCGCTTACGGCGTTTTATCTGCTCAGCCGGCGGCGCTTTGTCTGGTCGGCGTTTTTCCTGTCCCTGGCCGTGGCGATCAAGGTTACGGGCGCCGTCTTGATTCCCCCCTATCTGGCGTTGCTGGGGTATGGGCTTTGGAAGTCCCGCTGCGCAACGGCCGCTGAGGGGCACGGTTGGCGCCTCGGCTTGATGGGCGGAGTGTGCGTGGCGCTAGTGGTGGGGGCCCTGTCGGTTACGGCTTGGTCCTTGCAGCGCTATGCCGGCGCCGGCTATTATCCGGTCGCTCAGGCCAGATCCGCCGTGGCGCGAATAGTCATGCGCGCGCGGACGACGCCCGCCCCGGCCACCGTGGCGCTGCGAGCTGCTGCGTCGCCGCGCGAAAATGTCAGTCACGCGGTCATCATCGCCAATCATCCCGGAGATTTGCGCCGGCCGGTGAATTACTTGGTCTACGGGGGCGTCCTGCTGTGGATCGTGCTGGGCCTGGGGCTCAGTGCTGGACTGTGGCGGGCGCGCCCGACGGGCGCGGGCCCCCCGGCGCCGGGCGGTGCCTGGCTGTGGTGGGTCGGTGGGGTTTATACCGTGGTGACAGCCTACCAATTGCGCACGGCCCCGGATGCGCGCTTTTTCCTGCCGGGCCTGATTTTCTTGCTGCTGCCGTTGGTGGAACGGGCCGTGCGCTGGCCGCGCAGCCGGACCATCCTGGCCATGCTTGCGGCGGTCGCTATCTTCCAAGGGGGCTTGGTGCTGCTCAAGACGCACCGCTTGCGCGAGGTGTCCCCCGCCTTGCAAGCGGCTATTCAGTTCCTGCGAACATCACCGCCGCAACCCCATAAAGTTTTCATGTATCCGGAAGGCAATTATCGTTTGTTCCCTGCACCGCACGAGTGGTATCTGGGTTACCGGCTGCGGGAATTCTGGCGCGGTTCCAATGAGGATCGCCTGACCATGTGTCACCACTGCGGCGTGGGCGCGCTGGTGATAAAGAAGCATCTGATCCGGCCGGTCGATGAAGCGATTACGGATTTAGGCTGCTATCCGGATTATTTCGTGCGCGCCTTGGCCGAAGACAAGCGTTTCGAAAAGCTGTTTGAGAACGACGCCGTGATCATCTACCGCGTGCCGCCGCCCAGAATGACGCGGCCATGAGCGACCGGGTTATGTCATGGATCGGGCGCTGGCGGCGCCACGAAGCGTGGCGCCTGGCTTGGGACAGCGGCGTGCTGTTCGCGGGCAACGGCGTCATGGCGTTCTTCATCCTGCTTTTCCACATGCTGATGGGCCGGCGGCTGGCGCCGGTGGACTACGCCGGGCTGGTGGCGCTGCTCGGCCTGCTGAACGTGCTCAACGTGCCCGCCGGCGTACTGCAGCTCACCATGGCGCGCTATGTGGCCGAATGCGTGCAGCGCAACGATGCGGCAACCTGGCGGCTCCTCGTCCGACGCGGGCTGCGCCTGATCACGCAGGGGGGCTTGGTGGCCCTGGCGCTCTGGTGCCTCGGCGCGCCCTGGCTGCGCGTCGCGCTGGGGGCGCCCACCACCGCCAGCCTGGCGCTGGTCGGCGTGATCGCGTTCGTGTTTCTCTACACCCCCATTCTCAACGGCGCGCTGCAGGGC